>NZ_JBGFFE010000002.1:0-335836 GCF_041224415.1 Clostridium lapidicellarium | reverse complement strand
CTGAAAATCCTCGTGTCCCTGGTTCGATTCCTGGTCTGGCCACCAAGAGTTTCAGGTGAACCTGAAACTCTTAGTTTTATACAATAAAATATATAAATGAGGAGAAAATATATGCGAGATGATGTATTAGCAGTTGTCAATGGTATGAAAATAACTGAACAAGATTTGCAAAATTCAATAAGAAAGTTTCCACCGGAAAGACAGCAATATTTTAAAACTGAAAAAGGCAAACAGCAGTTGTTAGACGAGCTAATATCTTTTGAACTTGTTTATGATTATGCTAAAGATGAGCATATGGAAGATGATAAGAATTATTTGGCTAGAATAGAAGCTGCTAAGAAACAAATATTAACTCAAGTAGCAGTTGGTAAAATTATAAAGGTTGCTAAAGTTACAGATGATGAAGTTAAAGATTATTATAATGCCAATAGAAATATGTATAAAAATCCTGAAAGCATAACTGCAAAGCATATACTGCTGGACTCTCTTGAAAAAGCCAATAAGGTATTGGAAAAGATAAAAAATGGATTGCCTTTTGAAGATGCTGCTGTGAAATATTCTCTATGTCCGTCAAAAAAACAAGGAGGAAATCTTGGAAAATTTACAAGAGGACAAATGGTGCCTGAATTTGAAAATGCAGCTTTTCAGTTGGATATAGGAGTGGTGAGCCAGCCTGTAAAAACTCAATTTGGGTATCATCTTATAAAAGTTGAGAAGAAAGAAGGACCTTCTGTAAAAACTTTTGATGAAGTTAAAGGTGCAATTAAAAATGGATTGCTTCAGGAAAGACAGATATTTAAATACAATCAATTTACGAATGAACTCAAAAATAAATATAAAGTGGAGATTAAATAGCTTGAGATGGATTCTAAAATAAAATAATATGCCTAGGTTTGATTTATGCAAATCTAGGCATATTTTTTCCTCCCATATTATTTTCACAAAACACTTTTTAGAACTGTACCTATTTTATCGTGTATAACTATGTCAGCTCTATTGTCATAGGGTGTAGAGGATTTATTTATAAGTACAAGGTTTTTGCCTTTGAAATAATTGATTAATCCTGCAGCAGGATATACTACCAGGGATGTTCCCCCTACAATTAGGGTGTCAGCTTGACTTATGTATTGGACAGATTTGTTTAATACATTCATGTCTAAGCTTTCTTCATATAAGACTACGTCGGGTTTCACAAGTCCGTTGCATTTATCACATTTAGGAATAATATCGGGACTGTTTATTATATAATTCAAATCGAAAAATTTATGGCATTTGGTACAGTGATTTCGGTGAATTGAACCGTGCAGCTCTAAAACATTCTTTGATCCTGCCATCTGGTGAAGGCCATCTATGTTTTGAGTTACTATGGCTTTTAATTTTCCTTTTTTTTCCAATTCAGCTAGAGCATAATGTGCATCGTTTGGTTTTGCATCTTTATATATCATTTTTTTCCTGTAGAATTCAAAAAAATCTTCAGTATGAGACATAAAAAATGAATGACTTAACATTACTTCAGGAGGATATGAATAATTGTTTTTAGTTTTATAAAGACCCGCTTCAGATCTAAAATCTGGGATATTTGATTCTGTGGAAACTCCTGCGCCTCCTAGAAATACAATATTCGTACTATTA
The DNA here is from genome assembly GCF_041224415.1 of Clostridium lapidicellarium. NCBI lineage: Bacteria > Bacillati > Bacillota > Clostridia > Eubacteriales > Clostridiaceae > Clostridium > Clostridium lapidicellarium. Next base: position 334,204 of record NZ_JBGFFE010000002.1, on the reverse strand, counting down.
TCTACAGCAGATTTTAAATTTTCATAACTCATAATATCACCTCTGTCTATATTATAACATATTTGGATTGACAGGATATATGTATTAATGATATAATAAAGTTCGTTGAATATTAATAGGGCGCTGTAGCCAAGTGGTAAGGCAGAGGTCTGCAAAACCTTTATCCCCAGTTCAAGTCTGGGCGGCGCCTCCATATAAGTATAGTAATAAAGCAGTCTATTTGGTAAAAAGGCTGCTTTATATTTATCATTTTACTGCAGGTTCCAATAAATTGATTTTTCCCTCCTTGAAATCAACTTCTACGTTGGTGCCGATTGGAAGAGTTATTCTTGGATAAGAATGACCCGATTGAAAGTTGCTTAAGGTAGGCTTTTTTAAACTCAGTATTCTATCTTCTAATATTTCGGTCAAAGTGAGACTTCGTTCATAGTGTGGAAGCTGACAGTTTTTGAATTGACCTATGATGAACCCCCTGCATTTTTGAAGATCGCCGCTTAATGTAAGCTGGGTGAGCATTCTGTCAATTCGATAAGGTTCTTCACCTATATCTTCTATAAACAGTATTTTATCTGTAGTGTCTATGGAATAGGGGGTACCAAGTAAACTGCATATCAATGATAGATTGCCTCCAATTAGTTTTCCACTTGCATATTCACCGTTAAAATAATTTGTAGGTATATTTTCAGGGTTTTCTATGATAAGTGAAGAGTGGCCGTTCATTAATGTATTCAAAAAACTTTTTAATGTAAAATCATCAAAGTCCGTATTACACATAGGAGAATGAAAGGTAATAATACCGCACCTTTGAAATATGCTATTCAACAATGCGGTTATGTCGCTGAATCCGGCAAATATCTTGGGATTTTTTCCTATTATATTGAAATCTATCAGATCCAATATTCTCATAGTGCCGTAACCGCCCCGTGTACATAATATCATATCAACCTCTTGATCCATAAACATGTCCATTAAGTCTTGGGCTCTGTCCATATCTTTTCCCGCCAGGTAACCCCACCTGTCATATATGTGTTTTCCCTCTTTTATATTAAAGCCAAGATCATTTAAGGTCTTAAGGCTATTTTCTATTTTTTCAGGTTCCAAGGCACCTGATGGAGATATAATACCTATGGTATCCCCTTTTTTCAATCTCTTTCCAATCAAAATATCACATCCCAAAATTAATTAAAATAAATCCCTTTTTTTCAAGAATATTATACATATTACACAAATAACGGCTGTTATTACATATACGCTCCAAAAGCCATTTTTATAAGCAGCAAAGGGTATTCCCTTTAAATTCATTCCAAAGGAGCCGAATATTATGTTTGGAATGGACATAACTATAGTTACAGAGGCTAAAAATTTCATTACTATATTTAGATTGTTGGATACTACAGAGGCAAATGCATCCATAGTTCCGCCTAAAATATTGCTGTAGATATTTGTCATTTCTATTGCCTGCTTATTTTCGATAATGACATCTTCCATTATATCTTGATCTTCAGGATATTTCTGTAAAATCTCTAATTTCAGCATTTTTTCTAAAGTTATTTCATTTGCCTTTAATGATGTAGAAAAATAAACAAGAGATTTTTCCAGCGATAGAAGCTGAATAAATTCCTTATTTTTCATGGATCTGTGCAGCTTTTGCTCTATCATTACACTTTTTTTATCTATTTGTCTCAGATAGAGCAAATAGTAGCTTGCTATTCTGTATAGTATCTGTAAAATAAATCTGGAACGTTTAAAGGTATAAAAGGATTTGACCTTTCCATCTATAAAATCTGTAAGTATTTTGCTGTTTTTCAAACAAACTGTTATCAGGTTAAATTCCGTATGGATAATTGCCAGAGGATAGGAATCATAAGTCAAGGAATTAACTTCCATTTCTGTAAAAGGTATGTCAACTATTACCAGTAAGTTATTATCTTCGGTATCTATACGGGATGTTTCTTCTTCGTCGAGGGCAGCTCTTAGAAAATCCAATGAAACTCCCGATTTTTTTGATATCAGAAGCAGATCTTCATCCGTAGGAGCTACAATATTGATCCAACATCCGTGTTCTATAGTATCTAGAGCCTGTAACTTGTTTGATGTATCCATGGTTTTATAAATTGAAATCATATGATGAAATCCTCCGCTGAAATTTAAATTAAATGTAGTTACATATATTATAACTTATAAAATATAATTTTAAATACTTAGTATAAATAAAAATAAAATTATTTAGGTGGACAAAACAAATTTTAGTGTAAAATTGAATATTATATATTATAAGAAAAAATAAAATTGAATATCATCTACATTAAAAGGTAAGAATTTAAATAATAAACTTATTTTATTAATTTGCAAATACGACTTACTAGGAGGATATGAATGAAAAAAAAATATTGTATTATATGTGGAAAGCCTTTGAGTAATGGTATAATAATATATGGCAGAGGGATTTGTTCCTCCTGCGAAGAAAGACTGTTGAAATTAAAAAATAATTTGGATTTTTACGAGCACTATAGGAAAAGAATAAAGAAGACTATAGTACATTATATAATAAGAGGAGAGACAAAGAATTGTCAGAATTACCACTTTTAAATGGAGTCTTGAAGTATATTAAGGAAAACAATATATCCTTTTGTATGCCTGGACATAAAAATGGAAGGGGATTTTATAATACTTCTATAGGAAGAAAATTTGCAGACAATATTTTAAAGTTTGATATTACAGAAATAGAGGGTGTAGACAACCTTCATAACCAGAAGGGTATAATATTAGATGCAAGTGAGCGTCTTAGGGATTTTTATGGAAGCAAAAAATCTTATTTTTTAGTCAATGGCAGCACCTCTGGAAATATGATAATGCTATTTAGCAGTTTTAATGAGGGTGATAAGATCTTAGTGGGAAGAAGCTGCCATAGTTCCATATTCAATGGTATAATTATGAGAAAATTAAAACCCGTATATTTAAAAAATATTATAAGTAAAAGATTAAATGCTCCAGTTTCTATAGATTTGGAGCATTTTTTACAAATTATAAAAAAAAATAAAGATGCCAAGGGCATCGTAGTTACATATCCTAATTATTATGGCTTGTGCAGTAATTTAAAGCTTATAATAGAAGAAGCTAAAAAGTATAATATGAAGGTATTGGTTGACTGTGCGCATGGAGCTCATTTTGGAATTCACCCGGATTTACCTAAAAGTGCGGTAAAACTGGGAGCAGATATGGTAGTTACAAGTGCTCATAAAACTCTGTGCAGTTTGACTCAAAGTGCTTATCTTCACGTTAATAACGAAGACGATATTGACAGGGCAGATTTTTATTTCGATGTATTTTCAAGTACTAGTCCTTCCTATATAGCGCTTTGTTCCATGGATTATGCCAGGTTTTATTTGGAAGAATACGGATGCAGGGATTATGGAAAACTTATTAAAAGGAATCAATATTATGGGGAAAAAATAAATTCTGTAAGTGGTCTGAGCATAATCGGGAGAGAAGATATAGCAAGTTTTAATAGGGAACACAGTATGGATGCAAATTTACCTGATATATGGGATATGGATACAACTAGATATGTTATAAACCTGGAAAAAAATTTTGATGGAAATTTATTGCTGAAATATTTAAGAAAATGCGGAATACAGTGTGAGATGAGCGACAGTTCAAATGTAATACTTATCTTTTCACCCTTTAACAGGAAGGAAGAATATGATGCATTATATAATGCATTGAAAAATTGCAATCTGGATAAGCTTAAGCATAAATGTTTGGATATAGTTGAATATGATATACCTGAGGCTAAAATGTTACCTTGGGAAGCTTTGAGAAGGGAAAAACAAGGTGTGAGTTTGGGCGATTCCGTAGGAAAAATAAGCGGGGTGAATGTAATACCTTATCCGCCGGGAGTTCCCATACTTCTGATGGGAGAATTGATAGACAGAAATATTGTAGAAATTATCAGCTATTATGTTGAAAATGGGGCGGATTTGATAGGGATAAAGGACAATGAAATAAAAATTATCAAATAAATTTTGGAGGAAATGAAATTGAAATCATCATTAAAGGGAAAACTTATAGTTATAGAAGGATGTGATGGAAGCGGCAAAGCAACGCAGACGGAAATACTTTATAAGAGACTTTTGAAAGAAAAATACGATATAACAAAAGTGGAATATCCTGATTATGCCAGTAATTCTTCAGCTCTTGTCAAAATGTATTTAAACGGAGATTTCGGGAAAGACCCTGAAGATGTTAATGCCTATGCAGCTTCTACATTTTACAGCGTGGATAGATTTGCGTCATATAAAATGAAATGGAAAAAGTTTTACGATCAAGGTGGAATAGTATTGGCAGATAGATACACTACAGCAAATATGATACATCAGGCTTCTAAAATTGATGATTTAAAAGAAAAGAATAAATTCTTAGGCTGGCTTTGGGATTTTGAATTCAATATATTTGAACTTCCTGTACCTGATTGTGTAATATTCTTGGATATGCCGCCTGAATACAGCAGGCAACTTGTTGTCCATAGGGACAATAAATTTACGGGAAATTCCATAAAAGATATACATGAAAGTAATTATCGCTATTTAACGAAATCCTATGAAAATGCATTATATATTTCTGACAGATATAATTGGAATAAGGTCTCTTGTGTACAGAACGGAAAAATAAAGAGTGTGGATGAAGTACATAAAGATATATATTTTCTAGTAAAAAATATACTTAAATAAAGTATAATAAAGTTAGTATCTAAACTGACATAAGATAATGAAAATTATGTTATAATTATTATATTAATTTGAGGAATATTTCTTGAATTAAATAGGTGATAAGGAGGAACCCTTATGAAGTTGATTATAGCTATTGTTCAAGATGACGATGCTGGCGACTTGTTGGAAACTTTGACGGAAGGTGGATTTGAAGTAACTAAACTTGCTACTACAGGAGGATTTTTAAAAGCAGGTAATACCACTTTGATGATAGGCGTTGAAGAAAAAGACGTGGATAAGGTTATAGATCGTATAGAAAAAATCTGTAAAACCAGGAAACAGATTATAACGACTCCTTCATCTGTTGCCAGCTCTACAGGAGTATATATGCCCTATCCAGTGGAAGTAGAAGTTGGAGGAGCTAATATATTTGTGGTGGACGTGGATAAATTCATAAGAATTTAACAGGAGGAATATTTAGTGAGCTCTTATAGAATAATAGGACATCAGGGTATAAAATTGCAGATAAAAAATTCCATAAAATTGAACAGATTTTCACATGCCCATATTTTAGTAGGGGAAAATGGTATAGGCAAGAGTATGGTTGCTAAAGAAATGGCTATAAGAGTATTGGGTAAGAATGAACTAAAACCTTATGTTGATATGATTGAGTTTAAAGTGCCTAAAGGAAGAAAATCCATTGGAATAGAAGAGTCAAAAAATATAATTGAAGAGATAAATAAAAAGCCTTATGAGTGTGATAAAAAGGTGATAATAATATATAATGCTGATAAAATGACAGAAGCAGCCCAAAATGCATTGCTAAAAACTATAGAAGAACCCCCTTTAGAAAGCTTTATGGTGCTTCTATGTGAAAAATTGGATGGCATTTTGGATACAATAAAATCTAGGTGCCAGGTTTACAAGTTTAACAGGTTGAGTCAAGAGGATATGCTTTTGTTTTTGGGAAATAGATATCCTCAGTTGGATGAAGAGGAGATCAATTCCGTTCTAGCTTTTAGTGACGGAATACCTGGGAGAGCGGAAAGATTCATTTCCGACTCTCATTTATGTGAAATAAGGGATGCTGTCGCGGATATGCTCAAAAGGTTGAAAGATGATGACGTGGATTATTTTTTACGATTTTCTAATTATTTGCTCAGTATAAAAGATGAGTGGCAGGAAATACTAACTTGCATTTTGGCGTATATACGTGATGTACTTGTGTATAAGGAAACAGGCAATAAAAAGTTGATTGTAAATGCGGATAAATTTGAATATATAAAAATTATAAGTGAAATGTTTTCATTTAAAAAGTTAAATGCTCTTGTTAATATTGTCAAGGCAACTAAAGGAAAACTGGGAAAAAACGTTAATCCGGCATTGGTTTTTGATTCTATGTTGGTGAAAATGCAGGAGGTATAGATTAAATATGGTAATGGTAGTAGGTGTACGTTTTAAGAAAGCAGGTAAAATATATTATTTTTCACCGGCTGATTTAGATATACAAAAAGAAGACAACGTAATAGTAGAGACAGCAAGGGGAGTTGAATTTGGCAGATGTGTCATAAAACCGAAAAATATAGATGAAAGTGATATTGTTTCACCACTTAAAAATGTCTTAAGAGTGGCTACGGGAGAAGATATAAAGAAGTACAATGATAATAAGAAGAAGGAAAAAAAAGCTTTTGGAATATGTGTAGAAAAAATCAAACAGCATAATTTAAAGATGAAACTTATAGACGTGGAATATACGTTTGATAATAATAAAGTAATTTTTTATTTTACCGCAGACGGCAGGGTGGACTTTAGGGAATTGGTAAAGGATCTTGCTTCTATATTCAGAACAAGGATAGAACTTAGGCAAATAGGGGTAAGGGATGAAGCCAAAATGATAGGTGGATTGGGTCCTTGCGGAAGGATTATGTGCTGTTCTACATTTTTGGGGGATTTTGTGCCTGTATCTATAAAAATGGCAAAAGAACAAAATTTATCTTTGAATCCAACTAAAATATCCGGTATATGTGGAAGACTTATGTGCTGCTTGAATTATGAACAGGAGGCATATGAAAAGATAAGACAAAAATTACCTAAAAAAGGTTCCATTATAAAAACGGATTATGGAAGTGGAGAGGTTATAGGAAATTCTGTTGTGAAGGAAAATGTTAAAGTAAAAATAAAAAATGAAGATGGGGAGGATGTATTAAAAGAAGTATCTATAGACCAAGTTGAAATGGTTTCAGGGGAATTTGAAGACAGCGCAAATGATGATGAGGTAGAAGTCAATACGGAAAATGAAAATGTGGAAAAAACAGATGCAAATTCAATTAAAAAATTATTTAAAGAGGATTAGAGAGGTGGCATATGAAATCCGTACTTAAAGTTTCTGATATGCGTACTTCCGAAGATATCAATAGAATAAGACATTGCATTTCCAGCAATGAGGGAATTATTGCCTTTGAGATTAATAGAGAAAAAAGTGAAGTGTACGTGGTGTATGACAATTATTTTGTAACGGAGGATAAAATAATACAGTGTCTTGAAGATATGGGTTACATGGTATTATAAAATTCTCTTTAAAAGTAATAATAAATATGGTAGAATAGCAAGGGATAGGATAAATAATAGTAGGATCTATAAGGAGGTGTGACATAAATGGCATATAAAATTACAGATGCTTGTGTAAGTTGTGGAACATGTGCTTCAGAATGCCCAGTTGATGCTATAAGTCAAGGGGATACTCAATTTGTAATAGATGCAGATACCTGTATAGAGTGCGGAAACTGTGCTAATGTTTGCCCGGTAGGAGCACCAGTTCAGGAAGATTAACATTTAAAAAGACTGCCTAAGTATGGTAGTCTTTTTAAATTGGACAAGTATCTGTATGGATTTAATTCTAGAGAGATAAAAAACCTGTGCCTGTAAGTGTTAAAAAATTAACCTGTATAAATGAAGTTTATATCTCCGAATAATTTGCATTAACGGTAAAGACTATTAAATTTTATACGAATATTTATATAGATGTAACAAGTGTAAACTAAAAGCCAGGATTAAATTAACTAGATGGAGGAGAAAAAATGGATATATCTGTTGTTATATTTTTGCTGTTTGGGTTATTTTCAGTAGTAGCTGGTTATATGCTGGAAGGTGGTCAGGCAACAGCACTTTTAGGAGCTACTGCGGCCATAATAGTTTTTGGTGGAACAATTGGTGCTACAGGTTTATCTTTCCCAATGGATATATTAAAAAGAATTCCTAAAATATTTAAAGTACTTTTTAATCCCAGGAAAACAGATTTGCCGGCTTTAATTTCATATTTTAAGGATGTATCCTATAAAACAAGGAAAAATGGTTTGTTGAGTTTGGAAGGCGAAGTTTCTAATGATCCTAATCTAGATCCCTTTATAAAAAAAGGTCTTCAACTTGTTGTAGATGGAGTAGATCCGCAAGCTGTCAGAAGTATATTGGAATTAGAACTAGATTCTATGTCAGAAAGACACAGAGAGGGTGCCGATATATTTGAAAGTGCAGGCGGTTATGCACCTACTATGGGTATTGTAGGTACTGTAATGGGGCTAGTGCACGTTTTGGGGAATTTGGAGGATACTTCTACATTAGGACCTAAAATAGCACTGGCATTTTTGGCTACATTATATGGTATTGGTTCCGCAAATCTTCTGTGGCTCCCCATAGGAAATAGATTAAAAGAAGCAGATGAGAAGGAAGTAAAGGAAAAGACACTTATTATTGAGGGTGTACTCTATATTCAGGAAGGAATAAATCCGAATACCATAGCGGAAAAATTGAAGAGCTTTTTGAATAAAGAAGAATTATTGAGATATGAAGAATTGGAAGGGAAGGCTCAAGTATGAGAAGGAGGAAAAAACCAAGCAAAAAACCAGAGGGGTTAAGATGGATGCTGACTTACTCTGATTTGATAACACTGCTTATGATATTTTTTATTGTTATGTATTCCATGAGTCAGGTGGATCAAAATAAATACAAACAGCTTTCCGAATCTTTGAGTGTAGCCATGGGAGGTGGAAAGACTATAATAGGTCAAGACAACAAACCCAGCATTAAGGATGATGTGAATAAAATAGACAGTCTGAATTCAGCTCAAGAAGAAAAAAAATTAGCGGAATTAAAATCACAAGTGGATAAATACCTTAAAGAAAACGGCATGAGCAGTGGTGTATCTACTACAATAACTGAAAGAGGTCTTGTAGTTAGCATGAATGATACTCTGTTGTTTGATACCGGGAAAGCGGGAATAAGACCTCAAGTTCAGCAAAAGCTTACTGACATGGGCAAGATTTTAAATCAATTGGGAAATTACATTAGGATAGAAGGACATACAGATAATGTGCCTATTAGTAACAGCGAATATTCTTCCAATTGGAAATTATCCTGTGACAGGGCGTCTAATGTTACTGAATTTCTTATAATGAAATCCGGTATTCCGCCCCAAAAGCTTTCGGCGGTTGGATATGGTGAATACAGGCCTATTGCTGATAATTCAAGTGAAGCTGGAAGAGCCAGAAATAGGAGAGTGGATATAATCATATTAAATAGTAAATTCAATGCAGTTGAAAATAATAGTTCAAACACACAATCTTCTAAAAGTCAGAGTAATGTGAAAAGCCAAAATGATATGCAAAATAGTAAATAGAGTGAAGTCGTTGTTCCCTGGAATATTTATCTGGGGATTTTTTGTGCTTAAATTCTTTTATCCAAATTTAATTGACAAGAATCTGTGTTTAAATCATAATTATAAATATTGAAGATGAATAATGAACCAGACTGGAAATGAGGTATTAAATTTGAAGAGTAATTTTTTAAGAAAAGGTGAAACCTTAGATGATCTACAATTAAAGGGTCTGCATTTGATTCAGAAAAAAGATGCTTTCAGGTTTGGGGTAGATGCCGTTTTACTGGCTAATTTTGCGAATATAAAGAAGAATGCGAGTGTGATTGATCTATGCAGCGGCAGCGGCATAGTTCCATTTATACTGGCTGGGAAAACTCCTGCTGGTAAAATAATCGGCATAGAGATACAAAAAGAAATGGTGGATATGGCCAATAGATCTGTAAAGTTAAATAACCTACAGGGAAAAGTAGAAATTTTTCATGGAGATTTAAGGGATCTGGAATATTTGAAAACCATGCCTGAATCTGATGTAGTCACAGTAAATCCGCCTTACAAATTGAGGAATTCTGGAATTATAAATTCAAAAAATGAAAATGCCATTGCCCGACATGAAATTTGTTGTGATCTGGAAGACGTTGTAAAGGCTGCCAAAGTCCTTTTAAAGGATAATGGTAAAATTTATATGATTCATAGACCTGACAGGTTTGCAGACATCATGTGTACAATGAGGAAGTATAAGATTGAGCCCAAGTTTATAAGGATGGTTTGCCCTAGTATATATAAAGCTCCCAACATGGTGCTTATAGAAGGCCAGAACAACGGAGGCCGTTTTTTAAAGTGGGGTGCATCTTTATATATACATGAACCGGATGGAAGTTATACGGATGAAATAGATAGAATATATGGAAGATCTGAGGAAAGGTATGGTGTATGATGGGAAAGTTATTTTTAGTTGCAACTCCTATAGGCAACTTGCAGGATATAACTTTGCGTGCCCTGGAAATCCTTAAGGGAGTGGATTTAATAGCTGCTGAAGATACAAGAAGAAGCTTGAAATTATTAAATCATTTTGATATAAAAAAACCGCTTGTCAGCTATCATAAATTCAATGAAAAGGAAAAATCTGTAGAATTGATTAAAAAATTAAAGAGTGGAGACAACATAGCTTTAGTAAGTGATGCGGGAACTCCTGGAATATCAGATCCAGGCAGTGTTATGATACATAATTGTATAGACTATGGAATAGATTTTGAAGTGATTCCTGGAGCTACAGCTGTTACTACAGCGCTGATCTATTCGGGACTGGATGCTTCAAAATTTATTTTTGAAGGTTTTTTACCTAGAGATGTTAAAAGTAAAAAGAATGTCTTAGAAGATATAGCTGAGAGAAGGGAAACTTTGATATTTTATGAAGCTCCCCACAGATTGTTAAGTACTTTAAAGCTGATGAGAAGTGTTTTGGGTGACAGGCATGCAGCTGTCTGCAGAGAACTTACCAAAATTCATGAAGAAGTGTTCAGAGCTTCTCTGGGAAAGATAGTAAATTATTACAAGAACAGAGAGATAAAAGGCGAATTTGTAATTGTAGTGGAAGGCAAGAGCAAAGAGGAAATTGCAGAGGAAAGAAAGAAAAAATGGATGAATTTGTCTATAGAAGAACATATAAAAATGTATATGGATAGGGGACTGAGTAAAAAAGATGCAGTGAAAAGGGTAGCCAAAGATAGAGATACTGTTAAATCTGACATATATATACATTCAATTAATTTGTAATATTTAAAAATAGATCCAAAATAGTGCAGATATTTATTGATATATTGTTAAAAATATTGCTTAAAAATAATTAAATTATTAATAAATCATGGGGTTTTATTAAAAAAATCTAATATTTTTAAGAAAAATTTATCATAAGCGTTGAGATGAACCATGGTTTAATGATATAATAAAGCTGTGCTGTTTTAAATTTAAAATTATACTCCAGAGAGTATCTTTTTAAATTTATTTAATTTGGCGCCCAAATTTATAATTTGGAAAAAATAAATTAATATTAAAATGGGAGGTAGATAAATTGAATAGAAAAACCTTATCTGTTGCTATGGCTTTAACATTAGCTTTGTCAACAGGGGCAAATGTTTTTGCGGCACCAAGTAATTCTGATTCATTAACTGAAGTTAAGCAGCAAAAACAAGATTTGGAGATTAAAGTTGAAAAATTAAATAATGATATAGGACAAGTTATGCAGCAAATTGACGATAACAAAAAAGATATTGACAATGTTACTGATAATATAAAAGCTACTCAATCAAATATAGAATCAACTGAAAAGAATCTAGAGAACCAACAGCAGTTGTTTAATAAAAGAGTAAAAGCTATGTACATAAATGGTTCCAACAGTTATTTAGGTGTAGTCCTAAATGCTAATAATTTAAATGATTTTTTATCTAGGTTAGATAATGTAAAAAAGGTAATGGGCTTTGACAAAAATGTCATATCGGGTTTAACGACTAAAAAAGAACAATTATCTGCTCAAAAACAAAATCTTGATCAAGAAAATGAAAAACTTTCGGTGTTAAAATCTGATAATGAAGAAAAATTGTCCAAGCTTAACAGTGATAAAGACAGCGAGAATACTTTGATAAAGTCTTTGGATGCTAAGGAGAAGGAACTTGCAGTAGCTGATACGGAAACTTCAAAAATGATTGCTTCAGCAGCAAATAATGTACAGGAAATTAGAAAGGCGGCACCGAGAATAACCGGTAGTATTTCGAGAGGCGGCAGTGAGACAGCGACATCAAATGCAGTAGTAGCATATGCCTCTAACTTTTTAAATGTGCCATATGTTTGGGGCGGGACTTCACCTTCAGGTTTCGATTGTTCGGGATTAGTTCAATATGTGTATGCACATTTTGGCATAGATCTTCCAAGAACTTCACAGGCACAGCAAAATGTTGGTGTGGCAGTTTCAAGGAGTGAACTCCAACCGGGCGACTTAGTGTTCTTCGGTTCACCTGCATATCATGTGGGAATATACGTGGGAAATGGATCTTTTATCAATGCACCTAAAACTGGTGATGTTGTGAAAATAGCAAGTCTGGATAATAGATCGGATTTCACAGGTGGAAGAAGAGTTATGTAACAACATAAAATATTATATTATAATTTAGACATATTTGTTAAATAGAAAAATATACATACATAGTTAAATAAGGGTGGAATTTTGCCTAATTTAGCTATGTCTTTTTTTGTATTTGTGGATATGTGTGATAGGTATTTCAAAATTAAAAAAGCTGATGTGAAAGTTTCATATCAGCTTTTTTAATAAATATTAATACTATTTACCTTGTCGGAGTTCGTTTAAACATTTCTTACAAATATTTTTGCCTTTGTAGTTTATTACATCTCTTGCATCACCACAAAAAATACATGCTGGTTCATATTTCTTCAATATAATTTGTTCACCATCAACATATATTTCTAAGGCATCCTTTTCAGCAATGTCTAAAGTTCTTCTCAATTCTATAGGGATTACAATTCTTCCCAGCTCGTCCACTCTTCGAACAACACCTGTAGATTTCATTTATGCTCTCCTCCTTTAATTCCATAATTCGACATAACTACAATTAAATAATAGCAAAAATTACATTAAAAGTCAACATTATTTCATAAAATATTTTACAAATTTCTTATGAAATTCCATCTAAAGTTAATATACTACCCAAGTATATAAAAGTCAATAACAACTGAGGTACATAAAATGATGGTTGATCTTGTAGAAAAGGTTAAATACATGGGGCTAGCTGCAAAAAAAAATAAAATAAAATTATAGCTAATATTTATGAATAAAATAGTAATTAAATGGATAATTGAATATTATGTGTCGAAATTATATTTTATATATTTTATTGATATTATAAGATAAACTATTTTATGTGGTAAAATAATAAAGAGTAGGTGGTTGATTTGAATTATTTGAAAAAATTTATTTATGATTTGAGAAATATAGCAAATGACATGGAACTGGAAATTTATTTAGTAGGCGGGTATGTGAGAGATAAATTGATGAGTGCACAGGCGGAACCTGAAGATGCAGATTTTGTGATTAAGGGAAATATTCATAAGTTCATGACAGAAATGAGTAAAATAGATTATAAATTTTTCCCTATAAAGGAAGATGCAGGGATATACAGATGCATCTTAGACAAAAATACAATAGACATATCATCTATGAAAGGTAATTCTATTGAAGAGGATTTGGGGACTAGAGATTTTACTATAAATGCCATAGCTATGAGAGTCATCAATGATAAGATATTTGACCCGTTTTACGGTAGGAGGGCATTAAAAAGCAGGATACTCAAGAGTGTAAATGAGAAGAGTTTAGAGAAAGATCCTGTTCGAATATTGAGAGGAATAAGGTTTTATATAAAGTGCGGTATGCATTTTAATCTGGAAACGGAAAAACAAATTGAAAAGATATCAAATAAGGTAATGGAAGCACCTAAAGAAAGAATATTTAGGGAGCTAATGTGGATAATAAAGGAAGATCAATCGGGGTCGGCTTTTGAAATTATGGATGATTACGGGATATTAAAAAATATTATGCCCTATATAGATGAATTGAAGACTATAGGAAAATGTAAATATCATGTAGAAGATGTGTTTACCCATATGAATTTGACATATGGGGTATTTAAGGATATTTTAAAAGGCAAAATGAATTTGAAAGGTTTGGATTTAAGTGTATTTGAAGTTAAAATAGGAGAATTTGAGCTCAGCGAATATCTGGGCTTAGCTTGTTTTATGCATGATATAGGCAAATATGAAGCTTATAAGAAAGAAAACAATAAAATAAGCTTTCATGGACATGATATAAAGGGAGCTGAGATATGTAAAAATTTTTGTAATAATTTGAAATTCCCTAAAAAGGCAGAAAACTATATTGAAAATATAGTTAGGGGGCATATGTATCCACTGGGACTTTTTAAAAATGGTTCTTTAAATAATAGAAAAGCTGTTTATAAATTCTTTTATCGCTATGATGGTTATGTTATTGGAATACTTGTTACTGCATTTTGTGATAATTATGCTACCAGGATGAATTTGGATAGAGAAAACGAAAAGGAAAGATTTAAAGCTTTTATCGAGCGTATGCTAAAGGAATATAAGTTATACTGCGAGATAAGGGAAAATAGATTTTTAAATGGAAAAGATGTTATGAAAATTCTGGGTAAAAGAGGTCCGGTTATTAAAGATATACTCGAGGATATCAACAAACTTAGATATCTAGGGAGGATAAATAGCCGTGAAGAGGCAATTGATTACTTAAAATCACAGTCATTTTAGAGTATATTGAATATATATTAACAATAGAAGTTATCCACAACGTGGATAACTTCATATTAATTTGCTGTAAGTATAACAATATCGGCATGTAACTTATCCACAGAAAATGTGCATAAAATTGCGATTTCTGTGGACAAGTATTTGAACTTGCAGCTTTTTAGGTTATTTATCTACACTTTGGAAGGTAGAAACTATAAAATCAAATTCCTGAGCATCTTTAATTTCTCCATAACTGTCCTCTGAAATTCCGGGATAATAATAAAGAATGAATTTTTCCTTGGATTTTATGTTTTCAATTATAATATATTTTCTGTCCAATTTTACGTCCTGGAGAGTGGCTAGGACAGTATATCTGTTATTTTTACCAGTTCTGTTGTTTAGAAGGTTGATTGAAAAATCATCATGTTTTGTAACGTTGATTTTTTCTCTGTCACAATATGTTATATTTGAGCTGCTTTTGCATCCAAGACAGCTGTCAAATTTACAATTGGCCGTACAATTCAAACATTCACAATTGGAACATTTTTCAAGCTGCGATAGAGATTCCGAGTGATCATTTTTATAGGACTCTAATAGAAAAATATATCTATCCTCCTTTGATTTTCTAAAAAATTTTTTTGTATTGAGTTCGCTTTCTGCGGATTCTAGCAGTTCCATATATTTTTTTAAAGTTGTTATTTTAGCGGAATATTTTCGCCTAGCTAAAATTTCTTTATCTATAAAGGGGGAAACATTATCTATGGCGAAACTTATATCTACAAATATTTTTCCATATTTATCCTTCTCAAGCTCTATAGATTTACGAATTTTGTCCATAGTATCACCTAATTTTGCTTGTATTTTTTTAGTTCTTCGTCAAGATCAACTTCATCAAGTTTCTCGAATTCTTTATCTAAATCATTTTCTTCCTTTAAATCGCCCAACCCTTCTGCTAAAGCTTCTTTCTTTTGAATTTTTCTTTCAATATCATCTAAATTTATTTTGTTATTTCCGGTATCTACATTAGCCATTATTTCATTTACTTTTTTACTGGCCTCAGCATTATTGAATCTTGCAGCAGCTTCATCTCTGTATACTCTGGTCTTGTGAATTTCCTCTTCCAGCTCCTTTAATTTGATTTTTACTGATTCAGCTTTTTCACAGGCATCTTTATGACTTGCTTCAAGAGATTTATAGCTTTTATCAGCTTCCAGCTTTCTTGCCAGGGCCTTTTTGGCCAGCTCTTCATTTCCTTTTTTTAAAGCAAGTTTTACTTTACTGTCAAATTCAGCGGATATCCTTTTTGATTCTTCTATCTTTTTTTCTATTTCATGAACATTTCCCAATATTTGAGCTGAAGATAATTTGGCTTTATTTAGGCTGTCATCCATGTCTCTCAATTTCTGATCCAGCAATTCAATAGGGTTTTCAATTTCATCTAAAGTACCGTTTACCTTTGACCTGAAAATATTTGATATTCTTTTTAACACGCTCATAAAAAATCCTCCTTAATTAAATTATCTTTTCCTTTTGAATTTATTTATTCTGTTTATGATAAATATTATTATTAGTATTAATATTACGAATTTAGTAAAACCCCAGAAAAAACTTGCCAGTAAGCTGCTGGTTCCGTAGTAACCGCTGCCGTATCCCCATGGTATGGGAATTGGTATGGGAAGAAAAGATCTTCTGCTTTCGTTGTTATAGTTTTTATCAGGCTGAGAAGTGCTTCTGTTGGCTTTATCGTTGCTAGACTTTGAAGAAGAATTAGGTGTATTGGAAAAACTTCCTGATTTAAAATCTCCACTAGAGCTGTTACCACTGGAGCTTTTATGGAAAGTAGACTTAGGTGTAGAAAAACTTCCTGATTTAAAATTGCCTCCGGAAGATTTTGTGTGTGAGATAAAACTTCCAGAACTATGCCCATGTACACTGAAATGTGAACCTTTGGCATAAGCAATGCTATAAGTATTGCCTGCAGGAAAATTACTTGATTGAATGTTAAAAATACCTGTTGACAGAAATAAAAAAGTAAGTACTATTGATATAATAAAAAATTTTTTATTGTTTTTGATTTTAGCCACCCCCTTAAAGCTCTCAGCTTTTCTTTATGGTAACATAATACTCTTTTGACGGCTAGTATATAATCTTTAATTTAAAGCAATTATTTGTACAATAGTCGGAAGTTTTTAATGATCAGAAGCTTTTTATATTATTTATTATATAGTATTAAATAACTTATAACAAGTATTAAATTAACTTATTTTAAGTAATTTAAGACTATTTAATTATAAAAATATTATATTTTTATATATTTTATGAATCTTTAGTTTGTAAAGATTATTTATATGCCATATAATATTAGTATCAAGTGATTTTTAGTTCGAGCAAAATTGGGTTATCATGTTATTGGGAGGTTGTAAAGAATTGGGCGGACAGAGTTTTGAAATGAAGTATATAGATAAAGTGGCAAAAAACATATCAAATAATACAATAATTCCTTATGAGGATTTACCTAGATATGATTTATTTTTGTCTCAGGTTATAGATTATCTTAATGATAAATTCGAAGGAGAAAATTATACAAATAATATAGTACAAAATTATATAAAAAATGAAGTTATATCTAAGCTGGAGGATGGGAAGAAAAGGGGATATACGAAAGTTCATCTGACTCAGCTTATTTTATTAAGTTATATGAGACCAATACTTACTACGGAAGAGATAAAAAAAGTGTTTGGATTGGCTTTTAATGAAATAAATAATGGAGAAGACGATATAATATCATGGGAAGATGCATATAAAATATTTTCAGATCTCCAAAAAAACAGTATTAAAGATTTAATGGAAAAAGAAAACTTTAATGAAGAAAAATTTCAAAGCATAGTTGAGGATATGCATTTGAATATTAAAGGAAAAGAAGAAGAGAGAATAATGGTTTTCTTCGTAGTTATGTCTTTGATATGTCAGGCAAGTGCAATTAAAAAATTAGTTCAAAATATAGTCAATAATTATGAAGTCAAGGAAGATAAATAGGAATTAATATTCCTATTTATCTTCAACTAGAGTGATCTTTGTTTAAAAGGCATATGCTTTGGGCGGCAATGCCTTTTCCCTTGCCTGTAAATCCCAAACCTTCTTCAGTAGTAGCTTTTATATTTATCATGGATATGTCTATCTCTAAGGTTTTAGCTATGTTTTTTCTCATGTGATCTATGTAGGGAGATAATTTTGGCCTTTCAGCTATTATGATGGAATCTATGTTTTCTATGACATAGTGGTTAGTTTTGATTAGATTTAATACTTTAGATAATAATTCAAGACTAGATATATCTTTGTATTTTTTATCTTGATCTGGAAAATGTCTGCCAATATCTCCCAAACAGGAAGCTCCCAATAAACTGTCCATTATTGCATGGATCAATACATCAGCATCGGAATGACCAAGCAATCCCTTGAAAAAAGGAATAGTCACCCCACCTAATATGAGAGCTCTGTTATAAACCAATTTGTGGACATCATATCCAAGTCCGATTTTCATATTTAACCCTCCTATAATAAACTTGATTTAAATAAAAGTTAGTTTAATGTGATTTTATCACATAAATAATAAAAAGGTGCATCTATAGGCACCTTAAGATATATCTTTGAAATAATATATAATTTTTTTATTGTCTTTGTCTTTTGTTTTATTTGTTTCAGGGGCCTTATTTGTAAAACTAAACAATTTTGATAAAAATAATTTTATTGAAGATAAAAATGATGTCTTCTTTTTCTTATTGTTTTTTGAAAAATTTACTTTGATAACGTTATCTTTCATAAATCAACCCCACCTTTCTTTAAAAAGTTTTTCTTACTTTTATAATATCATAAAAATGAAAAGGTGTTAAGAAAAAAGAGATAAAAAACTAAGAAGATAATGGATCCCCTTAGTTTTGTGAGATATAAAGGTATATTTTTGTAGTAGGAAATGTTAATTTATAGTTCTTGTAATTTATGAGCTTTGTAGTTGCATGGATGATAATAGTATATGATAAATCATTTGATTTGGTTACTGCAGTTTTGAAAATATACACATCTTGTCCACAAAATTGTGTATAATGTGTATAAATAATGGATTATTTATGATATAATGGTATAAATTTCATTTAAATATGATCTTGAAATTAAATAATAACAGGTTATAAACAGAATATTTGTGTATAATGTGCATAAATCAAGTAATCCTGTAAATTTTGGTTTAATAATTTTATGTATTATAATTAAATCAATGGGATGTATAGAATTAACATGTAAGGAAAGTGAAAATATGGTTCATAAAAAATTTTTGATTATAATAACTTTAATACTTTTTGCTGCTGCTGCAATTTGCGGTATTTTGAGCTATAAAGGGGGAATCGGCAATAGAATAAATCCAGAAAATAGTAATAGTGAAGAAAAAAATATAAATAAAAAGAACAACCAGAACTCATTGAAAGACAGGACATTTACAGGTAAGAATTTAAAATATAATAACCAGTCAGTTCCGGTGCTGTATTATCATTCTATAGAATATGAAAAGGGGAATGAACTGAGACTTCCAAAGGAAAAATTTAGGGAACAGATGAAATTTTTAAAAGAAAATGGATACACTACACTTACTATGAATGAGTTGTATGATTTTCTAGCTCATGACAAACCTGTACCAGATAAGTCAGTGGTTATCACCTTTGACGATGGATACAGGGATAATTATGAAAATGCTTTCCCAATATTAAAAGAATTTGGCTTTAAAGCTACTATTTTTATAATAACAAGTACGATAGATAAAGAGGAGGATTTTCTCACTTCAAATCAATTGAAAGAAATGGAAAGGTATGGAATAGATATTGAAAGTCATACGGTAAATCATGATAAATTGGACAGATTATCCTATGATAAACAGTTATATACATTGAAGAATTCTAAAGAATTTTTGGAAAAATTATTGAACAGGAAAATATATTATTTTGCGTATCCCTATGGAGAATGGAATGAAAATACTATAAAAGCTTTAAAAAATGCCGGATACAAGATGGCTTTTACTACGGAGTCAGGATGGGCTAATAAAAATAAGGGACTGTATCGACTAAATAGAGTTTATGTGAGTGCAAATCATAGCATGGCCGAATTTGAAAGGCGCCTTGCCAATGAAAAATATGATATTTCAGAGTGAGTTAATGTTATTTATATGATTATGGAGGTGTAACAATTGGACAAAAACAAAAAAATAAGGATATTTGCCCTAGGAGTATTTTTTACATTTACAATTTTAATATTTCAATTTAAGATGGTGCTGGCACAATCTCCGTTGGAAACTCCCAAAGTGGATGTAAATACGAATAAAGAATGGGTTGTTAGATTTAGTAGGAATCTGGAACCGAGTACCGTAAATAATTCCAACATATATGTTACTGATGAAGATAAGAATCCGGTTCCTGTAGAAGTGACTTTGGGAAGCAATCCCAATACTGTATTAATAAGTCCGAAAACAGGTGGCTATGAGCCGGGAAAAGAGTATTATTTAATTATAAACGATGCTGTGGAATCAACTTCAGGTAAAAAATTAAATAAGCCTCTAACATTGCAGTTTACTACGGCTAATGCTTATTCTGATGGAACTGATTACCAGTACCTTCCAAATATAAGCTCTGATAATTTTGAATACATGCCTCTTTTATCGTCTCAAAAGCAGGAATTTTTTATAAACTGCAGTAGTGGGACAAGTGTTCAATACAGAATATTTGTGAATGCACAAGATGATCCGGATGGATCTTATACAGAACTTACCAATGGCTATACCAGTGAAGAAAATGGCAAAATAATTTCTTCGAAGACATTGAGTTCGGGGACTAATGGAGAGAAGTATAAAGTTATTATCTATGTAAAAAGAGATGGAGCTGTGGGGATACATAGGGATGCCAACACAGACTATGATAATTATTATATAGATTATTTCAGATGTGTAGATGACGTGGATGTAAATCCCGATGACTATTTGGCATATAATGTGTCTTTAGATGATATAGTTAAATCTCAAGTTGATTTGAAAGGTAATAGTACACCTGTATTTGTGGCTGCAAATATAATGGACAATACTGCTTCGAGAAATCAAATAAAGTATTATGTAAATCCGAATAATTTTTTAGATAGTTATGGAAAATATCAATTTTTAAAACTTACATATACAGAGGGAACTGAAGTAGATAACTTAAATGATTTTTTAAAAGGGAAGGGAATTTTTGAAGGTATGGGACAATCTTTTTTAAATGCGGCTAAAGCCAATAATATAAATGCAGCCTATTTAGTATCACATGCCCTGCTTGAAACTGGAAACGGTACTTCGCAGCTTGCAAGTGGAGGTGCTAGAAACAGTGCGGGAAATTATATTTATGGAACACCTGTGTATAATTTTTTTGGAATAGGAGCAGGAGGTAAGGATCCCATAAGAGGTGGAACGGATACAGCTTATAGAAATGGATGGTCTACTCCGGAAAAGGCTATAGAAGGGGGAGCGAGCTGGCTGGCATCTCAATATATAAACAACCCTTCGTATAATCAAGATACACTTTATAAAATGAGATGGAATCCTGCTAATTCGGGGCAGCACCAATATGCTACGGATATAGCTTGGGCTTATAAACAGATACCTAATATAATGAAATCAATACAGGATGTATCATCAAATTCTGCTAATTTAAAATTTGAGATACCCAAATTAAAAGAATAATAGACAAAATATAAAATATGAAAGAAGAAATGCTGTAAAATTGCTTTTTAAAACAATTTTACAGCATTTCTTCTTTTCGCTTCTGAAAAATATTTGATTAATTCAGTATTCCCCTTATATTTTTTAAATCTTTGTCTTCTATGAAAGGAGCGCAAAATTGAAATGTTTTTTCATGACCGCATTCTGAACAAATGCAATCACATATATCGTAAGGGATTCCATTGATTACAGCTACATCAGAATCTCTGGATATGTAGTCCCCGCCGCATATTTCACAGGGGGTATCATTTATAATAGTGTATTCACTTTCAATGTATTTCATTATATCTTTAATGGTCATTGGAAAACCTCCAGTAAAAAATTATCACAGTATAAATTTAACACTCCTAAAAAGTATTTTCAATAGAGAATAGGCTTATATGTATAGAACCTAACATATATTAAAATATAATACCTATTGTAAATTAGAGGTGGATTATTTTGATCAACATTATATGGTTTTTTATCTTGTGCTTTGGAATATGTTTCGGGATATTGGGCGGAAGGGGAGAAGAGATATCCAAATCCATTATTTCGTCTTCTGATTCAACAGTAAAACTTGTTATAAGTCTGGCTGGGATAATGTGTCTATGGTGCGGTGTTATGAAAATAGCGGAGAAAAGCGGACTTACAAATAAGATAGCTAGAGTAATGAAACCAGTTTTGAAAATATTATTTAAAAAAGCTGCAGGGGATGAAAAGGCCATAGGGGCGATAGTTATGAATCTTACTGCAAATATGATGGGATTGTCTAATGCAGCTACACCTTTTGGTATAAAGGCCATGGAGGAACTTAAACGGTTAAATGGTAAGACAGATGAGGCGAGTGACGATATGTCTTTATTTCTGGTACTGAATGCAGCCTGTATACAATTTATACCCACTACAGTTATTTCCATAAGGGCAGCTGTGGGATCGAAAAATCCCGGAGAGACAATAATTCCAGGTATAATAGCAACTGCAATAGCAGCTGTGGTTGGAATAATATGCTGTAAAATAATGGAGAAATATTTTTGACTGGAATTTTAAATAGAGAGGAGAGAATAAGTTGAATTATATGATAAAATCTATAATTCCTATAATAGTATTTATCGTGGTTACATATGGAATATTTAAAAGAGTCAAAGTGTATGAATGTTTTGTAGAGGGTGCCAAAGAGGGTATTGGTATATGTATAAAAATATTCCCGTATCTGCTGGCTATGATAATAGCAGTTGGAGTATTTAGAGAATCCAAGGCACTTGATTATTTTATAGCACTTGTAAGGCCTGTAGTTGAAATCATAGGCCTTCCTCCAGAGGTGGTGCCCCTGGTACTTGTAAAGCCATTGTCGGGAAGTGGGGCTCTTGGTATATTTGCTGAAACTCTAAGTAAATTTGGCCCGGATAGCTATATAGGCAGGGTGTCATCTATAATAATGGGTTCTACGGAAACCATATTTTATACACTGACAGTTTATTTCGGTGCTGTTGGAATAAAAAAGATAAGACATACTCTTTGGGCAGCTATAATGGCGGACATGTCTGCTATTATAGCTGCGGTTGTAGTAACTAGGATTATGTTTTAATAAGTATTTCTATAAAGCCTTATTAGTTGTATAATATTATTATAATTGATAAATACAGTTTGGAGTGAGAATTAAATTGCTTAGATGGAAGGAACTATATGAAGAATGTGTAAATTGCCATAAATGTAAATTGGGCGATAACAGAACTAATATGGTTTTTGGAGATGGCAATCCCGGAGGAAAAATCATGTTTATAGGAGAGGCACCTGGTGCGGATGAGGATAGAACTGGTCTGCCTTTTGTTGGAAGAGCTGGCCAGCTTTTGACGAGAACTCTCGAATCCATAGGGCTGTATAGGAAAAATGACTATTACATATGCAATATCTGTAAATGCAGGCCGGAAAATAATAGGACGCCTTATACACAAGAGGAGGAAGCTTGCATTCCGTATTTGAGAAATCAGGTGGCACTGGTAAAACCTAAAATAATTGTCTGCCTTGGGGCTACTGCAATGAATTGTATATTGGGAAAAGATTGGAGAATTACAAGAGATAGAGGAAAATGGGTGGAGAGAAAAGGGTTTTATATGACTGCCACTTTTCATCCTTCTGCAATTCTTAGAGATGAGAATAAAAAAGCTCCATTTTGGGAAGACTTGAAGGACATAAAGAAAAAATATGATGATTTTCGGAACCAGAATGTTGACAGTTAAAAATATATGGAATATTATATTGTTAAATGCAGTGAAGGAAAGAGTAATAAGTCAATTTTATGCAAAGAGAATCGACAATTTGGTGGAAGCCGGTGATAAAATAGCTTATGAATATGGCTCTGGAGCAGGTTATTTGAAATGGCAGTAAAGTAACACGGCGGCAGCCGTTATAGAGCAGGGTAATGATAGTTTTGATTTTCAAGCAGGATCAAGATATTTTTTGAGTTACCTGGTGAGGTTTTTATTGTGAGATAAAAATAAAATAGAGTGGTAAAGTGTATGCAGCGCCTCTATATGGAGAAATTTTCTTCATATAGAGGCTTTTTTAAGTTTGTATATTTTGTCAAAACATATTATAAAATCAGGAGAAGAAGGAGAGAAAAATATGACTAAAAAAACTTATTATATCACTACACCCATTTATTATCCGTCTGCAAATCTTCATATAGGGAATACTTACACTACTGTGGCGGCAGATGCCCTGGCCAGATTTAAGAGACTTACTGGATATGATGTAATGCTTTTGACAGGTACTGACGAGCATGGCCAGAAGATTCAAAGACTGGCAGAGGCAAAGGGAGTTAGTCCCAAAGAATATGTGGATAAAATAGTAGCTGGTATTAAGGAACTTTGGAAGATGATGAATATAAGCTATGATAAATTTATAAGGACTACGGAAGATTATCATGTAAAGGCAGTTCAAAAAATATTTAAAAGGCTGTATGATCAAGGGGATATATATAAAGGAAGGTATGAGGGCTGGTATTGTACTCCCTGCGAATCTTTTTGGACTGAAACTCAGCTGGTAGATGGAAAATGTCCTGACTGCGGAAGGCCTGTTGAAAGAACAAGCGAGGAAGCTTACTTTTTTAGAATGTCAAAATATGCTCCCAGACTTATAGAATATATCGAATCACATCCGGATTTTATACAGCCGGAATCCAGAAAAAATGAAATGATAAATAATTTTTTGAAGCCGGGTCTGCAGGATCTCTGTGTTTCAAGGACATCTTTTGATTGGGGTATACCTGTGACTTTCGACAGGAAACATGTCATATATGTGTGGATAGATGCACTGGCAAATTATATAACCGCACTTGGTTACGGCAGCGAAAATCAGGAATTATATAAAAAATACTGGCCGGCCGACTTGCATTTGGTGGGCAAGGATATATTGAGATTTCACACCATTTATTGGCCTATAATACTTATGGCTCTGGGGGAACCTATTCCCAAGAAAGTATTTGGGCACGGATGGCTTCTGGTCAATGGAGGTAAAATGTCCAAATCCAAGGGAAATGTGGTGGATCCCGTGGTTTTAGTAAATAATTTTGGTACGGATGCTGTCAGATATTATCTCCTAAGAGAAATACCATTTGGCTCAGATGGGCTGTTCAACAATGAAATATTTATAAGGAGGATCAATTCGGATTTAGCCAATGATCTGGGTAATCTTTTGTCCAGAACTTGTACTATGATAGAAAAGTATTTTAATGGAATAATACCTGTGCCGTCGGGAAGGGAAGATGATGTTGACGGTAGACTTATAGATATAGCATTGAACACACCTAAAAAGGTAGAGAAAAACATGGATAATCTTAGAATACCAGAAGCATTGGACAGTATATGGGAACTTATAGGTGCGACTAATAAATATATAGATGATACGACACCATGGGTACTGGCTAAGGATGCTGGCAGGGAAAGAAGGCTGGGGACCGTACTTTATAACCTTTCGGAATCTTTGAGGATAATTGCAATATGTATCTCACCGTATCTTCCTGAAACCAGTGAGGAGATGTATAAACAACTTAATGTGGATATTACGTCGTGGGATAGTACAGCTTCTTTTGACGGAACTAAGGCGGGAACCAAAATAAACAAGGGTAGTGCTCTGTTTCCGAGAATAGATTTGGATAAAAAATTGAAGGAGCTGGATGAGTTAAAAAAACATCAGAGTTCTGCAAATGCATCCAAAGTGAAAATTCGCAAAAAGGAAATAGGTATAGATGATTTCGAAAAGCTTGATCTCAGAGTGGCCAAAGTATTGAAATGTGAGGCTATAGAAGGTTCAAACAAATTACTTAAATTTCAATTGGATTTAGGAAAGGAAAAAAGGCAGGTAATTTCGGGTATAGCAAAATACTATAGTCCTGAAGAACTTGTCGGGAAATATGTAGTAATAGTGGCAAATTTAAAGCCCATAAAATTAAAGGGTGAAATTTCTCAGGGGATGATATTGTCTGCGGCTTCAGAAGATGACAGCAAATTATGTACAGTTTCAATATCAGGGAAACTTCCTCCAGGCAGTACAATAAGCTAAAAATATGTAAAATACTATCAAAAAGTATATTTTTGATAGTATTTTGTTATAATTAAAATTAAAATGTATACTTGTAATTAGGAGGAATGTAATTATGACAGTGGATATTTTTGACGCACATGCACATTATGATGATGAACAATTTGACGGGGATAGGGAAAAAATCATAGGAGAGCTGAAAGACGGGAATATTGTGGGTGTACTAAATTGTGGTTCTTCCATGGAGGGTTCCAGAAATTCTGTTGAATTGGCTAAAAAGCATGATATATTTTATGCAGCTGTAGGCATACATCCGGAATATGCAGATAAATTTGACAATAATACAGTAATAGAATTGAAAGAACTTGTAAAAAACAAAAAGGTAAAGGCCATAGGAGAGATAGGACTTGATTACTATTGCAGGGAAAACCCACCGAGAAGTGTACAGAAATCCACGTTCATAAAGCAGATGGAATTAGCACAAGAGCTCAATTTACCTGTGATTATACATGATAGGGAAGCTCATAAAGACACTTTCGATGTAATAAAACAGTTTAAGGATGTTGTTGGTGAGATCCATTGTTTTTCGGGAAGTGTTGAATTTGCAAGAGAATGTTTAAAGCTGGGGTATTATATAGGATTTACAGGAGTGGTGACTTTTAAGAATGCGAAAAAAGCTGTGGATGTGGCAAGAGAGATACCGCTTAATAGAATTTTAGTGGAAACTGACTGTCCCTATATGACACCGGTTCCTTTTAGGGGCAGAAGAAACAGATCCGAGTATATCAGGTTTATTATGGATAAAATTGCAGAGATAAAAAATATGGATGTAAAAGAGATAAGCAAAATAACAATTTCCAATACAAAACACTTGCTTAATTTGTAATAATAGTGTAAAATAAAAAAGAGGTGTTAACATTTTTTACTTAAATTGCATATTTTAGTAATTAAATTTATAGT
Source organism: Clostridium lapidicellarium (assembly GCF_041224415.1). NCBI lineage: Bacteria > Bacillati > Bacillota > Clostridia > Eubacteriales > Clostridiaceae > Clostridium > Clostridium lapidicellarium. The sequence continues at coordinate 307,254 of NZ_JBGFFE010000002.1, read as the reverse complement.
TATAACATAGTCTATATAAAAACCACCTAAAAATAATGTAAACTGTGATTCAAATGGGAATTATTTTTTATTGCAATCATAAATAAGTATTTTATTTATAAATTTTATGCATAGGATGCATTTGTATTTTGAAGAACAGTTTTATACAGGGTAATGAATATTGTACTTTTGCCCAGAGGAGGTATTTTTATGGTGGAGAAGTTTGGAACTTGCTTGAAGAAATATTTTCCCCGTGGTCCTAAAATAGAAATGGAATTTGTTATATCTATAAGTTTAGTCATTTTAACCTTAGTGATGTTTAACATGAGAAAAACGGTGACAATTTCGGTAGATGGTAAAAATATAAAAGCTGTTACACTTGGTCACAGCTATAGAAAGGTTTTGGCCAGCAATGGAATTAAGATAGGGCCAAGGGATAAGGTAGTACCTAGTCTAGACAGCAAAGTTAAGGATAAAAGCAAGCTGACGATTAAGAGAGCTGTAAGGGTTGAAGTAGAAGTTGATGGAAAAAAATTAAGCACGGAGTCAGCAGAAGATAGTGTTGAAAAATTATTAAAAAGTGAAAATATTAGAATTTCTAATCTGGATAGGGTATATCCATCCAGAGAACATGCCATTTTAAGAGGCATGAAAATAGTGGTGACTAGGGTTCAGATTAAAGACTTGAAAGAAAGCAGAGCCATAAAGTATGAAACAGTTTTAAAAAATGATGCACAGATTAAATACGGCGATAAAAAACTTTTACAAGAAGGACAAAATGGTGAAAAAGAGATTGTAACTAGAGTGACATATGAAAATGGAAAAGAAGTTTCAAGAAAGACAATGAGAGAAATTGTAAAAAAAGAACCCGTGAAAAAAGTAGTGGCCGTAGGTACATTGACTGGCAATACTCTTTCTAGAGGAGAAAGTATTGATTATGCCAGATCCGTTAAAATGAAGGCTACTGCATATACTGCAGATTATCAAAGTACAGGCAAGAGGCCTGGAGATCCAGCATTTGGTATAACTGCTTCGGGAACTGTAGCGAGGAGAGATACTGAAAAATATAGTTCCATAGCGGTTGATCCTAGAGTAATACCACTTGGCACAAAGCTTTATGTGGAAGGCTATGGTTATGCCGTAGCGGAAGATACAGGAGGAGCCATTAAAGGCAATAGAGTCGATTTGTTTTTCAATTCAAACTCGGAAGCCAGCAATTGGGGTGTGAAGTGGGTTGATGTCTATGTAATTGGGTAGGAGCAGATGCTCCTTTTTTTCTTTGAATAACATACAGAGGAGGAAGCTTATGATTAAAGAAGTTATAGTAGTTGAAGGAAAGGATGATGTAAGAGCGGTTAAAAGGGCTGTAGATGCAGAACTCATAGCTGTAGGGGGATTTGGAATAAATGAAACGATCATAGATAGGATAAGAGAAGCCCAGAAAAGGCAGGGGGTTATAGTTTTTACCGATCCAGATTTTGCAGGGGAGAAAATAAGAAAAATTATTTCAAGAAGAGTCCGGGGAATAAAGCATGCATATATATCTCAGGAAGATGGGATAAAAAATGGCAATGTAGGGGTTGAAAATGCACTTCCGGAAACTATAATAAGCGCTTTGAAAAATGCAAAATGTGAGTTGAAGAAAAAGAGAAGTGAATTTGATATAAACGATATGATATTTTGGGGACTTACAGGAGAGTTAAATTCTAAGAAAAAAAGAGATAGGCTGGGGAAAGAACTGGGTATAGGATATTGCAATACTTCTCAGTTTTTATTTAGGTTAAATAATTACGGAATAAAAAGAGAAGAATTGAAGATGGCTGTTGATAAAATTAATGAGAGGGATAAGTAGGGTGGGACAATATGGATAATTTATCTACAGAGGATATAGTGAAGAAATATGGTTTTAGATTTTCAAAGTCACTGGGCCAAAATTTTTTGACAAATACCTCAGTACTGCAGGATATAATAAGCGGTGCGGAAATAAATAAAAAAGATGTGGTTATAGAAATAGGCCCGGGAATTGGAACTTTGACACGGGAACTTTTAAAAGCTGCAAAAATGGTGATTGCCATTGAAATTGACAATGATTTAATTCCTATTTTGAAAGAAGAACTAAAGATGTTTGATAATTTTCAGTTAATACATGAAGATGTACTGAAAGTGGATTTTTTCAATATAACAAACGGTACAGATAGTGTAAAAATTGTGGCAAATCTACCATACTATCTTACAACACCTGTTATTACAAAACTGTTGAATAAACACTATAATTTTAAAACTTTTACTGTGATGATACAAAAAGAAGTGGGAGAGAGAATCGCGGCAAAACCTAATTGTAAGGAATATGGTGCATTGTCCGTACTTGTTCAATATTACTGTGATGTCGAGGTTATAGGGAAAGTGAAACCTTCTTCGTTTATACCCAGGCCTAAAGTGGATTCAATAGTCATAAAATTAATTAAATTACATATTCCCAGAGTTAGGGTCAAAGATGAAAAATTATTTTTTAAGGTTGTTAGATGTGCTTTCAACATGAGAAGGAAAACTCTTCGAAATGCTGTAAAAGTTTTAAATATATCCCCGAAAAATATGGAGGAAGCCTTTAAAGAGTCCGGAATTGACCCTAAAAGGAGAGGGGAGACATTATCACTGCAGGAATTTGGCAGATTATCTGACTGTATATATGAGATATGCTAAAAATTATGAATGTTAAGATGTGATTTTTGTATAGAAGTTAAAACTATTTGTTCACTTTTTGAAAGTTACTTCATATATTATAATGAATATAATATATGGAGGTATAGGAAATTGGCACAAAAAAAGAGTTATAGTAGATATTTTATAATATTACAAGAAGATGAAAAAGGATACTCTTTGGCTTCTGATAAAATTGCTTCAGGGTATGCAAAATTGGAGATGAAAAATGACAAGTGCAAAATATCCTATTATGTACAAAATTTAAAAAAAGAAAAAACACCCTATTATATGATACTTATATGTAATAAAAGAGATATGAAAAATATAATTAAAATAGGTGAAATGAACATAGATGATTATGGAAGAGCAGATGTGTGTTATGAATATCCTATAGATGATGTGGCCGGCAGCGGAATATCCATGGATAGAGTGTCAGGGGCTGCCATAGTCAGAATATTAGATAATAACATAATATCTGTAATGAGCGGGTTTGCAAGTACTGAAATACCGAAATGGAAAGATTTTGCTATTATAGAAAACAGAAAAGAAAGTCCGGAAGGAGAAGAAGACAATAAGGTTGAAGAGCTGGATAATGGCGGTGCATCCGAGGTTGACAGCAAGAGCATATTTGACAAATACGAAGAGAGTATAGAAAAGGTTAAAAAAGATGAAGAAGATATGGAAAAGAATCATGTGGATGAAGAAGACAAAGGTAAAAAAATTCCTGAAAGTGGGGAAATTCCGGAAGAAGATAATAAAAGGACTGCTGAAGATTCTTTGGAATCAAAAATTAAAAAAGATCTGGAAGTTGGGAATGAAGGAGACAGTCCCATATATGTAGATAATTCTGTAACTGAGTCCTATAAAGAGGCTGAGTTAAAAAGACACAAATGTAAAAAGGCAAAGGGAATAAGCCAGCCTGGAAATTATCCTCAGGGACCGGAAGGGGATTTTTTTAATAACTTGATGAATGGATTCAAGGAAACTAAAAGTATATGTAATGAACTGAAAAGGTGCAGATGGTATAAGATACCGGTTAATTCCATGGAAGATATGTATAATATGAATGATTACAATAAATATGCCTTAATATATTATCCTATGATGAGCTATTATCCTTATATAAAGAAACACTGTCATTATTTGTCAGGGTACAAATGTGATAAAAAAGGGAGAGTAAAATATTTGATATATGGGATTCTAGGTACGAAAGATAAAAGAGATCAGCCTTATGGTGGTAAATCTGGGTTTGTTACGTGGGTGTCTTTAAGAGATAAAGACAAAATAGGATATTGGCTGATGTTTTATGATTTTAAAACAAATACAGTTGTAATACCTGTGAAGAAATAATATCAGGATATTATGTTTATGAAAATAGTATCTGTGGACAGAAGAAAACTTGGAGTTATAATAATTGTAGTAGGACTTATGGTGATTCTCTTTGGAGTTGAGAAGAATTTTGATACGAAGTTGAAACATACAGCTTTGATGCAAAACGATATAAAATCACTGACTCAATATAGCGGGCTGAATGATAAATTGAGATATAAATTACCTTCCAATTGGAATTGTAAAGTACAGGATATGTCAGGAGATGAAATAATATACCACAGTGATTTCAAAAGCACTGATGGTAAAATACACGGCTTTGTTCAAGTGTGGAATCTACAGGGGAATTTAAAATTGTTTCTACAAAATAGTAAAATTGTATCTGAAAAACAGAATTTATATGAAAGTTACAATATAGGTGACGTCGATGTAAATGGCAAAGATGGTTATCTGGTTAAATATACTATTGTTAAGGAGAATGGAGACAGTTATAGATGTATGGAGTATTTTATAGCAGAGGGAAAGCAATTTTGCAGATTCTCTTTTTTTGTAAAAGATATGGATTTTAAAGAAAACATGCCCACTGTGTTTGAAACTATTGTGAAAAATTTAGAATATAAATAATAAGGATATCTGTTGTATCCCTTTCAGGTTTAATTGCATGAAAGGGGATTTTTTTGTCGCAAATATGTTATAATGTTCATAGATTTTTTTACAGTAGAAAGCAGGTAAGTCCTTAATGTTTACCTGCTATAAAATTGATAATATTTTTTAATTGCAGGTGAGTAAATTGCAGCATAACACTAGAAGGGGATTAAGTGTATTTTTAGTATTGATTATTTTAACGGTGGCTGTTTTGTCTGCTGGATGTGATGAATTGGATAGACTTAAGGTTAAAACCGGCTTGAAGAATTCAGATTTTGAATACATAAGGGAAGAGAGAGTTGATAAAATAGTTATTCAGAATATGAGAGATCAGGGATTCAAATTTGTGGTTACTGATCAAAATGCGATTAAAGATCTATATGATATATTGTCTTCAGGCAAGAAAGTATCGAAAAAATCTTCACTGCAGCCAGACTATGTTTTTGAAATATATGAGGGAAATAATAAGGTACATAGATTTAAATATGTAGCCGGTCTTGATAAAAAAGATGGGGGGAACCTCTATAGTAATAATCAAATATATATCATATCTAAGAGAATAGATAGTGATATAATTAACAATTTCTGGAACATAAGAATGCCGCCAAATAATTTCAAGCAAGTTTATTATGGATCGATTATGAAGGCTTTAGATGAGTATTTTCAAGGTAAAAATAAAAATGAAAAGATAGGAATAAATTTTAAAGACGATATAGATGGAGCTAGATTTATATTGTCTACGGAAGTAGAGGAATTTAAGTCGGATTTAAACGATAAGTATAAAAACGCCGGCATTGGAAACAATGACAAGGATAAATACGATGTGTGGGTTACTATAAAAACTGAGGGATATAAGTCTACACTGTATAAAGCGACTATTACATTCTGGAATAGGAAAGATAAAAGTGAAAAAATATATTATGCATATGACAATTATAATGGTGCTGGATGGGATATAGAAGTTTATAAAAATAAACCCGGGAGTTTTTAAAAAGCTTTTTTGTTTTAATAATAGTGCTATTGTGAAAGAGATGGTTGAGGGCAATTTGTTTCTATAATTAAGGAGGGGAAAAATGAGTAATTGTGATAATTGTTCAATTAAGACGGCATGCAGAAGTAAAGATCAAGGTGAATGTAATTTTTTATTACCGAAATATGGCAAAATAAAACATATAATAAGTGTTATGAGTGGAAAAGGAGGAGTGGGAAAATCAACAGTTACAGGTATACTGGCTGTAAAATTGAGAAGTGCAGGTTATAAAGTGGGAGTACTTGACGGTGATATAACAGGACCATCCATGCCGAGATTTTTTGGAATAAATGATGAAAGGGCAGATATAGTTCCAATTGATGGGGAGCAGCAGGTAAAATTTTTACCTGTAGAAACTTCTATGGGAATAAAAGTTATATCCTTAAATCTTTTGACAGAAAGGGAAGAACAGCCTGTTATCTGGAGAGGACCTATGATAGTAGGCGTACTAAAACAAATGTATTCTGATACCGATTGGGGAGATTTAGACTATCTCCTTGTAGATATGCCGCCTGGAACAGGAGATGTAGCTCTTACTATAATGCAGGAATTTCCACTGCAGGGAATAGTTATAGTATCTACTCCTCAGGATATGGTATCGATGATAGTAAAAAAAGTAGTTATAATGGCCGAAAAAATTGGCGTAGATATCATAGGTGTAGTGGAAAATATGTCTTATATTAGGTGCAGCAGCTGTGGAAAAAAGATAAAGCTGTTTAGCAAAAAATCTGCAGAGGAACAGGCTCGATATCTTGGCTTAAAACTATTGGGGGAAATGCCTGTAAATTCTGGACTGGTGGAGAGCATGGAAAGTGGAAGGGCGGAAAGTTACATAAAAAGCTTGCCTGATTATGATGATCTATTGAATAATTTTATAACTTTGTTGAAATGATTTGAAGGCAGATATAATAAATTGATTTTGTGGGAACAATACTAGTGAAAATATTTTATTATTAAATTATAAAAAAGAGGTGAACATCCTGTTATTTAACAGGAGTATATTATGAAAGCAGTAGTTGATAAAGATGTATGTGTAGGATGTGGATTATGTCCAAGTACATGTCCTGAAGTATTTAAAATGGATGATGATGGGAAGGCAGTTGCAATTACCGGTGAAGTACCAGAAGAAGTTCAGGATTCAGCAAAAGAGGCAGAGGAAAATTGTCCGGTTTCTGCTATAACTGTGGAATAAAGAGTGAATTATAATTAAATGTTGAATCTGGTAGGGAGTGCTGCAGGAATAATTTTCAGCACTCCTTTTAAGATGTTCTAAAGAAAAAAAGTATTTTTAAGTTTGTCATTTAACGTAAATGGAAGGCTTGGGTTTACATTTATTGTATCTCCTATTTTTATATTAGGAGGTAGCCGGGAAATGTTTGTGTAAGCTGTGGCTCCATCTTTGAAACTTATTAGTGCTTCTGCAGCATTTAAATCTATTATTTTACCAATCATATAAAGTCCTCCTAAAAACTAAGCTTTTATTAGTTTTATCATTATTTTGATTCTTATTCTTGAAATTTGAAAATTGATTTTTAAAATATGCTATAGTATAATAAATCGAGTGGATACACAATATATAGTGGTCAGGAGGTATTATATATGCTACATGTTGTGAAAAGAGATGGAAGAAAGGTTGATTTTGACTCTGTTAAGATCACTAATGCTATAAAAAGTGCTTCTGAAGAAATAGGCCGTGAATTAAAAGAAAGTGAGTTTATTGATTTAACCCAGGAAGTCATACAGCATTTGGAGAAACTGAATCTGGAAGAGATAGATGTAGAAGATATACAGAATGTGGTTGAAAAAGTGCTTATGAAAAGGGGCTATTTAAAAATAGGATTAGCTTATTCAAATTACAGAAAAGAAAGAAATGATATAAGAGAGATAAAGTCTGATCTCATGAAGACCATAGATAAAATAGGAATTCAAACAGACAGGGATAATGCAAATGTCGGCAATAATTTTAGTGCAAAGCTTTTGAGAATAGCAAGCGAATCCAATAAATGGCATAATCTGGCTACTATGCCCAAATATCTTGCCAGAGCTCATGAAAATGGAGATATATATTATCATGATCTGGATTCTTATAATCTTACTGTAAATTGTCTTCACATACCAACTAGAAGAATGCTTTTAAAAGGTTTCAATACAGGATATGGGAATATAAGACCTCCCAAGAGAATAGAATCTGCTGCGGAACTTTCCTGTATACTTCTGCAATCATCTCAAAATGATATGTTTGGAGGACAATCTCATCCGGATTTTGACAACGATATGGCTGTTTTTGTTGAGCCTACCAGAGAGGAAATAAATGAGAATTTAAAATCTGTAGGAGTGAAAGAGAGCAAGATAAGCGGGATCTTGAATAGAAAGTTGAGAAGAAGTATTGAACAGGCAATGCAGGGAATAATTTATAATTTAAATACGATGCACTCAAGAGCTGGTTCTCAGGTACCTTTTAGTTCTATAAATATAGGTATACCCAGATCAAAGGATGCAGCTTTGATATGTGAAATATTTTTACTTGAATACGAAAAAGGACTTGGAAAAGGCGAACAGCCCATATTCCCCAACATAATATTCAGAGTTAAAAAAGGTGTAAATAAAAATGAGGGAGATCCCTATTATTATCTTTTCAAAATAGCGTGTAGGGTGGCTTCAAGGAGAATGAACCCAACTTTTATGAATTTAGATGCGGATTTTAACAAGTTGTATTATGACAAGGGGATTTTACCTGCTACTATGGGATGCAGAACTTATGTTTGCTCCAATGTAAATGGAGATCCGGGCCCCGAGGGAAGGGGAAACATAGCTCCGGTTACTATAAATTTGCCGCGTATTGGTATTATTTCGAAGAGAAATGTGAGTAAATTTTTTAGGATCCTGGATAAGAGGCTGGAACTTTGCAAAGAAGCTCTCATGCATAGATATGGCGTTTTAAAGAGATTGAAAGTAAGGGATCTGCCCTTTGTTGCAGGACAGAAACTTATGAAGGGATCTGAAAATTTAAAAGACGGTGATTCCATAGAACCTATATTAAAGCAGGGTACATGGGCAATAGGGTTTATTGGCCTGGCAGAAACACTGGTAGCACTGACGGGGAAACATCACGGTGAAGATGAGAATTCCAGAAAACTTGGGATTAAAATAATTTCTCATATAAGGGATTATACCGATAGACTTACAGAAGAAACACACCTGAATTGGAGCTGTTATGCTACTCCTGCAGAGGGACTAAGTGGCAAATTTATAGTTCATGATAAAAAAATATTTGGTGAAATTCCGGAGATTACAGATAAGGATTATTATACTAATTCCTACCATGTTCCTGTCGGGTTTCCGATATCGATAAAAGATAAGATTGATATTGAAGCACCGTATCACAAATTATGTAATGGAGGACATATAAGTTATGTGGAACTGGACGATTACCCTTCTGAAGAAATTGTGAGAAATATAATAAACTATGCATATGACAATACCAATATAAGTTATATAGGGGTAAATTTCCATATAAGATACTGCAAAGAATGCGGTACTTACCTGCACGGTGAGAAGATATGTCCTAAATGCGGAAGCGGCAATATACAGGGTATATCAAGAGTGACAGGGTATTTATCGCTGGATGAAAGATTTGGAAAGGGAAAGTCTGCAGAAAGAGCAGATAGAATATCTAATAGAAACAGTAAATGCGTGTATTCTTAAATTGTCTAGGGAGGCGAATCTTGGTGGTAAAAAAGAAAATCAGGCTTGCAGGTATTGCCTATGAAAGTTTAGTCAATGGACCTGGAATGAGGAGGGTATTTTTTGCTCAAGGATGCAGGCACAACTGCAGAGGATGCTTTAATCCTTCCACCCATGATTTTAGTGGAGGAGAACTTGAAGATACAGATGAATTGATTATGCAGGTTAAAAACAATCCCTTGATAACTGGAGTAACATTTTCAGGCGGAGATCCCTTTGAACAGGCAGGTGAGTTCGCCTACCTGGCAGAGAAAATAGAGCGGCTGGGTTTGAATATATGGTGTTATACGGGGTATACTTTTGAATATATTGTTGGCAGCACTCAAAATGAACAGTGGCAGAGCTTGATAAACAATGTAGATGTATTGGTTGATGGAAAATTTGAAGAAGATAAAAAGGACAGTAAATTAAAATTCAAGGGTTCAGGCAATCAAAGGATTATTGATGTAAAAAAGAGTTTAAAATCCCACAAGGTTGTGGAAATGCTTTATAATTGAAAATTATTTTTATCCTACTGTTGAATTTACTTGAAAGACTCTAATTAAATATATTATAATACTCCATAGTGAGGGGTTGATAATGTGAAAGAGGACTCGGAAATTGAAGTGTGTTCTTGTACTGAACTTCATGAAGATTGTATAAAAAGTGTTAAAGAAAGTATGCTGGATGAAAAAGTCTTTAGGGATCTTTCTGGCCTTTTTAAAGTGTTGGGTGATTTTACAAGGATTAAGATAATATATGCACTGTTTAAGAAAGAGCTCTGTGTATGTGATATAGCGGAAATACTTCAAATGAGTCAGTCCGCTATATCTCACCAGCTTAGAATTTTAAAGACAGCTCGTTTGGTTAAATTTAGAAGAGATGGGAAATCAGTATATTATTCTTTAGATGACGAACATATAAACAAATTGTTCAATGCAGGACTGGAACATGTTGAACACAGTTAAAAGCTATTTGAAATCAAGTATCTTGACTAAATTGTATTTCTCCAGATTGTTTTCTACAACCAGAGTATTGCTTTTAACTCTTTCAGCATTTTTTACGTATTTGAGGAATTTCTCCAATCCATCCAGTTCAAAAGTCAGCAGGGAAGTTTTATAGTGCATGGGAATTATTATATGACTGTTGATGGATTTAGCAAGTATTGCAGCTTCTTTACCGTCTATGGTAAAGTTACCCCCTACTGGAATCATCAATACATCTATTTTGCCTAATTTATCTATCTCATCTTTAGATAGCACATATCCTATATCTCCAAGATGACATATTCTATAATTGTCCATTTCTATTACAAATATTATATTTTTGCCACGTTTTGCACCTTTCACTTTGTCGTGATAAGAAGGTATTCCCACAATTGATATACCATCTGGATTAAAGAAACCTGGTTTGTCTATAATATGGCTGTACTTTACATTTTTCGTATAGTTGTGGTCAAAATGATTGTGACTTATTGTAATTGAATCCACTTTATCTTGGAAAACCTTGTAACCTACGGTTCCGTCAAAAGGATCTGTTAGAAGTGTACGGCCCATTGAATCCTGCAATAGAAAACTAGAGTGGCCTAACCATTTTATTTTCATAAAGCATATCCCCTTTATAAAAGACTTTTTTTATTGTTGGTGTTATTATATGAATATTATAGGTGTATTATTAATAATATAGCATAAATTATTGACAATGAAAAAATCATATAATATAATAGAAGGAAATTAAATCGTAGTCGTCTTAAGAAACATTGAAGAAGAAGAGTATCCAAATTTGTAATTACTTACAGAGAATGAGGGACGGTGAGAACTCATAGAATGAATTGGAGAAAATCACTTCGGAGTTTGAAAGTTGAAATGGAATTGTGGATATATGCTGGAGTAGACTTTTACGTAATTCTGCGTTAAAGAAAATTATATCATAGTAGAAACATTATCATAGGTGGTATAGCGAAAAAAACTTCGTCCTATTTGGATGAAGTTTTTTTATTTATTTTCTGTATATTTTAGTTCATTATCTTGTATAAAATGTGTATATTAGTAAAGATTTAATAATAAGAGAGAAAGGGGTCAAATCATGTACAAAAAAATCGACAATAGCAAAAGTTTTGTCCAAAGAGAAAAAGATGTCCTTGAATTATGGAAAGACAAGAAAATAGAGGAAAAAAGCTTTAAGGAGAATGGGGATGGGAAGTATTTTACTTTTTATGATGGACCTCCAACTGCTAACGGGAAACCGCATATAGGCCATGTCTTGACAAGGTCTATGAAGGATCTTATACCTAGATATAAAGCTATGCAGGGATATAAGGTTTTGAGAAAAGCCGGATGGGATACCCATGGTCTTCCAGTGGAGCTTGAAGTTGAAAAAAGTCTTGGAATTTCAGGTAAACCCCAAATAGAGGATTATGGGGTGGAAAATTTCATAAAGAAATGTAAAGACAGTGTATTTACATATGTGAGTCAGTGGAGAAAGATGTCCGATAGGATAGGTTTCTGGGTGGATATGGATAATCCCTATGTAACTTATCATAATGACTATATAGAATCTGAATGGTGGGCATTGAAGGAAATATGGAAAAAAGGGCTTTTGTATAAGGGCCATAAGGTAGTACCCTATTGTCCGAGGTGCGGTACTGCACTTTCTTCTCATGAGGTTTCACAGGGATACAAAGATGTAAAGGAAACGTCCATATACGTTAAATTTAAACTCAAGAATAAGAATAAATATATGCTTGCATGGACGACAACTCCATGGACACTTCCAAATAATATGGCATTGGCAGTGAATGAAAATTATGATTACGTGGAAGTGTTAAACAAAGGAGAACATTTAATATTGGCAGAAGCTCTTTTGAATAAACTGGAAGATGAGTACAGAATCTTGAAAAAATTCAAAGGAACAGAATTGGTTGGCCTGGACTATGAACCGATGTTCAATTTTGTATCTTTTAAGGGCAGGGCACATTATGTGATCCATGCAGATTATGTAACTTTGACTGATGGTACCGGGATAGTGCATACTGCCCCTGCTTTTGGTGAAGATGACAGTAAAAGCTGTAAAAAGTATGACATACCTATGACCAATTCTGTAGATACACAGGGTAGATTTAAAGAAGAAGTTACACCCTGGAAGGGAATATTTGTAAAAAATGCAGAGCCCAAGATAATAGAGTATTTAAAGGAAAAGGGAATACTTTATAAAACAGAGAAATTCACTCACTCTTACCCATTTTGCTGGAGATGTGATACTCCTCTTTTATATTATCCGAGGGATACCTGGTTTATTAAAATGTCCTCTGTCAGAGATGAACTGGTTAGAAATACCAATAATACAAATTGGTATCCTGACAATATAAGAACCGGAAGATTTGGAAACTTTGTTGGAGGAGTAATAGACTGGGGTCTCAGCAGAGAGAGATATTGGGGTACACCACTTCCAATATGGGAATGTGAATGCGGACACAAGGAGTGTATAGGAAGCATTGAGGAATTAAGAGAAAAAGGTATAAATGTACCTGAAAATATAGAACTTCATAAACCATATATTGATGAAATTAAATTAAAATGTCCTAAATGCGGCAGAGAAATGAAAAGATCCTCGGATGTAATTGACTGTTGGTTTGATTCAGGTTCCATGCCTTTTGCACAGCATCATTATCCTTTTGAAAACAAGGAGCTTTTTAAGCAAAATTTTCCTGCTCAATTTATATCCGAAGCGGTAGATCAAACTAGAGGATGGTTCTATACTCTTATGGCCATATCTACTGTGTTATTTGACAGGAGCCCATTTGAAAATTGTTTGGTTCTAGGGCATGTACTGGATAAACATGGGATAAAAATGTCAAAACACAAGGGAAATGTATTGAGTCCAGAGGTGGTACTGGAAAATGAAGGAGCGGATGCGACTAGGTGGTATTTTTATACTGAAAGTGCACCTTGGCTTCCGTCTCGATTCTATGAAGAAGCTGTTCAAGATAGCCAGAGAAAGTTTTTGGGAACTCTCTGGAATGTGTATTCGTTCTATGTGCTTTATGCAGATTTAGATAATTTCAATCCACTGAATTACAGGGATTTTGTCAGTAAAAATGTAATGGATAAGTGGATAATTTCCAGATTGAATTCACTTATAAGAGAGACTGAAGATCATTTGGATAATTATAGGATCACTCAAGCAGCTCAAAATATCGGAGATTTTGTTGATCAGCTTTCTAATTGGTATGTGAGAAGAAATAGAACAAGGTTTTGGGGTTCACATTTGACAGAAGATAAAATAGGTGCATATGTAACACTATATAAGGTACTTAATACACTGGTTTTAATAGCGGCACCTTTTGTACCATTTATGACAGAAGAAATCTATCAAAATCTCGTGGTAAATCTTGACAAAGATGCACCGGAAAGTGTACATTTATGTAAATGGCCTAAATATGATGAAAGTGCAGTTGATGAAAATCTGGAAAGAGATATGGATGAGGCCTATAAGATAGTTAAGTTGGGAAGAAGTGCTAGAAACACTGCCAATATCAAAAATAGGCAGCCTCTTTCAGAAATGCTTGTAAGTGTAAATACTTTACCTGATTATTATGGAAAAATAATAAAAGACGAATTGAATATTAAAAACATTGAATTCAATGCGGATCTATCAAAATATGTAGATTTCAACATAAAACCTAATTTACCAGTGCTGGGTAAGAAATATGGAAAACTGATACCGCAAATAAGGAAAAAGATCTCTTCCATGGATCAGGTAAAACTTGCAAAAAAAATAAATGATAATGAAACTGTAAAGATAAATATAGAAAATACAGAGATAGAACTGACTTCAGATAATCTTCTTATCACCATGGAAGGCCGTGAGGGTTTTGCATTTGCAGGTGAAGGGAGCAGAGGTATTATTCTGGAGACCACTATTACAGAAGAACTTAAAGAAGAGGGAGATTTAAGGGAAATTTTAAGTAAGGTGCAGAATATGAGAAAGGAAAGTGGATTTGAAGTTTCAGATAAAATAAATTTATATGTTTCAGGAAGTGGGAAACTTGAAGCTGTAGTAAAAAAATTTGAAAGTAGAATTAAAAAAGAAACTCTCTCTTTAAATATTGTCTATAATACCGATAAAAAGTATAGTGAATGTGATATCAACGGGGAAAAATTTAATATAGCTATGGAAGTGGCAAAATGAGATAAGTCAACGAGATAAGTTATAGATTTTTGATAAATAATATTCTCAGTTCCGGGAAATTTTTGATTTTACCTGGAACTGAGGGTTGTTTAAATCAATCTGTTGCATTAAAATGTTGGTGATTGATAAAAATATGTAAATTATCTTGTAATAATGTAATTTTATAAGTATAATTATAAAAAACACAAATTGGTAGGTGATATAAAGTGGCGGCATCAATTAAAGACGTGGCAAGAGAAGCTGGAGTTTCGATAGCTACGGTATCTAGAGTACTTAATGATGTAGACGTTGTAAACGAAGAAACTAAGAAGAGAGTAGTAGAAGCTATTAAAAAATTGGGATATAGGCCGAATATAGTGGCAAGAAGTCTTAAAACACAGAGAACAAGAACTATAGGAATAATTATCCCAGATATATCCAATCAATTTTATCCTGAAATTGTAAGGGGAGCTGAGGATGTAGCAAATATATATGACTATAATATAATACTGTGCAATACTGATTTGAATATAGAAAAGGAAATGGAGTATTTAAAAGTTTTAAAAGAAAAAATGGTGGACGGAGTCTTGTATATGAGCAATTCTCTTGAACCCAATATTTTAAGCCTTATAAAACAACTTCAATTTCCTATGGTTTTGGTGGAAAGCAAGAGTAAAGGCGAGGATATTCCAAGTGTAACTATTGACAATGAAAAGGCAGCCTATGATGGAGTTACATATTTAATAAAAAAAGGTAACAAAAGAATAGCTTATATAGGTGCAGGAGAGGATATAGTCAATGCCAGTGCTATGAGATATAGAGGTTATAAAAAGGCTCTTGAAAAAAATAACCTAACACTTGATGAAAATAGGATTTATTTTACTAGTTCTAGAGCTAGAAATGGATATAAAGGTATAAATGTAATATTGAGTAAAACAAAAATAGATTCAATATTTTGCACCAGCGATGAGATAGCTGTTGGAGTTATAAATGCACTCAGGGATAATGGAATCAGGGTACCTGAAGATATAGATGTAATGGGATTTAATAATGTATATTTGGCATCTGTATTTTATCCTAAGTTGACAACTATATCACAGCCTATTTATGATATGGGTTCAATAGGTATGAGAATGCTTATAAAAATGATAAATAAAGAAAAATTGGAAGAAAGAAATTATATATTGCCACATGAGTTAATTGAAAGAGATTCCTGCAAATAATGATTATGTATAAATATATACATTCATCCCAGTGAGAGAGGAAATAACGATGGTAGAAAGCTTAATAAATGCAGTTATTTTTGTTTTAGATAAAACTGGTTATATAGGTATAACTGCAGCAATGGCATTGGAAAGTGCATGTATACCTATTCCCAGTGAAGCTATATTACCTTTTGGGGGATATTTGAGTTTTACCGGGAGGTTAAATTTATTACTTATTATAGTATTTGGGACACTAGGCGGGATGTTAGGCTCTATAGGTGCTTATTTTTTAGGAAGAATAGGAGGAAGACCTTTAGTTGAAAAATATGCAGATAAACTTAGGTTGTCTAAGTCACGTCTTGAGAAAAGTGATTACTATTTTAATAAATATGGAGAAAAAATTGTATTTTTTTCCAGACTTTTACCTATAATTAGAACTTTTATTTCTCTTCCTGCAGGTATAAGTAAAATGGAAATCAAAAAATTTGTTGTTTATACTCTGTTAGGTTCCCTGTTGTGGAGCATATTTTTAGGATATGCTGGATATAAGATGGGAGAGAATTGGACAATTATAAGAAGTTGGTTCCATTTTGCTGATATGGCCTTAGTGATTGTGATAATAGGATTTATTGTTTACAAAATAATAGTGAAAAAAGTCAGGAAGTGAGCTTTATTTTAAAACTTGCTTCTTTTAATTTTTAAATAATTGTAGAAAAATACTGTCATGAATATGTGAATTTTGTTTAACGAAAATTTTGAAATTTTCCTCATTCGATGGTATAATTTAACATAAAAGTAAATATACTATTTAATTGGCCATTATTAGGAGGGAGATTATGGATTATAGGAACAGGGTAAAAAATATATTTTCTTATTTATTGAGCTTGAAAAAATTAAATAGGAAGGTTATAAGAAGTGTATATGATTATGAGAAATTTTATTGGGAAGAGGATTTTTCACACATATCGGGATGTACTGTAAATAAACTGAATATAAATGAACCTTGGATTGAAGTAAATATAAAGTGCGGCAAGCTGTATGAAGAATTTTTCCATATATATCAGGAAAATGAAAAAAATGAGGATAATTTTGAAGTAGTTTTTGGACATGGTTTACTCCTGTGGAAAAGAGGGAATGAAAAGATCCTTCATCCTGTACTAACTACAAGGATGAAAATAGGGTTTGACAGAGGAAAAGAGGTATTTACACTGATCCCTTCAAGTAAAACTGTTTTGGAAACCTCATTATTTGAGGGATTTGAGGAATGTAATATACATGATATTTTTGCTTTAGCTGATAGGATAAATAGAATTAACCTGGATCCGAGAAATTTAAAACAAATTGAACAAATATTTTTAAAACTTTTTTCATATATAGATATTTCGGGGGAATTTAAAAAAAGTAATTTTTCAAAAAAGAGAATTAACTTTGAAGAATATCCAAATATATATAATACTTCTGTTATTTTTGTAAGAAAAAGTAATGCTAAATTGTGGCAGATCGAAATAAATAATATAATTAAGGCTATAGATAATGGCTGTAAAATACCTGAGACTATAAGGGCATTGGTAGATGAAAAAAATATTGACTGTAATGATGAAGAAAAACATGAATGGGAAAAAGTAGGAGAGGATTTACTTTTTCCGTTGCCTGCAAATTTAGAGCAAAAAGAAATAGTAAAGAAAATTTCCCAAAACTATGGAGTAGTCGTTCAGGGACCTCCAGGTACTGGCAAAAGTCATACCATAGTCAATTTAATATGTCATCTTCTTGCCCATGGTAAAAGGGTGTTGATAACAAGTCAAAGAAGCAAGGCACTCAGAGTGCTGACAGAAAAAATACCTGAAGAAATAAGACCATTGTGTATCAGTGTGCTTGGCAATGATCCAAGTTCTCTAAATGGTTTAAATGATTCAATCCGGAGGATAACGGATAATTTATCAATGGATGCAGACAGCATGCGTAGAGAAGTTGAACTATTAGAGAATAAGTTGGAATTCTGTAAGGAAAGACAAAATGAATTGTATAAGAAATTCAAATGTATACAGGAATTGGAGAGAAAAAATGTAAATTATGATGGTAGAGAGTATACGCTTATGGATATTGCAAAGTGGGTTAGAAGCAATAGAAAAAAATATTGTTGGTTGGAAGACAGGATTTCCATGGAGGATATTATGCCATTGACAGAAAGGGAATTTGATCTGTTGATATATTTAAGGGAGGTAGTAGATAAAAATCAGAAATATGAATTTGATAATTTAAAGGGGGTTATAGGTAAAATACCTGAAGATGATGAGATCTGCGGCAAAATATCAGAATATAAAAAGTTAAGGCTGGAATATCACAGGTATATCAAGATGTTGAAGGGATGGTATGTGCCTTGCGACAGTGTATGCGAGTATGATAAATTATTGGCTCTGCTGGAAGAGTGCAAGGGTAAAATTACGATATTGGGAGAAGGTGTGTGGGGGAGCATATTTAATAAATATTATAATAGCAATTTAACACGACAGACATTTAAGGATTTATTGTATAAGAGTAACAATTGTATGTTGATATTTAGCAAAATTAGAAATCAAATTAGAAATCACAATATAGAAATTTCAGATGATATTGATATTGATAGTTTTCTGGAGAATTTTGAAGTATTATACAGCTGCTTTGATAAAAAAGGTAAAATAGGGAAAATATTTATAATGACACATCCTGAATGCAATTATGTGCTAAAAAATTGTAAAGTAGATGGTGTGCCGTTGAGAAACATGGAACAGGCGATAATAGTTAAACTCTATATTCAACAAAGGCAAATTGTAAACGAATTGAAGAATATTTGGAATAATACTATGAGGGACTACGGGCTAAAAACTGTGACTCTTTCTATGAAACCTTCTGATATGGTTATTATGGAAAAAAATTTAGAATATTTACAGGAAATTGTGAATTGGGACATGAAATATAAGAAACTAATAGAAAAGAATTTGGGCAGAATAGCTTTCCCTAAAGATATAGATTGGCATAATAAAGAATCATATGATTATTTAGCTGAATGTGTGAAAGCAATAAAGGGTGTTAATACGTACAACGATGACAAGGCCTACATAGAAGTATTTAAAAAGACAATAAAAAATACGGGCAAGTTAAAAAAGCTTTATGAAGCTGTGGATAAACTGAATGTGGAAGAAGTTAAGGCTGTGCTGCAGGAATTGAGGGAAATCAAAGGATTGAAAAATAAATGCATTAAAATAGATGAGCTTGTCGACAAGTTAAGTAAAGTATGTCCTGAAACCGCTGAAAATATAATAGACAATTGGGGTTCCGGGAAAGAGAAATTTAATGATTGGGCACAAGCATGGAAATGGGCGCAGTGGAATAGCCTGCTGGATCATATGTATAGCTTGAATTTAGAGAAGATAGAAGGAGCTATAGGAATTGAAAAGAGCAGAGAAAAAGAAATTATAAAGGAGATGGTTTCAAAAAAAACCTGGTATAATCAAATACTTAGAACTACGGAAAATGAAAAGAGAAGTTTGTTTTCATGGATGCAGGCAGTGAAGAGGATTGGAAAGGGCAGAGGTAAGATGGTACCTGAGTACAGAAAAATAGCCCAGAGGGAAATGGAGAAGTGCAAAAAGATCATTCCAGTATGGATTATGCCATTAAACAGGGTTATAGAAAATGTAAAGCTTTCAAAAAATATGTTTGATGTAATAATATTTGATGAAAGCAGCCAAAGTGATTTGTTTTCATTGTGTGCGCTAATGAGAGCCAAAAGGGCAGTTATAGTAGGAGATGATAATCAGATAAGTCCAGAAGTTGTGGGTGTTGATCAGAGGACTATGTACAATTTAATAAATAAATATTTAAAAGAAATACCTCAAAGACAGTGGTTTGATTTACAGACAAGTCTTTATGATACGGCACTGAGAGTATTCCCAGCTAGACTTATGCTGAAAGAACATTTTAGATGTGTACCTGAAATAATAAACTTCAGCAATAATTTGGTTTATTCCGGAGAAATGTTGACTTTAAGATATCCTAGAATCAATGAGAGATTTTATCCTGTTATAAATACAATTAAGGTAGAGGAGGGAGTTAGGGATTCCAGCAAACCGGTAAATATTAAAGAAGCTGAATGTTTGGTAGATAAAGTTGCAGCCTGCTGCAGGGATAGCAAATATTCAAATATGTCTATGGGTGTTATATCACTGCTTGGTGAGGCACAGGGACGACTTATTGAAAATATGTTGAAGGAGAAAATCGGTGTAAAAGAAATTATAAGGAGAAAACTTATATGCGGAGATGCTTATTCTTTTCAAGGTGATGAACGGGACATAATGTTCTTGTCTATGGTGATTTCTAAAAATGTAAAATTTGCACCTCTTACAAAAGAAAATGATATTAAGAGGTTTAATGTGGCAGCAAGTAGGGCCAGAAATCAGATGTGGTTATTTCATTCTGTAGATTTAAAAGATCTGAATCAAGAGTGTGTAAGGTATTCTCTCCTAAATTATTGTTTGAATTATGACAAAAATGGCAGTGACAGTAGGAATATAGAATATATATTTCAGACTGAATTTCAAAAAGATGTTTATAACCTTATAAAGAACAGGGGATACAAGGTTACTCCTGAAATAAAGATAGGCAAGTATAAAATGGATTTTATTGTAGAGGGCGTACGAAATAGAGTTGCCGTAATATGTGAGGGAGATATGCCATCTGAAGAGTATAATTGGAGGGAGGCTGTAGAAAGGCAGTTGGATCTAGAGAGAGTAGGATGGGTGTTTTACAGAATAATGGGAAGTGAATTTTATCATGATCCTGAAAGAACCATGAAAAAATTGTGGAACAAACTGGACAATATAGGAATTGAAAGATATGGAATTCAGACAGCAGATGCAAAGGTTCTTAAGGTAGTGTGAGCTTAAAAAATTTTTAAAATAGAGAAATAGTCTTTCAAAAGTTTATAGAAAGACTATTTCTCTATTTATATTTAATGATAAAATAATTATATAAGTAGAGTTTATCTAAATCAAGAAAATGTATTTAAAAATATAAGTGGGTGAGTTAATGGGTATTTTTGAGTTGATTTATAAAGTCAAAGATATAATGACAAGGGGATTTATAAAGGTATATGACGATGAAACTTTGGAAAATGCTTTTGATAAAATGGTTAAGTATCAAAGAGATGAGATTTTAATAGTAGATAACAGTGAGAAGTTGATTGGCATATTTACCATAAAAGATGTAATTAGGAGCAGATATAGAGGAATATCGCTTAAAGATTCCATAATCAAGTATGCTTCTAAAAATGTGTTGACCATAGATAGTAATTCATCTGCTAGGTTTGCAAGAGATATGATGATTAAGAAAAATATAGGCAGATTGCCCGTTACGGAAAAAGATCATATCATTGGGGTTATTACAAATAATAATTTTAGAGATACGTTTTATATAAGAGTTGATGAACTTTTTAAACTTCAGAATTATGTATTTGACAACTTGCACGAGGGAGTTTGTATGTGTGACGGAAGGGGGATAGTTAAGTATTGGAACAAGAGCTGTGAAAGAGTATATGATGTTAAAGTAAAAGAGATATTGGGAAAGTATATAGGAGATTTTTTCCCAAATGCTATGATTTTAAAAGTACTCAATACAAAGCACAGAATTGATAATGCTTTTCATGAACCTGTAAAAGGGAAATTTGTAGTATTGAGTGTTTTACCAATATACGATTCAAATAAGAAATTGGTAGCCGTGGTATCCACAGATAGAGACATGACGGATGAGGTGAACCTGACAAAACAGCTGGAAGACGAGAAAAAAAGGGTGGAATTCTTTGAATATGCTTATAAGAATGAGATATCCTCCAAATATAATTTTTCTTTTATAGTAGGTAAAAATAAAAAGATAATAGATGCAATTTCAATTGCCCAGAAGGTAGCTCCCACATCCACCAGTGTTTTGATTACAGGAAAGAGCGGTACAGGAAAAGAGGTTTTTGCAAAGGCAATACACAAGGCCAGTAAGAGAACTGGAAGCTTTGTAGCTATAAATTGCAGTGCAATACCTGTTAATTTGTTTGAAAGTGAACTGTTCGGATACGTAGAAGGTGCTTTTACCGGAGCCATAAAAAGAGGTAAAATAGGTAAATTTGAACTTGCAAATAAAGGTACTTTATTTCTAGATGAAATCGGCGATATGCCTATGGAAATGCAGGCAAAGTTATTGAGGGTGCTCCAGGATGGGGTTGTGTACAGGTTGGGCAGTGAAAAATCTATTACAACAAGTGCCAGAATAATATCAGCTACAAATAAGGATTTGAAAGAACTGATATCAAAGGGAGAATTCAGGGAAGACTTATTTTATAGGCTGGCTGTAGTTCAGATAAATTTGCCGGATTTGAAAGATAGAAGGGAAGACATAAAAGACTTATCCAAGTTATTTTTAAGACAGGTATCTGAAGCAGAAGGCATAGAAATAAATTATATTGATGAAAAAGTATATAGAATTTTAAGTGATTATAAATGGAATGGAAATATTAGGGAACTTAAGAATGTTATACAGAGAATGGTTGTATTATCTGATAACGGAAAGATAACTGTGGAATCCATACCTGAATATATAAAAGAATATATAAATGATATAAATATAAAAGAATATGAATACGATAGCAAAAATAGATACGATCTTCAAAAAATAACGGATAATGTAGAAAAAAGGACTATAGAAAAAGTCATGAAGATGGCACATGGAAATAAAAACAGGGCAGCTAAGATTTTAAATATAAAACGAAGTACTCTTTACTATAAGTTAAGTAAGCTTAAATTGTAGTGTCAATAATTTAACAAGTGTGTTAAGTTCTTGACACTACAAAAAAGTAGAATTATTTGTGATATTTAAGCGTTTTCATGAAAAACTAACAAGTTTATAAGTACAAAAAGTGTCAAAAAATAATACATTAACCTATTTTTATAGGAGCTATAAAAAAAAATTATAGCTCCTAAATTTAGTATTAGCAAGCTTTATAAAATAAATGTATAAAATTCTGCAAATTGGTATAAAATATGCTTTTAAAGTTTAATAAGCAGGAGATATGAGCTTAAATACTTAGGAGGGATAATAATGGAACAAGTTTATAGTTTTCCCCTAAAAATGCATGTAGGAGGTCCTGACGTACCTGTTGTAAAGGAAGGTCAAAAAGTGAAAAGGGGAGAATGTATAGCAGAGCCAAAAGGACTTGGAGCCAAAATACACACCAGTGTTTCTGGAAAGATAGTTAAAATAACTGATGCAGAAATTATAATTGAACCCGGTGACAAACAGTCAGAGGAATATGTAAAAATTAAAAAATGCAGCAGTATAGCAGAGACAGCTTTTGAGGCGGGAATTGTAGGTGCTGGAGGGGCAGGATTTCCAACTCATATAAAGTTAAAGACAAAACTAGCTGATGGATATATAATTGCCAATTGTGTAGAGTGTGAACCGGTACTTCATCACAATATGAGCAGAATAGAAAGAAGGCCCGGGGAGATAATAAAGGGGATAAGGTATGCTATGAGTTCTACCGGTGCTAAGAAAGCTTACATAGCAATCAAATCCAAGCATTTAAATGCCATAAAAGCATTGAAAGATTACTTAAAAAATGACAGCTCTATACAAATTAAGGAACTGCCTGACATGTATCCCATGGGAGAAGAAAGAGCTATTATTCATGCAATATTTGACAGATGGCTTGAACCTACGCAGCTTCCAGCTGAGGCAGATTGTGTAGTTTTAAATGCTGAAACCCTTTTTAATATAACTATGGCAGTGGATCATAGAAAGCCAGTAATAGATAAGGATATAACAGTTATAGGTAAATTGAAATCTGGAATAGAACCAAATGTATTTTTTCAGGTGCCTGTCGGAAGCAGTATAAAGAGCCTTATTGAAAAATGCGGTGGTATAGATGGTGAATATGGTGAACTCATAATAGGGGGACCTTATACAGGAACTTCCCAGGATATTGATACTGCCGTGGTTACCAAGATTTCAGGAGGAGCTATTGTAACCATACCTTTTCCAGAGTACAAAGGTCCTATAGGGCTCTTGGTATGTGCCTGTGGAGCAAATGAGGCAAGGCTCAGAGATGTAGCTTCTAAAATGCACTCTCAAGTAGTTGCAGTCACTAAATGTAAAAATGTAGAAGAGATTAAGGGAACAAATAAATGTAAGACTCCAGGACATTGTCCGGGTCAGGCACAGGCGATTATGTATTTAAAGAAGCATGGTGCTAAAAGAGTTCTCATATCAAACTGCAGTGATTGTTCAAATACTGTAATGTGCTGTGCTCCTAAGATGGGATTGCCTGTATATCATCATACGGATCATGTATTTAGAACAGTAAATTATCCGCTGACAAGAAGGCTCCCGATGGAATGTGAATCTTAATTTTTAAAATATAAAAAATAAGGAGGATGATTTAATATGTCAATGAGTGCTGAACATGCAGAGGAAGTAAAAGACGAAGCAGCCGTTGTATGCTGCAGAACAGAGAAAGATACGGTTATTGCAGCTGAAAATTTGGAGGATCCTGATATATTTCCAGATATGGTGGACTCAGGATTGATGACAATACCTGATAACTGCTTAAAAGTAAAAGAGGTAATAGGTGCAAAGCTTACTAAAACCATAGATTCCCTCACTCCGCTTACTCCAGACATTTTGGAAGGAGTTAAGAAGGGAGAAGATGAAGAAAAAGGTAAAGAAGAAGTCAAAGAAATTTCTGAAGAAGATAAAATTCCCCAAATAGACAATATGGTAGATGAGGGAAATGCATCTGTTTCAGTAGTTGGTGGAACTTTGAAAATACAGATAGAAGAGGGTAAAGGAATAGACATTGAACTTCCCTTTTACTTAGGCTAATAGCTGTGTAAGGGATTTTAAAATATAAATTTTAAGTTCAATAAAAAAAGGATTAAAGAACCTTGAAAAATGAATAAGGAGGTATTAAGATGAGCGCTGAATATTCAGGAAAGTTAACTGCTGCTGGAAACAGCCGGGAGTTAACTGAAGGAAAAGAGAAGGCAGTTTTAAAGTATAATAAAAAAGCAGGAGACATCATAAAAGCTGCTGACTTGGAAAATCCAATGAACTTTGAAAAACTTGAAGATTCACTTTTGATCAAATTGGATGAAAATGTGCTTTCAAGGGAAGAAGTTGTTGGGAAGAAACTCAAAATTGACGCACCAGCTTTAACAGCTGTAACTGGAGGCATGTTGGAGGGATATGTTAAAAAAGAATCAAACAGTACTTCCAATGGGATTCTTAAAATTAAAATTGCTGAAGGCAAGGGAATTAATATAGAATTACCACTGAAGGGTTTGAATTCGATATCTTCTGCAAATGGTGTTTCGGTACCCACGACAAAATCTATATCTGAAGGTAGTAAAGGTCTTGAAATTCCAGGAGAAGAAAAAGTAATGAGGACACTCACAAGGAAACATTACAAAATTGACAAGGTAGAATTTGGTCCAGAAACTAAAATAGAAGGAACAACCCTTTATATAAGAAAGGCTGTATGTAAGGATGCTGTAGCCGAAAGTAAATTGGTTAAGGATATGAAAATTGATATAATAACACCTGACAAGTATCACACTTATAGTGAAACTATAATGGATGTACAGCCTATTGCTACAAAAGAGGGAGATTCCAAACTTGGAACAGGGGTTACAAGAGTCTTAGATGGTGTTGTGATGATGCTTACGGGTACTGATGAAAATGGAGTTCAAATCGGAGAATTTGGTTCTTCAGAAGGATATCTTGATGAAAACATTCAATGGGGAAGGCCAAGTTGTCCAGATAAGGGAGAAATATTCATCAAAACTCAAATGACTATTCAAGCTAAGACAAATATGGAGAGAAGAGGGCCTCTGGCGGCTCATAAAGCTACAGACGTGTTGACGCAGGAGATAAGGGAAGCACTTAAAAAAGTCGATGATGATTCTCTGGTAGTTAATGTTGAGGAGTTTAAGCATGTTAGAAGACCTGGTAAGAAAAAGGTTGTAATAGTAAAGGAAATAATGGGTCAAGGTGCTATGCATGATAATTTGATCTTACCTATAGAACCTATAGGTTTTCTTGGTGGGAAACCCAATGTAGATTTGGGGAATATTCCTATAATGTTATCGCCTCTTGAAGTAGCTGATGGTGGAATTCACGCACTGACTTGTATAGGGCCTGCATCTAAAGAGTGTTCAAGGCATTATTGGAGAGAACCTTTAGTGCATGAAGTCCTTAATGACGAGGAACTGGATCTCTGCGGAGTATTATTTGTAGGCAGCCCTCAGATAAATACTGAGAAATTCTATGTATCTGAAAGAATGGGAATGATTGTGGAGGCATTGGATGTAGATGGAGCTTTTGTTACAACTGAAGGATTTGGAAATAATCATATTGACTTTGCCAGCCATGTGGAACAGATAGGTAAAAGAGGAATACCTTGTGTAGCTTTCTCCTTCTGCGCAGTTCAGGGAGCTCTGGTTGTTGGAAATAAGTATATGAAATACATGATAGATAACAATAAGTCAGAAGCGGGAATAGAGAATGAAGTGCTTGGCTGCAATACACTCTGCCCGGAAGATGCTGTAAGGGGCGTTGCTATGTTAAAAGCAGCTATGGCAGGAGAAGATGTGAAAAAGGCTGAAAGGAAATATAATAGAAACACACTTGAGAATAACCTAGATCTCATAGAAGAAACTACTGATAAAAAAATAGAAAGAGCTAAAAATGAACAATCTCTTCCGATAAGCAAAAAGAGGAAAGAAAAATATTCTTAACAGAAGAAGGTAAATTGAGTGGATTTAAAATACGGTGATAGGATAATCGAAATGCAGGGAATAATTGTTCAAGTCGAAGAAGGTGCTGTTGGAATAGATTTAAAAGGAAGGTTAGGATATTTAAAAATACCTCTGAGAATGCTTATAACAGATTATCCGTTGAAATTGGGTCAGGAAATTGGTTTTAAAATGAGTTTTCCTGAGGTACTTTCATCTCAGGCTAATGAAAAATATATACGCAATATTGATAAAAAAAATGGAAAGGAAGGTAATCTATAATGGATTTAACGGTTGTTAAAGGTCTGCAGTCGGAAATATTTGTGCCTATAACTCCTCCGCCAGTATGGGCTCCTGTAAAGAAAGAGCTTAAAGATATGAAAATTGCCATTGCTTCGGCAGCAGGAATACATTTAAAGACAGACAAAAGGTTTAATCTGGCAGGAGATTTTACATTCAGAAAAATCCCAGGTGACACCAGCACTGATGATCTTATGGTATCACATGGTGGATATGATAATGGAGATGTTAACAAAGATATAAATTGTATGTTCCCTCTGGATAGATTGAAAGAGTTGGTAAAAGCCGGTTTTATTGGTTCAATAGCTCCAACCCATATAGGATTTATGGGCGGTGGTGGAAACCAGCAGAAGTTCAGAGAGGAAACAGGTCCTACTATAGCTAAAATATTGAAGGATGAAAATGTCGATGGAGTTATAATGACTGCTGGATGAGGAACTTGCCACCGCTCTGCAGTATTGGTGCAGAGAGCAATAGAAAAAATAGGCATTCCTACAATAATTATAGCAGCACTGCCTCCTGTGGTTAAACAGACAGGAACTCCGAGGGCAGTTGCTCCGAGAGTACCTATGGGAGCTAATGCAGGTGAACCTCATAACGTAGAGATGCAGACAGGAATAGTGAAGGATGCACTCACACAACTCACTAAGATAACTACGCCGGGGACGATAGTGCCACTTCCTTATGAGTATGTAGCAAAAGTTTGATATTGGTAGGTATGAATTAAATTTTTATGGCAATTACAAACTTAAAAGTTTGTAATTGCTGTAAAATAATTTAAAATAGGGTGAGATATATGAATAAAGAGAAAAAAATGAGAAGACTTGTTATAAAGACTTTTCCCATAGACAAAGTAGAATTTGCTGATGAAACCTCTATAAAAAACAATACTTTATATATTAAAAAAAATATAATGGATATTGTAGATGTAAAGAGAGATCTTATAAAGAAAGTGGATTTAAATATAATTAAGCCCAATGAAAAAGATGTCTTTATAAATTCTATAATGGATTTTTCACCTGTAGCTGTTAAAGTATTGGGCAGAATTGGTGAAGGAATAACACATGTTTTGACAGGCATATGTGTTATGTTGACAGGTGTAGATGAAAATGGAATACAAGTTGCTGAATTTGGTTCCTCCGAGGGAATACTCAAGGATCAAGTAGTTTTTGGCAAAGCCGGCACACCTGCTGAAGATGATATAATTGTAAATATAAATGTCACATTGAGATCTGGTAAAGGAAGTAGTCGTCCGGGACCTATGGCTGCCCATGAAGTTTGTGATAAAGTAATTCAAAATATAAGAGAATGCTTGAAAAAAATGCATGGTGAAGAATGTAGTGAAAAGCATGAATATTTTGATAAAATAAGGTATAATAAGAAGAAAGTTATTATAATAAAACAAGTGGCAGGACAGGGAGCTATGTATGATACGGGAGTTCTCGGCAAAAGCCCGGGTGGATTTATAGGATGCAGATCTGTGATAGATATGGGGAATGTACCTATAATATTGAGCCCTAATGAGTATAGAGATGGTGCACTTAGAGCTATGAATTAGAGGTGATAAAAAATGGGAATTGGACCATCTACAAAAGAGACTACACTGCATCATTTTAGGGATCCTCTTCTAGATGTGGTGTCGAAAGATGATGATGTTGATCTTTTGGGAATCATTGTTGCAGGAACACCTCAGGAAAATCAGGATAAAGTTTTTGTGGCCCAGAGGGTGGGAGCTTGGGTAGAAGCTATGAGGGCAGATGGAGCTATAATATCCATTGATGGTTGGGGAAACAGTAATATAGATTTTGCCACGGCTATAGAGGAAATTGGTAAAAGGCACATACCTGTAGTTGGAATGAGTTTTGTGGGAACTCAAGCTCAATTTGTAGTTACCAATGAATATATGAATACCATAGTAGATTTTAATAAGTCACCAGAGGGCATTGAAACTGAAGTGGTAGGGGAAAATAATGTAACGGAGTTGGATGCTAAAAAAGCCTTGGCTTTTTTAAAATTAAAAATGAAAAATGGGGAGGATTAATTATGAACATTGAAAAGACTATATTTGCTATCGACTCACATACTATGGGTGAGCCCACGAGAGTTGTTGTAGGGGGAGTACCCAATATTCCCGGAAATACGATGCCGGAAAAAAAGGCTTACCTTGAAAAGCACATGGATTATTTGAGAACAGCTATAATGCTTGAACCGAGAGGACATAACGATATGTTTGGTTCTATACTGACACAACCCACTACGGATAAGGCTGACATAGGAATAATATTTATGGATGGCGGCGGGTATCTAAATATGTGCGGACATGGTTCTATAGGTGCATCTACAGTGGCAGTGGAGACGGGTATGGTAAAGCCTGTTGAACCGGTTACAAAACTTACTTTAGAGGCTCCTGCGGGACTTATACAGGCTTCTGTAAAAGTTCAAAATGGAAGTGCAAAAGAAGTTTCTATAATCAATGTACCGGCATTTTTGTACAAAAAGGATGTAAAAATTGAAGTACCTGGCATAGGGAAAGTTCCAATGGATATATCATTTGGAGGAAGTTTTTTTGCTATAGTCAAAGCGGAAAGTTTGGGAATAGAAATAGAAACCAAGAATGCCCAGAAACTGGTAGAGATAGGAATGAAAATAATAAAAGCAGTAAATGAACAGGTAGAAATACAGCACCCCACACTTTCTCATATAAAGACGGTGGATTTGTGCGAAATATGGGGACCGGCGAAAAGCAAAGATGCTAATTATCAAAATGCAGTTATATTCGGACAAGGACAGTTGGATAGATCACCTTGTGGAACAGGGACAAGTGCAAAGATGGCTACCCTTTATGCAAGAGGAGAACTCAACGTAAATGAGGATTTTGTGTATGAGAGTATTATAAATACGAAATTTAAAGGTAAAATACTTGGAACAACTAAAGTGGGGGATTATGATGCAGTTATTCCTCAAATAACAGGTTCTGCTTATATAACAGGTCATAGTCAGTTCTTCATAGATCCTGATGATCCAGTTAAGTATGGGTTTATTCTGAAATAAACTAAAAAATATATGAATTTAGTACTGTATTGATTTTTGCAAAATATTTATAATTATAAGGAAAAAAATAGAGGGGGTCTTTCAGTGGTAAAAATAGTTTTTGGTATACTACTTGTTTTAGTAGTATACTTTGCATTTTTATTTTTTAGAGATTATGCAAAAGCCGTTAAAGAAAAAAAATTGGAAAAAACAAATTTCTTTGCACTAGGTGGAGTTGGATTTATAGCAAATTTTTTTGATACTCTTGGAATAGGCAGTTTTGCAACCAGCACAGCATTGTTAAAGTTTTTCAACCTTACAAAAGACAGAACTTTACCCGGTACTTTGAATGTATCCTGTACTATCCCTGTAATTGTTGAAGCACTTATATTTATAACAGTTATAAAAGTAGAGCCTATAACATTGTTTGCTATGTTGATTTCAGCAACTATTGGTGCTGTAATAGGTGCGGGAATAGTTTCCAAACTGGACGAGAGAAAAGTAGAACTGGGAATGGGCGCTGCGCTGATTGTAGTGGCATTTGTGATGTTTGCAGGTCAGGTAAATCTTATGCCAGTAGGTGGAACTGCAATAGGACTTACAGGAGGGAAGCTTGTAATTGCTGTAATAGCCAATTTCTTATTGGGAGCTCTTATGACACTTGGAATAGGGCTTTATGCACCTTGTATGGCATTGGTGTTTGCACTTGGGATGAGCCCTAAAGTAGCTTTTCCCATAATGATGGGTTCCTGTGCATTTTTGATGCCGGCTGCTTCAGTTAAATTTATAAAAGAAGATTCCTATGACCGGAAGGCTTCTCTGGCTATAACCATATTTGGTGTTGTAGGTGTATTGATAGCGGCATATATAGTTAAGTCACTACCTTTGAATATTTTGAAATGGGTTGTAATTGCTGTTTTAGTTTATACATCTGTAGCTATGTTTAGATCTGCGTCAAAACATAAAAAAGAAAGTGCGGAAGCATAGATCTCATAATTAGTATTGTATATGACCTCGTTCCCATGTAAATGGAAGACGAGGTTTTTTTAACATAGAGTTGTCCGCATGGTTAATCTGTTTCACGTTTATAATGGTTTACACATATTATAAAACATGATTAGCATTATATTTGGAGTGAAGTTATTGTTATATGCGCTAATTCTTGCAGGAGGTAAAGGAACAAGATTATTTCCATTATCCAGGGCCAAAAATCCCAAACAATTTCTAAAAATTATAAATGGTAAAAGTTTTTTGCAAAATACTGTAGATAGAATTATACCTCTAGTTGATAGAAAAAATATATATGTGGTTACGAATAAAGAGTATATAAGTAAAGTACAGGAAGAACTCTTAGATATAAATAAGCAGAATATATTTGCAGAACCGGAGAATAAGGAAACTGCCACCTGTATCGGATTTTCTGCAGTAAAATTATTAAAAAAAGATCCTGATGCTACCATGATAATTTTACCTTCAGATCATTATATAGAAAATGAAAAATTATTTTTAGATACCATTTCTCAAGCCGTACAAATTGCAGAAAGGAAAAGAGGTTTGATTACTATGGGAATTAAACCTGTTAGACCTGAAACTGGGTATGGTTATATAGAAATGGGGGAAAAAATCAAATCGGCCAGCGCTACTTTTAAAGTAGAAAGATTTTTGGAAAAGCCCAATATAGAAGTGACCAAGGATTTAATATTAAAAGGCACATATCTTTGGAATAGTGGAATATTTGTATGGAGGGCAGATGTTTTTTTGAGAGAAATGCAAAAATACCTTCCCAAAATGTATAAATGTATGCTGTCTATGTATCAGAGTTTGGATACAGATCGGGAAGAGGAAGTTGTTAAAGAACAATATAAAATTATAGATGGCATATCGGTGGACTTTGGAATTATGCAAAAAACAAGGAAAGCCTATGTTATTAAATGTGATTTCTTTTGGGATGATATAGGAACCTTTACTGCATTGGGAAGGCTTTTTAAAAACTTTGATGGAAATAATATAAAGGGGAATGCGGTACTGCAATCCAGTGAAAATTGTACTGTATTTGGAAATGACAAACTTATAATAATGTTTGGTGTTAAAAACCTGATTGTTATAAACTGCAAAGATGTACTTTTAATCATGGATAGGAATAAAGATCAGGAGTTAAAGTATTTGGTGGATAGGTTAAAAGATAAGAGTAATTTTAAAAAATATCTGTAAGATTGATTTTAAATCTTTATTCATGGAAGGGGTCTAGTAACTGATACTGACCCCTCACATTTCCTTCTCATTTTCTTCATTCCCTGTGCATCCTAGATTTAACAGGGTTGATCAATTCCAATTTTTTTTTGCGTTTCATCTTTTTTATTATATACTCTCTGTGCAGGGCTTCTTTTTTCAAGGTGAATTTCTCGAAATAGACAAGTCTTACGGGAGTCCTGCCTTTGGTATACTTGGCCCCTTTTTTGCTGTTGTGAGCTTTTAACCTTTTTCCTAGATTATTGGTGTATCCTGTATAAAGTGTACCATCTCTGCATTTTAAAATATATACATAATTCATGATATTATAGCTACTTTCATAAATTTATTTAGCGGATACGTAGATGTTATTTTCTATGTAAAATCTCCACGGATAATCTGCTGCCTCCTGAGCATAACTGATACCTATCCGTTTGGCATTTTTTATACTGAAATCATTTGAATTGTCATCCACTAGATACAGGGTGCCGCCGCAGAGATCCAGCTTGTTTTCACTTTTGCCTATGGCTAAACCTTTGCATAATTTACCGGGACCATTGGTTAAATTTTTTATCTGGGTTTTATTCAGGGAGGAAAATGATTTGTCATATCTATTTAGGGATATTTCATTTAAATTTTCCAAAGGCTCGACGGCCCGTATTAGTACTGCCTCGGGTACACCTTTTTTTTGAGTTACTATATTGAAACAATAGTACATTCCATATATCATATATACATATGAGAATCCGCAGGGACCATACATGATTTCGGTTCTTTTGGTGCGTCTCCCTCCGTAAGAATGTGCAGCTTTGTCTGTAATACCCTTATATGCCTCTGTTTCAACTATTTTCCCGGATAACCTTTTACCTTCTGTAATATGGACCAATGTTTTGCCAAGGAGATTTTGTGCTACGGATAGTGTATCCCCGCAATAGAAATCCCGCCGCAATTTTTTCAATAATAACACAACCTTTTTTATATTATACAAGAAATATATATTAGATTATATACCAGATGACTATTTTGTCAAATGAAAAACATTACATATACTATTTGTATTTATGGTAAAATTAGATCATCACAATATTAGATAAATATTACGGGAGATTAAAAATTATGAAGATACTTTATTATGATTGCTTTTCTGGAATAAGTGGAGATATGAATTTGGGAGCCCTGATAGATTTGGGGGTAGATAAAGAATACTTGAAGTCGGAACTGTCGAAGTTAGATGTTGGGGGTTATGAAATTCATGCAGTTAAGGATGTAAAAAGTGGTATATCTGGAACTAAAGTGGATGTGATTTTAAAAAAAAGTCGAGAATATAATTCCCATCATAATAGAAATTTAAATGATATAGAGAATATAGTAGATTCCAGCAGCTTGAGTTCAAATGTTAAGAACATGAGCTTGGAAATTTTTAAAAAAGTGGCAGAAGCGGAAGCTAAAGTTCATAATAAGCCTATGGATGAAATACATTTTCATGAAGTGGGGGCAGTAGATTCCATAGTTGATATTGTGGGAGCTGCTATATGTATTGATTATTTAAAAATAGACAGAGTAGAAGCTTCTAAAGTGGAAGTTGGCAGTGGATTTGTAAAATGTGCACACGGTGTATTTCCGGTGCCTGCACCTGCTACAGCAGAAATATTGAGAAACATTCCTATAAAATCTGAAGTGCCGTTTGAAGCGACTACACCGACGGGGGCCGCTATATTAACTTACCTCTCTTCAAAGTATACAGAAAATAAAAGCTTTAAGATAAATAAGATAGGTTATGGTATAGGCCACGGAAACAATGAAAGGATTCCAGATGTACTGAGAGTTTTTTTAGGTGAGACTGATATTGATGACATGCAGGTCATAGAATGTAATATAGATGATATGAACCCTGAGATTTATCAATATGTAATAGATGCTTTATTGAAGAGTGGGGCTTCGGATGTATACTTGACTCCTATAATTATGAAAAAAGGAAGGCCTGCGGTAAAACTTACTGTGTTGTGTAAGGTTGAAGTGGAGGAAAATATAAAAGACATTATTTTAACTCAAACCACCACTTTGGGATTTAGAAAGTATAGAGTCCAGAGGGATGTTTTAGATAGGGATTTTACAAAGGTTGTCACTAAATATGGAGAGGTAAGTATAAAAAATGCCTATTATAAAGGAAAAAACGTGAAGAGCAAAATTGAATATGAAGATTGCAAGAAGCTTGCAATTAAAAACAAAGTAAGCATACAGGAAATATATAGAGAAGCCGCCGCTGAACTTTTAAAACAGGGGAATTCTAAGGCCTAATTTAATATAATTGAATGTTGACAAATGCATATTGAAAACTATATCATAATGGTATATAAATAATGTATATTCTATGTATTTAAAAGAGAAATGAATGTTTTCAAAGCATTCGTTTCTTATGTTATTATTATTTAGGAGGAGTGCCGTATGAAGGTGACTGCGATATTGGAAAAGACAGCTAAGGATGCATTGGTTAAAGCCGGTGTACAACTGCTTGACAAAGATCCAGAAGAAAGCCTTGGTAAATTGTTTACATTAGTAAAAAAGACGGTAAAAAATGACGAGGGGAGTTTAGCTAAAGTAGTCAGAGTTGAAGAGTTGTATAAAACAAACTCTGCAATCCATAATCTTGCTATTAGTATTGTTAAGGATTCCAATAAAAATTGTATAGATAAATTTTTTACCAATTTTTTTGCAAATGCCGCTTGGTATGGAGTCCCCAAAAGGGGGAAATTATTTCAGGAAACCGGAATAAAGACACCTTTTGCAATTCTTATGAGTCCGTCAATGAGATGTAATTTAAGGTGCACCGGCTGTTATGCTTCGAGTTACAGTAAGGAAGATGACATACCTAAAGAAGAAGTAGATAGGATAATTGGAGAAGCTAGAGACCTTGGAATTTACTATTTTGTAATTCTTGGAGGGGAACCTTTCATAAATGACTATATGCTTGATATATATGAAAAGTATAACGATTGCATGTTCACACCATTTTCTAACGGAACTTTATTTGATGAAAAGCTGGCAGATAGAATACAAAAACTTGGAAATTTGATTCCCATGTTCTCCCTGGAGGGATTTGAAAGGGAAACGGATGAGAGAAGAGGCAGGGGAGTATTCAAGAGAGTTATGCATGCAATGGAACTTTTAAGGGAAAGGGGAGTTTTATTTGGAGTTTCCACTGCAGTTAGTAGATACAATATAGATACAGTTACATCAGATAAGTTTATAGATATGTTGATTGAAAAGGGTGCCAAGATGGGATGGTATTTTATATTCATGCCTGTAGGGAAGGAACCTGATGTTGATTTAATGCTTACTCCGGAGCAGAGAATACATCTGGGAGAAAGAATTAGGGAAATAAGAACCACGAAGCCTTATTTTACCATTGACTTTTTCAATGACGCTCCTTATGTAGGAGGCTGTATAGCGGGTAAATTCTATTGCCATATTAATTCAAAAGAGGAAGTTGAACCTTGTATATTTGCTCATTTTGCAGTGGATAATTTGAAAGGTAAAAAACTTATAGACGTGTTTAAATCGGATTTCTTTAAGGAATTGAGGCAGAGACAGCCCTACGTCAGAAATTTGTTGATGCCGTGTATGATGATTGATAATACAAACCAGATCAGGGAAATTGCAAAGAAAACTGGTGCAAAACCTACAGATGAGGGCGCTGAGATGATGCTGGACGATTCTGAATTTAAGAAGAAATTGGATAAGGTAGCTGAAAATTATAAACCGTATGCGGAAAAAGCTTGGAAAGAAGATTTTAATTGTAAAGGCAATTATAAAATGTCTAAAGGTTAAATCTTTAAAACATCCGAAGAAATATATTTCTTCGGACGTTTTAAATTTACAAGTTTTTATAAGTAAAGTTGAAAGATATATTTTTATTTGTTAAGATTAATTTAAAATGGATATTTCAAATTAATCTTAGCAGAAAAGTAGGGGAATTTTTATGAACAAGTGCACAAAAGTAATATTGTCCTTAACATCAGTTATAATTTTAATATTTGCTGCTTCCTGCAGTAAAAATCAATCTGCCCGAGATGACGGGAAGGCACTTCATGGAAATATTGAGGTTGTAACTGATACAGAGCATGGACCACAGTTAAAACTTGCAGCAGACAAGTTTAATGAGATACATAAAAAATCTAAAGTAGATGTCATAGTAGTAAAGGATACAGATAATAACGTCAGGTCTATACTGGATAATTACAGGTATCATTCAGATATATTAACTGTAAGTGACAGCTGTATGAAGCATGTTTTATCTGCGTATTCAGATAAGATTTTAAAAATGACAAATTCGGTGAATTCGTATAAGAATAATCTGCTGGGCGATAAAGTCAGTAATGATACTATGAAAGGCTCACTTTATGCATTACCTTGGGATACATATCCTAAAGCCATAGTGTATAGGAAGGATATATTTTATCAGGAGGGAGTGGATGTAAATAACATAAAGACCTGGAGTGATTATATAGAAGTGGGGAGAAAAATAAAGAAAAATACTGGGGGAACATTTATGGGAAATGTTTCTGACTGTAATGACAATATTTTTTTACTGCTTGCAAATCAATTGGGAACTAGTTACTTTAATGAAAGTGGCAAGTTGGGATTTAAATCCCAAAAATGGGCCAGGGTCATGGAATTGGCTAAGATCTTCTATGGGGAGGATTTGATAAAAGATTTTGATTCTAAAAGTGCTTTGATAGACGGATTAAACGAAAACAAAGTGCTATCGTTTATTGCTGATCCTACTTATATCAAATTGCTTATGAATACCTATCCAAAGGATAATTATAAATGGAGTATAATGAAATTGCCTGCTTTTGAGCCAGGGGGAAATAGAGATGCCTCTCTTGGAGGAACCAATTTGGTAATAAATAAAAACACTAAACAGGCTAATTTAGCCCAGGCTTTTATAAATTTTGCACTTACGGATAATAAGTTACAGCTGGACTTATTGAATCAATATGGTAGATTCCCGGTATATACGACTGCATATAATTTTGTGGATTTTAACAAACGGATTTCTTATTTTAACGACAGAGTGTGGGATTTATTTGCACGGGTGGAAGAAGGGAGTTTTGGTATAAATTATACTAAAAATTTTCCACAAATAAGAGATAAAATAAGTAAAGTTTTAACTGGAATCAATATAAAAAATCAAAACCTTAAAAACATAGAAGAAAATATAGAAATACACTTATAAAACGTTTACTAAACCTGAAAATTAGTGTATAATAAAAATAGGGAATATTAATCATAGGGATCTTTTAACATAGAAGCAAAACCTTTTAACTTGGAGCGGGATTAGTTAAAAGGTTTTTGCTTTTGCAATTGTATTACATATCCAAAATTTTTTTATAAGCCTTAATAGTATTTTCTGAGGTTTTTTCCCAGGAAAATTTAGATGCCTGTTTTAAAGCTTTAAAGCTCAGAGCTTCTCTTATGCTCTCATCGTTGAGAAGGGCCTCTATGGAATACATAAGACTTTTTGTATCAAAGGGGTTTATTAAAATTCCACCATCTCCTACCACTTCCGGAATAGATGATGTATTTGAAGTTATTACAGGAGTACCGCAGCTCATGGATTCTAACGGAGGAAGTCCGAATCCTTCATATAAAGATGGATATATGAATATATCACAGGCATTATAAAAAACAGGTAACATTTCCTCTTCTACAAATCCAGTAAATTTGACATTGTCTTTTATATTCAAGTCCATACTTAAATTTTTTAACACATCCAAATCATCTTTGTTTGATCCAACTATAATTAAATCGTAATTTCTGTCTAAATTTTTGTGAATTTTAGAAAAAGCAGCAATCAATGATGATACGTTTTTTCTGGGGCTGAAACCTCCTATATAGAGAATAAATGGATTATTTATATTGTATTTTGTTTTTATATTGTATCTGCATTTGTCTTTTTCCAAAGGTTTGTATTTGTCATCTGCAGCTAGAGGAGTGACAAATATCTTTTCTTTATCAATTGGGAAAAATTTTAATATATCATTTTTAGAGTGGTTGGATACAGTTATTATTCCGTCAGCTAGATTGATGATATTTGGCATTTGTCTTAAAAATTTTTTTAAATATCCTTTACCGACAGTTTCGGGAAGTACATAAGGTATCAAGTCATGTATGGTGACAACTTTTTTACAGCTTATATTTTCAGATATGTCAATACCGTTTTGAGGAATGTGATATATATCAATGGTTTCTCTTTTTAAATTTTCAGGAAAATAGAATTGTTCAAAAAATCTATGCTGTCTTCTGGAAGACATTATTATTTTAGTATTTTTTTGCCTAAAAGCCTCGTACTTATTACCTGACCAATATATATTATAAAAATTTTCCCTGTGATTTTTAATCATAAATTCTAATATCTTTTCCGTATAAGTACCTATGCCGGTGCCTCTATACCAGTTAATTCCCCTTGCATCAACGGCAATCTTCATTCTTCTCTACCTCCATACTCTAGTAACACTAAAATGATTGAAGCGTCCTAATATATATTATTAATACCCCTATAAAATGGTGAAAATAACTTGATGCTGTACCTTGAACCAGCAATCATCTTATATCTATCACATACCTGTGAGATTAGACATATACTACGTATATAGTAATTTTTTGGAGGAAGAGGCTTTTGGATATACTGAGAATACGAAAATATGTTGAAGATGCCTATGATATTCATATTGAATTCATAGAAAAAATAAAAAGTATATATAAAATTTATACCGAGTATGATAAATATTGTTTGAAAGTGATAAATTATGATTTCGGACATTTTCTATTTATAATTTCCGCTATAAAGCATCTCCAAAATAAGAAATTTAGGAGCATTCCTGAAATAATAAGTACCAGCAATAAAAAAGATTATGTAAAAATAGGCAATTCCTATGCTTATCTGTGTAGATGGATTAATTCTAGGAAGTGTGACTATAATAGTTCATTAGATGTTTTGATGGCCGCCTCAAAATTAGCAGAACTTCATAAAAAAAGTTATGGTTTTAAAGTTATAGATGAAATGAATCCAAGGATAGGGTGGTTTAAATGGATAGATAATTTTATTACTAGAAGAAATGAAATATTGGATTTTAAAAAAAAGATACTGGATAAACCACATAAGGGAGAATTTGATATATTGTATTTAAATGCCATGAGTGAAGAAATAAATGTTGCAGAGAGTGCTATAGAGCATTTAAAAAATTCTGATTATATCAATAACATGAAAAGACAGATAAAACACGGCGGATTCTGTCACCATGATTATGCAAACCACAATGTTTTGATAGATGATAAAGGAGAAGTAAATATTATAGATTTTGACTACTGTATGATGGACACGTATCTTCACGATCTATCCAGCCTGATTATAAGAGTGCTAAAAAATGGCAAATGGAAGCTTGACAGTGCAAATTTCATTATAAATGTATATAGTTCAATAAATAATGTAAAAGAAGAAGATATACCTATTATGGCTGGTTTTATGGAATTCCCCCAAAATTATTGGCAGATAGGAATACAGTATTATTGGGAGAAACAGCCTTGGGGAGAAGATTTTTTTATTAAAAAATTATGCAGAATGCTTAAAGATGGACAGGGCAGATTAGAATTTATAAGAGAATTTCGAAATGAAAAATATAGTTGATGTAAGGAGTGGTGATTTATGTCGCATAAAAGATCACATTCACAAAAAACAGAAAGAGTTCAGGATAATGACCCGGGATACTATGAAAATAAGGCAGAGAGCTTAAAAAAAACTGTGAAACAGCTGGAAAAAATGCATAAAAAGAAAAAAGAAGTTATGAAACTCGAAAAGAGAAAACGTCATATACTGAGAGAAATGAGGAAAATGCACAAATAGAATTAGGACAAAAGTAAGGTTATGAGGTGATTTAAAAGTGTACTGCAGCAGCATTGAATCATATTTTATAAGATATTTACAATCAAAAGGAATAATTGTAGTAAAAAGATTTGGAGACAAGGTTAAGCGTGAAGACTTAACTTTGAATGAGATAGAAAATCAAATTTTTACAATAAGTGAATTCCATGTAAAAACATTGGGATATACTGGTGTTATGAATAAGCGCCTGAACAACAACATAGGCAAAACGGTGGAACAATATAAGATTTACAATAGAAGGCTGAAAAAAGATATAGGCATGATAAAAAGATTGAGAGATAAAAATACTTTCCAAAAAAAAATAAATGAAGTGGGGGAAAAGTATCTGACGAGAGCAGAAAAGTGTTTGAACAATATATATGAGCATCATTATATAGATTTAATATTGAGAAGTATGGGTAGAATTGAAATGTGTCTTAAAAATACTTATTTTGATAATTTGAGAAGGGACAAAAATGGGAATATAGAAGTGGCGGATATAAAAGGCTGCTGCTATAATATGGTAGAAATGGATGCACTGTATTTCCTAAATAAGTTGAAAAGAAAAAATACAAAAGTGGATTTTAACCGTATTGTTTCTGATTTTTGTAAATATGAGAATTTGGACAACGACAGCGCAGAATTTATATTGTCCATATTATCTTATCCACGCCAATTTATGAGGTGTTACAGCAGATATAGATATCATACCAGAGACTGGGATGAAGAAGAATATTTGATGAAATTAAATAAGTCCATTGAAGAGGATGGGGATAGCTTGATTTAATTATATCCGGCAATAAGGGGGGATTTAATTGATAGATAGATATGGAGATAAAAAGTATTTAGCTAAATATGATTTGTGTATGGATTTTTTTGATAAATTTGACCTGAAAATAAATGATATCATACCTGTAAGAAATGTATATATGATTTCTACGGATAAAGGAGAAAAAATATTAAAAAAAGTAGAATATACTTTGGATGAACTGAAATTCA
This sequence comes from Clostridium lapidicellarium, assembly GCF_041224415.1. Taxonomy (NCBI): domain Bacteria; kingdom Bacillati; phylum Bacillota; class Clostridia; order Eubacteriales; family Clostridiaceae; genus Clostridium; species Clostridium lapidicellarium. The sequence goes on along the minus strand of NZ_JBGFFE010000002.1, from coordinate 266,178 downwards.
TATATGAAGTTTTAGATTATGTAAGGAGTAAGTTCCCGAGAGTGATTAATTTTGTAAAAAACAAGAGCGGCCATATATATACGATTTGGAAAGGTGATATGTACTGTATAATGGATATGGTCAACGGAAAGGAATGCAATTTCAGTAACCCCGTGGATTTGGATATTGCATCTAAGGGATTGGCAGAATATCACCTTGCTTCTGAAGGGTTTAAAAGCAGTATGAATAACAAGTACAATAATGGAAGGCTTATCGATGTCTTTAAAAGAAGAGTTCAGGAAATGGAATTTTTCAGGAGTATAGCAGATATACATGAGAAGAAGACGGAATTTGATAAAATATTCATATATAATTCACGGCATTATATAAGAGAAATAGAAAAGAGTGAAAAGCTGCTGGAAAAATCCTGCTATTATAAGCTGTGCAGTGAAGAGGATAAAATAGCAGTGTGTCATCATGATTTAGCTTATCACAATATATTGATAAATGACAATAAAGCTTATTTTGTAGATTTTGATTATGCTATTATAGATCTTAAGGTGCATGACTTGTGTAATTTTATAAACAAAGTTGTAAAAAATTTTGCCTTTGATATTGAAAAAACGAGATTGATAATAAACAGCTATTGTACAGAGAACACTTTAAGTGATAGAGAGCTTGAAGTATTATATGCCATGTTGAATTTTCCAAATGACTTTTATACTATATCTAAAGATTATTATACTAAGCGAAAGAATTGGGAAGAAGAGGTATTCCTGGATAGATTGAAGAGAAAAATAAGATACAGAGAGGAGAGAAAAGAATTTTTAGAAGAATTTAAGGATACAATTTTAAAAAAATGATTTAAAATACACATGCCCTATTTTAAGGGCATGTGTATTTTAGAATTGATTCTTTTACCAAGTATTTTATTGTATATGACTATAGTGTCAATAGCTGTTTTTTTCCAGCTCAATTGGGAAGCCCTTTGAATTCCCGACGAGATAAGTTTGTTTTTGAAAGTGCTGTCTGATAATATATTCAACATGGCTTGGCATAAATCATCTTGATCTTTGGGGTTTACAAGGAAAGCTCCATTTCCAACAACCTCAGGTAAAGAAGTTGTATTTGAAGTTATTACGGGAACCCCACAGGCCATGGCTTCTATCGGAGGCAGACCAAATCCCTCATAAAAAGAGGGATATACGAATAGTTTAGCGGCATTATATATATAGGGAAGGTGCTCCATGGATATAAATCCGGGAAATATGACTTTGTCAGGTATATTTAGTGTTTCAGTGCGTTTTTTATAAATATTGTAGGATTTTCCCTTCATACCTGCAATCACAAGTTTTACAGGTTTTTTATATAACGATATAAATTTACTAAAACTTTCTATTAAACCCAGTATATTTTTTCTGGGACTGAAACCGCCAACATAGAGTATATAATCTCCTGTTATAGAATAATATCTTTTTGCTATATATCTGCTAACGTTTTTGTCCAGGGGTTTGTAGATATCCTCACTGGCCAGATGAGTCACATATATTTTATCTTCGGGGAAATTGAAGGTTTTTATTATGTCTTTTTTAGAGAAATTTGAAACTGTAATTATTCCATCACATTTAGGTATTATATCAGGTATATAATCAAAAAAAATTTTTAAATACCTATCACTTACGGTTTTAGGCATCTTATATGGAATCACATCATGAAGTGTTATTACAAATTTACAATTTTTATCTACCGGTAGCCCTACGCCATTTTGCGGCACATGATATAATTCTATTTTATTGTATTTTATTTTGTTGGGTATATTTATTTCCTCCCAAAAACTATTTTTATTTTGGGGAGGAATAGTGTTTAAAGTAAAATTTTTTTTTAAACATATATCATTTCTAAAACTTTTCGGCATGAAAAGCAAATAGTTATTTATATTATCAATATTATTTAAACAACTTATAAGTTGATAAGTGTAGGTACCTATACCTGTACCTCTATACCATTTTGCAGCACGTCCATCTATTCCTATTTTCATAGAATTATTCCTCTCTAAATTGGTATATTTCATTATATTAAAATCCGGTTAAAAATGTTAATATTCTTCTAAAATTATTGAGCCCTTCATATAGATATATAGGGGTGATTAACATGATGCGAGAATTTGAAATAGAAAGACAATTTAATTTAAAAATTGAAAATATAAGACCAAATAGAGGGGTATATCTTTTAAAAACGGATAAGGGAATGAAATGTTTGAAAAGAATAAATTATGGAACTCAAAAGCTTTTATTTGTCTATGGGGCAAAAGAGCATTTAATAAATAATGGTTTTCCGTATGTAGATAAGTATTCTGTTAACGTAGATGGAAATCCCTATGCTCTTGTCAATGAAGATATATATACTCTTTCAGAATGGATTAATGGCAGGGAATGTGATTTTAAGAATAAAGAAGATATTATAAATGCTTCCAAATGCTTGGCGAATATGCATATAGCTTCTAAGGGATATGAACCTCCTGAAAATAGTAAACTTAAGACGGATCTCGGAAGGTGGCACCATCTTATGGAGAAAAGAGTTAAAGCTCTCGATAAGATGAATGATATGGGCAGAAAAAAAAGTAATAAGGAAAGTTTTGATTTGAATTATATGAAGGCTGTCAAATTTTATAAAGATCTTGGCAGGAAAGCCATAGAAGTATTAAATGATTCCCAATATGATGAATTATGTGATTTGACAAAAGATGAGAAAGGGTTTTGTCATCATGATTTTACATATCATAATATAGTGATAGATGATGACAATAATGTAAATGTAATAGATTTTGATTACTGTAAGAGAGAGATAAGAGCCTATGATATATCGTCTTTTATGATTAAGGTTTTGAAAAGATCGGACTGGAATATAGAAAATGCCAAACTCATATTTGATTCTTACAATGAAGTCAGTCCGCTCAGGGATGAGGAATACCGTGTAATATTTGCTTTCTTGTTATTCCCACAGCGTTTTTGGAGATTGGCAAATAGATACTATTATAATGAAGTTAATTGGAAGCTTAAAACTTTTAACAATAAATTGGAGGAGCTGATTTCTGAACAGGAAAAATATATACATTTTATTGAACAATTTAAAAAAATATATAATCAAAAATAAATTAAATTGAGGCCAGTCAAGGCCTTATTTTTTTGCACTTAAAAAACAATAAAGTCATAATATATACCATGACTTTTTATATATGGGGATGTTATATTATGAAAATAGGTGATACAGTAGTAAGAAAATCCTACGGCAAGGATATAACTTTTAAAATAATAGATATCAAAGAAGAAAAAAACGGGAATGTTTATATTTTGAAGGGAATAGATTTAAGGTTAATCGCAGATTCCAATATTGAGGATCTAGAACTTGCAGAAAGGGAAACACTTGTAAAAAAGGAAGTCGTATTTAATAAGCGGATTAATAATTCAATTCGGAATATTTTAATCAGCAGAGGAGGTTTTAGATATGCTGGAGGAGGAGCAGCACAGGAATATAACGTAACGAAATTTGCCCCTTATGATACAAAGAATGAACTTGCTTTTGGGAGGCCTGGCAAGATACTTCATGTGGATGGTGACCCGGAGTACTTAGATGTATGTCTTAAAGTATATAAGCAACTGCTGTTAGATGTAGTCGGGAGAAATATAGCTGAAAAAGATCAGCCGCTGAAGGTTGTAGAACTGGTAAAAGAGATAAAACCAGATATAGTTGTAATTACAGGACATGATTCCGTAGCAAAGAATACTGCAGATTATATGAATCTGGATAATTATAAAAATTCCAAATATTTTGTTGAAACTGTTTCAGAGCTTAGAAATTATGAATCAAATTATGATGATCTGGTTATATTTGCAGGGGCTTGTCAATCTTGTTATGAAAGAATTTTAGATTCAGGTGCTAATTTTGCAAGTTCACCCAATAGAGTACTTATACATTGCTTGGATCCTGTATTTTTATGTGAAAAAATAGCTTATACCAATATAGAAAAGGTTGTATCCATTCAAGAAGCTATAAGTAATACAATAACCAGAACTAATGGAATCGGAGGACTTCAGACCAGAGGAAAATACAGGGAGGGCTTTCCAAAGTCACCATATGTATAAAAATCATAAAAGTTGTAAATAATATCGTATATATGAGTGTTTTAAAGAAATGTCAGTATATTTCGATGTAAATAAAACTTTGAAGGCTCTGTTTACAAAAAATTAATATTGACAAAACAAATTGTTAACTGATATACTAAATGGTTAGTTGACATAATTAACCTTATGATGTATAATGTAAAATATAGAGAGAGGGTGTTTAGAGAATGGAAGGAGTAAATGTGTTAGCTTCTATAAGAAAGAATATTGAAAATCATGTAGGAGATAAAGTAACCTTAAAAGCGAATGGCGGTAGAAGGAAAGTTTTTGTAAATAAGGGAGTAATAGAAAAAGCTTATCCGAGTATATTTGTAATTAGGTTGGAAAATGACACCCAAAGAAAAGTGACATACAGCTATTCGGATGTTTTAACAAAAACAGTTCAATTAAGTTTTTCAGTTTAATGCAATCAGTAAAAATTTGTCCATCTTTCTAGGTGGTGGAAGTAAATTACTGGCAATGATAACTATAAAAACTGCGTGAGTTAAATAAGGAAATCCGATACCTGTAGTATATGGCACTGCTATTCAAGTATACTCTGTTTCCAATAAACTTTGACTTCAAGCAAAGCTGAATCGGATGATTTACAATAGTATATAAAATAATAATTAAAATTAATTGTTATTTTATATACTATTTTTTTGCCCAATTTAAGGTAAGAAGAAAGATGGTGAGCTTCCATCTTTCAACTATGGTATAAAAGGGTATTGAGAATTTATGAGAGGTTATATGGTTAACAACCAACTTAATATTACGTCAAAATTCTGCAAATGTCAATATTAAGACACATTATAAAAATCATCGAAAACATGGCATATTTTTTACCTTTTATTTGTATAAATAAATAGTAGGTTTTTATGTGGGAGGTAATAAATATGAGTATAGATCTTGTTAAAGAAAATATAGAATGTGAACAGTTGATGTCTGAAAATTTTTCTGATACTGTTATAAAAGCAGAGTATATAATACCAGATACTAATCCGGACGTCAACCGTATTTTAATTCTCAATGCAAAACCAGTAATAACCAGTAAAGAAGTAATGCAGGATAAGGTATTTGTGGAGGGAAGAATAGAGTATACTATACTTTATTTGGCCAAAGAAGATGAGGGGACTATGGGTATTTACAGCGTAAGCTATACTGGTGATTTTTCAAATTATATTGAAATACCGGGTTCCCAACATGATATGCTTTGTGATGCCGACTGTTATGTGGAACATATGAACTGCAATATAGCTAATGAAAGAAAAGTGTCCATTGAGGGAATTATAAAATTAAAGGCGGAAGTGTATAAAAAATATGAATTTGAAGTTATAAAGGATATTGAAGATTCTGGAGATATACAAATGTTGAAAAATCCGGATACTGTAGACAAAATAATCGGGACTGTATCTGGAGACTTAGTGGCGAAAACCGAAATTCAGATACCTATGGATAAACCGCAGATAGGAAACATATTGGAATGCAATGTGAATGTCCATAAGAAAGACATAAAGGTTCTGGAGGGGAAGGTATCTTTAGAGGCATATGTGCTTATAGGTATCCTGTACAGGGGAAAGGATACTAAAGATGTGGAATATATAGAAGACGATGTTTATATTAACAAGGAAATTCCCATAGATGGGGTAAATCCGTCTATGGATAGTTATACTGATTTTTGTGTAGATGAAGTTGAAAAGGGTGTAAGAGAAGATGATTTAGGTGAAAGTAGAATAATCGATGTGGAAGTATTGGTAAAATCAAATACCAAAGTCATGTATAAGGAAGATATGGATATAATAGAAGATGCTTATTCTCCTTCTTCTCTCCTGCAGATGGATAAAAAAGATTATGAATTGAATGTAATGCATGGTCAGAATACTGTTCAGAGTATGATTAAATCCAATATAGAATTGGAAGGCAATTCCAGGCCTAAAGAAGTTATTATGTGTTATGGAGAAGTGTGTATAACGGATAAAAAAATAGTGGAGGATAAAGTTGTAATAGACGGTGTTTTGAATACTAAGGTTCTATATAAGAATTTGGAAGATGAAATAAATAAAGCTAGTGATGAGATACCATTTAGCTGTAGTGTGGATATACCTGAAAGTAAAATTGACATGCAGTGTATAGCAAAAGTGTCTTTGGAAAGTATACAGGGAGACGTGGAAATAGATACTATAGCTATAAAGGCTGTGGTAGAGACATATGCAAGGGTAAATTATGTTACAAATAAAGAATTTTTGGTAAATATAGATTCTGCCGAGGGAGAATTTCCAGCTAAAAAAGCCAGCTTAACTATATATGTCATCCAGCAGGATGATACTTTATGGAAAATAGCCAAAAAATATTATACTACTGTGGAAGATTTGGTGAAGTTAAATGATATAGAGGATCCAGAGGTTATAAAGGTTGGAGAGAAGCTTATCATCCCAGGAAGAGCCGTAATATAAGCAGGGAGCCCAAATCTTTGATTTGGTGCGAGTCGCTTACTCCGCCGGACGAGAGGGAGGTGGAGTTACCTGTTATTTATAGAAGATTGTAAAAAAAACTTCAGTGGTAAATTACTGAAGTTTTTATTTTACGCATAATAATTTGGAATATGGAAAAAATATAGAATATCCGCAAGAGAGGGTGCATTATTTTGAAGAGAAAATCAGAAAAAAACTTAATAATAATAGGAGGAGCAGAGGATAAAACCGGTGAAAAAAAAATATTGAAAGAAGTCTGCAGTAGACTTGATAAACAAGAGGATATCCTCGTTATTGCGACTATTGCATCTGAAATACCGGAGGAATTGGGAGATGAATACAGAAAAATATTTCAGGAATTGGGAATAAAAAATATAAAGATATTGACTATAAGAAATAGAAGAGATGCCGTTGATATAAATAATGTAAATCTCATAGAAAATACTGCATTGATGTTTTTTACAGGAGGGGATCAACTTAGGATAACAAGTCTTATAGGGGGCACTCCTCTGTACTCAAAAATTCAGAAATTATATGAGGGAGGATGTACTTTTGTGGGAACTTCTGCAGGAGCTTCTGTTATGAGTGATACCATGATAATAACGGGACCTGACGAGGAATCGCCTAAAAAGTGCACTTTAAAGATGGCACCTGGGCTGGGTCTGATAAAAGGTGTAATTATCGATCAGCATTTTGCTCAGAGAGGCAGAATAGGGAGGCTTCTCGTGGGAATAGCAGAAAATCCCCAGAGCCTTGGTATTGGAATAGATGAAGATACGGCAATTATAGTCAGCGATAACAATGAATTCACGGTGATGGGTTCCGGAGCAGTTTATGTAATAGATGGATCCAATATAACCTACAGCAATGTGTCAGAACAGTATCCTGAGGAAATACTGTCTATATTTGATGTGAAATTACATGTACTTAAATATGGAAATAAGTTTGATTTGATAAATAAAAAGCCCTGTAATAGCTAAAAATTCAAGAAAAGGTCAAATAGATATAAGGGAGGAGTTGTAGAAAACCGTTAGATCAGCAAATTGGATCACAATGCAGATGCTGATTGTATACCGTTTACTAAACGGGATTTTAAGCCCTTGGAGTATCAGGCCAAAAGAGAGTAGCATACAGCAAAATCAGGTACTATGAATGGGGAAATAGACACAATTTTATAGAAATATAAATAGGTGTTTATATAACGGGTAGTATACATAAAATGAAGATAGATGATTTTAGAGTTTTTGAAGGAAGAAATATATTTGCTCATAGAAAATGTGTAAAGATGTCTGTTGATTTAGAGGAGTATAAGGATGTGCCAACTAGAGATATAGATGGTTTCAATGAAAAACTTCTTGCAATTGTACCTGAGTTAAAGCAGCATAGATGTGGAATAGACGAAGAACACGGTTTTGAAAAAAGACTGCGGGAGGGAACATATATTGCCCATGTCTGTGAGCATATTATACTTGCTATACAAAATAAATTGGGCATTGATGTAGGTTATGGAAAAGCAAGGGAAATAAAGGGAAGCAAGTATTATATAGTGTATGAATACTTGTACAAAAATACAGCAGTGGAAGCAGGCAGGACAGCTGTGAGTCTGGTGAATTCGCTGATAGAAGGTACAAATTATGAATTTGAAAAAGCTGTGGCTAGGCTGAGAAAAATTTTAAAAGCAGAACAGATTGGCCCAAGTACATTGTCTATAATATCGGAGGCTGAAAAGAGGGGAATCCCCATAATGAGGATCGGAGACAACAGTGTATTTCAACTAGGGTATGGCAAGTACAGCAAAATCATAGAAGCTACTATATCGTGTAATACATCGGCTGCTGCCGTAGATATAGCTTGTGACAAGATAATGACTAAAGAAATTTTGAAGAATCAATGCCTTCCTGTGGCAGAAGGCGGGAAAGTGAGAAATTTACAGGAACTGTTGGATCTTATTGATGAAATAGGATATCCGATAGTTTTGAAACCATGTTATGGAAATCAGGGGAAAGGGGTATTTGCAAATATAAGGAATGAAAAGGAGGCAGTAAGTACCTATAGGATATTGTCGGAAGAATTTGACAATATAATGCTGGAAGAAAATATAGATGGAAAAGATTTTAGAATATGTGTGGTAAATGGGAAGGTAGTAGCTGCTGCTGAAAGGATACCACCTTATGTAGTGGGAGATGGAGTGAAGACCATAATTGAACTGATAGGTGATGTAAATTCAGACAGCAGGAGGGGTGAAGGTCATGAAAAACCTCTCACTAAAATAAAGATAGATGATGAGTTAAAAACGTGTATATTTAAGAATAACTATAAATTGAATAGTGTTTTACCCAAAAATAAAAAAATGTTTATAAGGGAAAACGGAAATTTGTCTACTGGAGGGACGGCAGTAGACTGTACTGATTTAATATGTAGGGAGAATATCAGTATTTGTGAAAGAGCAGCGGATGCAATTGGTTTGGATATCTGCGGCATAGATATATGCTGCAAGGATATAAGCAAATCCATACTTGAAACCGGCGGCGCTATACTGGAAATAAATGCGGCACCAGGTATTAGAATGCACCAGTACCCTTGTGTAGGCAAAAAAAGAGATGTAGCTGGAGCCATAGTGGATATGTTGTTTTATAGGCAGCAATCAATTCCGATAGTTTCAGTTACCGGTACAAATGGCAAGACTACAACTACTAGACTTATCGCACATATTCTTGGAAAGTCCGGCTATAAGGTGGGTATGACTGTTACGGGAGGAATATATATAGACAATAAGTGCTTATGTAAGGGCGATACTACAGGTTATTATAGTGCAAAAACTATTTTAAGTAATAAAAATGTAGAGGCAGCAGTGTTGGAAACGGCAAGAGGAGGAATAATAAAGAAGGGTCTTGCCTATGATTTGGCAGATGTAGCGGTAATAACTAATATAACAGAAGATCATCTGGGATTAGACGGGATAAACAGTATGGAAGATTTAGCTTATGTGAAATCCCTGGTCGGTGAGGCCGTAAAGAGAGAAGGGCATGTGGTTTTAAATGCAGATGATTTGGTAAGTAAAAGTATAATTGACAGGATGAAAAGTTCCATAATTATGTTTTCCAAAAATAAAGACAATGTAATCCTCAGAAACAATATAGATAAAGGTGGATGCGGCGTATATGTAGATGGCGGTATTGTGTATTTTGAAAGGCGAGGAGCCGTGGTGCCTATAATAAAGGTGAAAGATATAAGAATATCCTTAGGAGGAAAGCTCATTTATAATATAGAAAATGCCATGGCCGCTTGTGGAGCTGCAATTGGATTGAATATACCTTATACGGTTATAAAAAATGGATTGGAAAGTTTTTATGGTGATCTTTCTTTTAATCCAGGACGTTTTAATATTTATAATTTAAACGGAATAAATGTAGTACTGGATTATGGACACAATATAGAAGGATACAAAGCAGTTATAAAAGGCGCCAGGAAGCTAGGCTATAAAAGGCTGGTGGGAATTATCGGCGTACCTGGAGATAGAACTGATACTAGTGTGAAAAAGATAGGTCAGATTTCAGGAGATAATTTCGATTATATATATATCAAAGAAGATAAGGATAGAAGAGGCAGAAAGCCCGGCGAAATAGCTTCAATTCTTAGAGAGGGTATAAATAGCACTGATTTTAATCCAAAGAAAGTAGAAATTATATTGGATGAGAAAATTGCCCTAAAAAAGGCAATAGATACAGGGAAACAGGGGGATTTAATAATAATATTTTTTGAAAAGATGGATCCGCTGGTAAAGATAATAAACAGGAAACTAAAATACGGAAACAAAAAAACGGGCAATATAGCCATGGTATAGGGAAAAATTAAAATTGTAGCTTTAATTCTAAAATAGTATTATAATATTTTAGAATTGACAAATTTAAAGGTAGTGAAAGTTGAAATGCAAGTATTAAAAGCCTATGCAAAAATAAACCTTTCTCTGGATGTAATCGGAAAAAGAAATGACGGATATCATCTTTTGAGAATGATAATGCAAACTATAGATTTGTACGATGTTTTAAAAATATGTAGAACTGAAAGCGGTATACATATAACTTGTAATAAGAGCTATGTACCTTGTGATAATAGGAATCTGGCATATAGGGCAGCAAAATTATTCATGAATAAGTATGGTATAAGAAGTGGGGTAAATATTAATATTGTCAAGAATATACCTGTGGCGGCAGGACTCGCTGGTGGGAGTGCAGATGCTGCAGCGGTATTGAAAGCCATGAGAAATATGTATTTACCTGGGGTACATGATGGTGAATTAGCTAGATTGGGATTAAATATAGGGACAGATATCCCCTATTGTATAATAGGGGGTACTGCATTGTGTGAGGGAATAGGCGAAATAGTAACCCCGCTTAAGCCCTTCAGGGATCATATATTGATATTGGTTAAACCACCTTTTGGAGTTAGCACTAAGGAGGTATATGAAGACCTGAATATAAGTAAGATAATAAAACATCCCAATACCGGCTTGATTATAAATGCTATTCGTAAAGACAGATTGGGAGTAGTAAGTGAAAATATGAAAAATGTTCTTGAAAATGTAACTTTAAAAAAACATTTTGTATTAAAACAGATAAAAGATCAATTGATTGGATTTGGAGCATTGGGAACATTAATGAGTGGAAGTGGTCCAAGCATTTTTGCTTTTTTCGATGATATGTTAAAAGCTCAGGAGTGTTATGATAAAATGAAGGTTAAATATAAGGAAACTTTTATTACGAGGACAATATGAAGTGTTTTTGATTGACTGTCTCAAAGTGTGATTTGGGGCAGTCTTTTTGTATTAAGATATAATTTTGTGAATAAATAATTTGGAATAAGTAGAAAATAATTTAGAGCCATTCTAAATTAAGTGAGAAATGGAAAGAGGGAGAATATGTGAATATTATTCACTTATTTAATAAATATTTTTTTATACTTATGATAATCCAGGGATTTTTTTTAGTATTTATTGATCCTAAGGAGTTTAAAAGAAAAAATTTAAAGAAGACTGCTTTGAAATCTAAAATAATCGGCATACTTTTTTTTATACTTTCAACTTTGCTGTATGCCTTTTCGATTTATTCTTTTTGACAGGAGATGAATACATATGCAGGAAGAAGTGAGAAATTTTATATCTTCTAAAGTTGATGAAAATATAGAATACTTGAAAAGATTATTCAAAGATAACTCGGATATGGTTTTTAGGGAATTTTATATAGGGGAAATTAAAGCTGCAATAGTATATATAGACGGCATGGGGGACAAAATGCTTTTAAATGATCTGCTGAGGGGACTTATGAACAGGTACAGGTATGTAAAAGATGTAAGAATGGTAAAAGAGAGGTTGATAACTGTATCTGATATGCGAGAGATTGTTGATTTAAGGAAGGGAATTGATCTTGTCTTATCTGGTGAAACACTGATGCTTCTTGAAGGTATGAAAAGTTTTTATGTACTTGCCACCAGAGCCTGGCCTGTAAGAGGAATAGCTGAACCTTCAGGTGAAACGGTATTAAGGGGCTCCAGGGATGGATTTACTGAAACTTTGCGATTTAATACGGCTTTGATAAGAAGGAGGATAAGGGATACAAGACTTAAGATTGTACCAAAGCCCCTGGGTGTAAGATCCAAAACCGATGTGGTAGTGGTATATATAGATGACATAGTAAATGAGGGCGCATTAAAGGAACTTATGAAAAGGCTGGATAGTATAAAAATAGATGCCATTTTAGACAGCGGCTATGTTGAACAGCTTATTGAGGATAATAAATGGTCTTTTTTTCCACAAATTCAGAGTACTGAAAGACCTGACGTAGTGGCATCCGCATTATATGAGGGAAGGATCGCAATAGTGGTAGACAATTCGCCCTTTGCAATTATAGTACCCACCACTATGGCAAATTTATTTCAGTCACCGGATGACTATTATCAAAGGTGGATATATAGTTCAACAATAAGAATAATAAGGTTCATCTCTATAATAATAACTTTGATAATGCCGGCTTTTTATGTTGCTGTTACTTCTTTCCATACAGGGATAATACCTACCAAACTGGCATATTTTATTGCTGCCTCGAGAGAAGGAGTACCATTTCCAGCTTTTGTGGAAGCCATAATCATGGAATTGAGCTTTGCCTTGCTTTTAGAGTCCGTGGCAAGGCTTCCAAAATCCATAGGTGCCACTACTGGAATAGTGGGAGGCTTGATTATAGGTCAAGCTGCAGTTCAAGCTGGGATAGTAAGTCCCATAATGATAATAATAGTCTCTGTTACTGCTATAACGAATTTTACTACCCCTAATTATGAGATGACCTCCGCATTTAGACTGGTTAGATTTTTACTTATAATTGCAGCAGCTATAGCAGGGCTTTATGGAATTATGATTGGACTTGTAATTACTCTGGTGCATCTGATAAAGCTAAAAAGCTTTGGAGTATCCTATTTAGCTCCTATGGTGAATGAAAATGCCAATGATTTTAAAGATATGTATTTTAGAGCTCCTATCAGATTTTTGAAAAAAAGACCAAAGTATATGAACACCGGAGATAAAATAAGACAGAGATAGTTTAACTAAATGGCTGCTGCGCTAAACAAAGAGGTGATTAGGTGAGAGATATGGATTTCATAACCGTATTTGGAATATTTTCTACTGTAATAGTGACTGTTATAGGTGTAGGTGTATTTTCATACCCGAGGGAAGTAGTGAGTATTGTCGGCACCGACGGGTCGGTTGTTACTGTGGCAGCAGGTTTTTTGGCTTACGTTTTGATTTATATTGCCTACAGGACAATAAAATCCAATGGATATAACAAATTGAGTACAATACTTGAAAATAATTTCGGGAAAATATTCGGGGGGATTTTAGCCGTTATATTTGCAGTGTATAATATATTTACCATATCAGTTGGAATGAGAATATTTATAGAAGTTATAAAGATGTATCTTTTGGAAAAGACACCCACGGAATTTTTAGTAATTGTAACTATTTTTTTAGGAATTTATCTTGTAAGGAGTAAACTGGAAAATCTGATAAAGTTCAATGAAGTTTCTTTCTGGATATTATTCATATCAATAGGTCTGATATTTCTGTTTACTTTAAATAAAACTGATTTTACCAATAATTTACCCATATTTACTAATAAACCCTATGTTTATATAACTGCACTTAAAAGTGCAATTTATAATTTTGCCGGGATAGAAATAATATATATTATAGGGCCGTTTATAAAAAATAAATCCGGTATAAATAAGGCAATTGTAAAAAGCATTTTATTTATAACAATTTTTTATGTTATAATTGTTGTATTTTCTCTGGCTATTTTTTCCAAAGAACAGACTAAAATTCTATTATGGCCTACCATAACTATGATAAATTCCATAAATGTAGAAGGAGCTTTTATAGAAAGATGGGAAGGAGTAGTTATGGCTCTTTGGGTTATATTTTATTTTACTACTTTTTCAAATATATATTATTTGTCATCCGATATAGTAAAAGATGTATTCAGGCTGGGTGACGTAAAACTTTCATCGGCTTTGATAGCTCCGATAATATATATGATAGCTTTATATCCCCAGAATATAGCGCAGCTCTATGCCATAAGCAATAAATTTATACCTCCGCTTTTTATATATAGTTTAATTATACTGCCAATTGTCCTGCTTTTATTTGGTAAAGCCAAAAAAAAAGGAAATGTAAATAAAATTATGTCTTTGCTTCTGATATGTACTTTACTGACTGGATGCTGGGATAAAGTTGAAATAGAGAGAACTGAATTGGTATCTATAATTGGGATAGATGCAGGAGTTGATATAGCAAAAAAGAAAAAATTCAGGGACATGAAGCCTACGGATCCGCTGACTTCCATAGATCTAAAAAAATTTCATGTAACTTTTGGAATACCGGATTTAAGTAAATTGGAACCGGGTAAAGGCGGGGTGTCTAAGGATAAATATATAAGTGTTGATGGATATTCGATTCAAGATGCAGTTAGTAATGCCATAGCTAAGAGCAGCAGATCCATGAGATTTAGCCATACTAAATTGTTGATATTGGGTGAAAATCTGATGAAATACCCTGATGCGGTAAAAGAGGCCATTGATTATCTTCAAAGAGAACCTTCTTTAAATAGGAATATGTATATAGTTATGTCGGAGGGGGATGCGGAAAAATATGTGACTTTTAATATGCCCATAGAAACGAGTGCGGAAAATTATATATTGGGTATGGTGGAAAGTGATCTTAAGGATAATACAGTTGTTCCTGTAACTTTAAATGATTTTTTAGTTCAGATGAGTGAGAACGGGAATAGCATGGTTCCCAGAATTGTTGTTGATAAAGATAGCAAAAATATAAAAATATCAGGTACTTTTATAATAAAAAATTTTGCACAAAAAGGGACTTTTAATTCAGTTCAAACCTCCAATATAGAATTGCTGAAAGGAATTTTAAAAGGCGGGAAAAAAATGATATATTTAGAGGGTCATCCGGTGGATATAAGAATTGATAATACTGATAGAAAGATAAGGGTGCTTCAGGAAAACGGCAGGTTAGTATTTGATGTGCATCTGTATATAGAGGGTCAGATAAAGAACTATTACACTGGTAATGAAACGCTGTCTGTAGACAAATTGAATCAAATTCAACAGTATTTCAATGAGTCTATAGGAAAGGAATGTAAAAGTGTGATAAAATCCACACAGAGGGAATTTCAAGTAGATCCTATAGGCTTTAGGGAATATATAGAAAAATATCATCCGTTTTTATGGAAACAGGTAAAAAATGACTGGAATGACACATATAAAAATGCAGTTGTAAATATAAATGTGAATACGAATATAAGGAGGATCGGCGTAACGAAATAAAATATAAATTGCAGTGAATATAACTCAAATATATGTCAATAATTACTAGTAAATTGAAAATAATTATAAAAGATGGGGTGAAATCATGAAAAAGTATTTGCTTGTATTTATTATAGGCATTTTGAGTATATTTGCTGCAAATTCCGTTTTCCTTGAAATAAAAAATAAAAATGTGGAGGAGGATATGGCATCCAGAATAATAAGATTTCATGTTATAGCAAATAGTGATTCAGGAAGTGATCAAGCTCTTAAATTAAGAGTTAGAGATAGGGTTCTGGAGTACATAGCTCCTAAATTGGAAAATTCAGAAGATATAAATAAATCTAGAAAAATTTTAAAAGAAAATGACAGCAGGATATTGGAGATAGCTAATAATGAGATAAGAAGAGAGGGTTACAGTTATAAAGTGAACAGCACTTTGTCTGAGACGAATTTTCCCATAAAAACTTATGGGAATATAACTCTACCACCGGGAAAATATGAGGCGTACAGAATAATTATAGGCAGTGGACAGGGACAAAACTGGTGGTGTGTCATGTTTCCTCCTCTGTGTTTTGTTGATATTACAAAGGGACAAGTTTCCTATAAAAAAACGGAAGATGAAATGAAAAAAGTTTTGACACCGGAAGAATATAAGATGGTGGATAATTCCTCCCTCGGAGTGAATAAAAAAGATATAAAGTTGAAGTTCAAATTATTAGAAATATTGAAAGATATGGGTTATAAAATTTCAAAAATGTAATTTGAAAATTACAGTACAGGTGAGATTTTCAGACATCACCTGTATTATAATTACATATTGCATCAATTAATTTCCTGCAAATAGTTTTTGAGCAGTTTTGACAAAATGTTCTTCTGCTGATTTAAAAAATGTCTTAATGTTGTCCTTATTGTGTATTATCCTATTTCCGGTTAAATTTTTTTTGGCTAAATTGTTTTCTATAAGCCAGTTCATAAGATTAAATATGTCATTTACCGCATATGGTTTTGCAAATCTGCTGCAATTTCCACTTATTATTTCGAGCTTTTCCCTGGAATTAAGAAGTTTTTCAATGTTTTCTCTACATTTCCCTATATCGGTTAAATTTACAGCCAGATTATTTTTCAATAAAAATTGTGCATTTTTTTCCTCTTGGCCAGGTATAGGAGAAAAAAATCCCAAAGGTATTTTACATATCAGTGCTTCTGCAATAGTAAGCCCTCCTGGTTTTGTCAAAAGGAGATCACTGGCCTGCATATATTTATTTACTTGATTGGTAAAGCCTATTATTCGAGTTTCTTTAGAAGAAGACATCTTGATTTTTGAAAGTTCTGAATAGAGCTTTTTATTTTTCCCCGTTATAATTATTATTTGAATGTCTTCACTGACCTTATCCAGTTGTTTATATATGTCTGCTATTTTACCTAAGCCCAAGCTTCCGCCCATAACTAGGATAGTGAATTTAGATTGGGATAATTTTAAGCTTTTCAATGTATCATGTCTATTGTAATTTATATTGAACTCCGGTTTAACGGGTATACCGAAATTATATATGGTATCTTTAGGTATTCCCTTTGATATCATCTTTTTTATCATGTTCTTATTGGAAATCACATAAGCATCTATATATGGATGCAGCCAGGAAGTATGCGGATAATAATCAGTAATTATACACATACAGGGTATGCATATATGATATTTTGATTTCAATACAGACAGCATTTCTGTGGCAAAGGAATGAGTCGATATCAATATATCAGGATTATATTCGTTTATAAGGGGAAGTAGTTTACAGGTCAGGGACTCAATAAGTTTTGAACTTATTGTGGTTGTAATTGTGTAATCGCCTTCTGAATAGCTGTATAATTTTCCGTATAAAGAAGGAGATACTTTGAGTGACTTTAAGTAACTGCCTATTACTACCTTGTCTATTATGGGATTTATATATTTTAAGGCATCAACAATTCTTACGTTTGATGCTGGATCTCTCAGGGATATGTAACTTTTTAATGCTTCAGCTGCATTGCCGTGTCCTCCACCGGCGGAAATTGAGAGAATTAAAATGTTCATCTAATCACCTTCTGATTAAGTATGTAATCTCATTATATAAAATGTAGCAAAAATAATAAACTCATTTAATAAACATTTAAGAAAAAATTAATAATAATCATCAAATAGTATTGGCTTTTGTGAACATTATTAAACTTATAATACATAACAATTGAATAAATGCAGACAATATAAATAAATATCAAAGTATACCGGTCTTTGTGTGAAATTCGTTGTAAAAGAGAGGTGGAGCTCTGTGAAAATCACGAAAAAAAGAATCATATACACGGCATTAGTGATTTTAATTGTTGTCTTTTCAAGTACGTTTGCAGTTCTCATGACTTTGGAAAGGAATGATTATAGAAATTATCTCCAGGGTGAATATGGCAAAAGCATGTATGAACTTATAGATGCAGTACAAAATATAAGAGTGAATTTGACAAAGGCGGCCGTAGTCGGTTCAAGAGAACAGGCCATAGTTGTTTTTGAAGAAATATTTAGGTATTCTGGTATAGCCAATGATAAATTGCATTCCCTTCCAGTGGATCAGCCTACTATATCTGATACCAGTAAATTTTTGAGTCAGACTGGAGATTTTTGTTATAATTTGGGCAAATTATCTACCACGGGGAAACAGTTGAATGACGAGGATTATAATAATATAGAAAGGCTGAAAAAACAATCTGTTATTTTAGAGGGCCAGTTGAAATCCACGGCCGATAATATAAATCAAGGCAAGGTGAAATGGGGAGAAATAAGGAAGAAGATCATTGGCGCTTTTGCAAAAAATAATGATAATTCCATATCAGAACAGTTCCAGGGTATGCAAAAACAGATAGTTCAATATCCTGCACTTATATATGATGGGCCGTTTTCGGATAATGTACTTCAAGTAAAACCTAAAATTGATTCACAAAGGCAGATATCCGGGAAGGAAGCCGAAAAGATAGCCAGGAAAATAATAGGAAAAAATAAGATTGAAAGTCTGACCGTATCTTCCGTCAAGGGAAAAGCCGATATAGATGTGTACAGATTTACTGCTGCCCTTAAAAATAGGAGTAGAAAGGGAGACAGAGTGATATGTGAAATAAGTAAAAGGGGCGGGAAAATCTCATATTTGATAAATGATAGGGCCGTAAACAATAGTTCCATTACTGTAAAAAAATCAAGGGATATGGGAGCAGAATATTTGAAGAATCTAGGATACGATAACATGATTCCAACCTATTCTTTAAAATACAATAATATAGCTGTAGTAAGTTATGTTTACAAGCAAGGTAATATATTGGTATATCCGGATCAGATAAAATTGAAAATAGCCCTGGATAATGGGGATATCATAGGGATAGAAGCAGATAAATATCTTATGTCACATGTTGAAACGAGAGAGATATCAACTCCCAAAATGAGCTATGAGGAAGCACAGAAGAAAGTCGGAAATAGACTGAATGTAACCGGGAAAAGACTTGTCGTAATTCCTACGGAAACAAACAGTGAGATACTATGCTATGAATTTTCAGGAAATTATAAAAATGATAATTTTAAAGTGTATATAAATGCTGAAACCGGATATGAAGAAAAAATAATTCAAATAATCAATACTCCTAATGGAGAATTAACTATATAATTTGTTATAGATATATATCCCTAAAGGCAGATATGGAAATATTCGTGCTTTTAGGGTGTATTTTTATCCAGGTTATTACATAGGTGAAATAAAAATCCTATAAAAATTCCGGCCTATTTGATATAATGGAATAGATTTTAAAATTTATTGTTGTGGGGATTAGAAAGGCAGGTTAAAATTTAATTATGAAAAAAAAGGCGATTATATCTTTATCTAGTAGGCAATCCGATAACGATGAACCTATAGAAGTGGTAACTCCCGGAAATTTTTATAAAAAAAATGACTGCTATTATGCAGTTTATAAGGAAACTCAAATATCGGGCATGGAGGGAACTACTACTACCTTAAAGATAAAAGATGATGGGCTATGTCTTATAAGAATGGGCAGTACCAATGCCAAAATGGATTTTAACAGACATCAGAAAAATAGATCAATGTATAAAACGCCTTATGGAGTTGTGGAACTGGAAATAAAGACCAATAAAATAAATATAGATATAGGTGAAGATGGTGGGAATGTACTGGTTGACTATAATATGAGTCTGGCAGGACAAGCTGCACAAAATACACAGTTGAAAGTAAATATAAAAACCCAGTGACGGCTGCTGATGATTTTTCACTCCTGATTAAAATTTTATCTTGTGGAAATAATTGAATATATAGATAAATGGCGAAGGGAGTGTATATATTGAGAAAGTATTTTAATGATAAAGAAAAGGTGTATTCTAAAATAATTGATATATTGTGCAAATATAAGGGATTGAGCAGAAATGAATTGCTGAATATTTTAAAGGATGAATCCTGTAAATATCTATTTTTTTTACTTGTAAATAGATATGGGTGTTATGATCTGGATACATTAAAAAAAGATTTTCCTTCCGTAAATAGAAATAACATGAGGAATAATATAAGAAAAGCAGAAAAGAAATTGCTCCTGAACAAACGTATAAGAGATATGTATTTTGAAGCGGAAGAGCTGATAGATGGAGTAGAATAAAGAATAAAATAAATATTCTATAAAAATAAAAAAACCTAGAATATGAATGAGAAATATGTTATCATATTAAGTATGTTTTTGGACAAAACATGCTATTTTATTTATAAGAGTAATTTTCATTATAGAACTAATTAAGCATTTTGTCAATAATATAAAGAAAAATTAATTATTTAATTTATTTGTATTTTAAGCAACGTATTAAAATATGGGATTTAGATTTTACCAGGATAAAAAACAGGGGGTGACACTGCTTTTAAAAGCAGAGATTTATGAGTACAAAATATATATTTGTAACTGGAGGAGTAGTATCTTCATTGGGCAAGGGAATAACAGCAGCTTCACTGGGAAGACTTTTGAAAAATAGAGGGCTTAAAGTCTCAATTCAAAAGTTTGATCCTTATATAAATGTAGATCCAGGTACTATGAGCCCGTACCAGCATGGAGAAGTTTTTGTTACAGACGATGGAGCGGAAACAGATTTGGATTTGGGTCATTATGAGAGATTTATAGATGAAAATTTAAGTAAGAATAACAATGTGACTACAGGAAAAATATACTGGTCGGTTATAACAAAAGAGAGAAAAGGAGAGTATCTGGGAAGCACTGTTCAGGTGATTCCACATATAACGAATGAAATAAAATTCAGAGTTTACAAGGTGGCAGAGGAAAAGGATATTGATGTGGTTATAACTGAAATTGGAGGAACAGTAGGAGATATAGAATCGCTACCCTTTTTAGAGGCTATAAGGCAGATAAAATATGATGTGGGAGTGGAAAATGTATGTTTTATACATGTTACATTGGTTCCTTATTTGAAAAAATCGGGGGAATTGAAAACCAAACCGACACAGCATTCAGTCAAGGAATTGAGAAGTATTGGTATACAGCCTGATATAATAGTGTGTCGTTCAGAAAGGGAAATCTCAAATGAGTTAAAGGAGAAAATAGGTTTATTTTGTAATGTAGAAAAAGATTCTGTAATTCAGAACTTAGATGCAGAAAATTTATATGAAGTTCCACTAATGCTCCATCGAGAGGGATTAGATAATTTGGTGTGCAAAAAATTAAAACTGAAAAGCGGAAAAATTGATAATACCGAATGGATCAACATGGTGGACAAAATAAAAAATCTATCAAGAAATGTGAAGATAGCTTTGGTTGGAAAATATGTGGAACTTCACGATGCTTACATATCTGTAGTGGAGGCATTGAATCATGGTGGGTACGCCAATGGGGCTAAGGTTGAAATAAAATGGATAAACTCTGAGGATGTTACTCCAGAGAATGTGGGGAATTATCTGAAGGATGCAGATGGTATACTTATTCCAGGAGGATTTGGTGATAGGGGAATAGAAGGGAAAATATTATCTGCAGGATGGGCTAGAGAGAACAAGGTGCCTTTTTTCGGCATATGCCTGGGAATGCAGTGTGCCGTAATAGAATTTGCAAGAAATGTTCTCGGTTATAAGGGAGCTCACAGTTCTGAGATAGATCCCCATACCAAATATCCTGTCATAGATTTAATGCCGGATCAAAAGGGAATAGATAGAAAAGGCGGTACTATGAGATTGGGAAAATATCCATGTAAGCTTTTGCACGGGAGCAATTCCTTTAAAGCTTATGGAAAAGAAATTATATATGAAAGACACAGACATAGGTATGAATTCAATAATCTGTACAGAGAAGAACTACAAAAAGCAGGATTGGTACTATCCGGTATAAGTCCTGATTCCAAGCTGGTTGAAATTATAGAGATAAAAGATCATCCATGGTTTGTGGGGGTACAATTCCACCCGGAATTAAAGTCAAGACCCAATAGACCGCATCCTCTATTTAGAGAATTTATAAGGGCATCCTTGAATTTCGGCTCAAAGAATTCATAGTTATTTTGAAAGATTTTCAGTAAAAGCTGAAAATCTTTCACAACTCTGTATTTTAAATATATTTTAAATTATTTATAGAAATATGTTGCATAGTTTTAAAATAAGTTTTACACTTAAAATATAGGAAAATATATACCTAATGGATTAAAATCTAGAAAAAACGTATAATATAATCTGAAGTGTAACCTTTCTATAAGTATATTTCCAATTTTATTTCAATATTTCCCAGCATTGTTTCAAAATATATAAAATTTAATAATTGTGAGGTGTTGCTTTTTGAACAGTAAAGATATAGATAATATGACGGTTGCAAAATTGAAGGATATTGCAAAAGCCTTAGAGATAAAGAATATATCTAAATATAAAAAATCTGAATTGATTGAAAAAATAAAAAGGGTTTCTCCTGCATATATAAGTAAGAACGGTGTTGTTCTCAGAGAAAAAATAAGCCCTAAAAATGAAGAAATCAATAATCATGGCGAATCGGTCCATACTGGAAAATCATCGGAGAATAAAATTCATAGCTCTAAGTTTCAGGAACAGAAAACAAGCGGTGAGGAAAAAAGGGAAAAGCTCAAGGAAATGATAAATGAATCTGACAGTGCAAGAGGAGTACTTGAGATTATTGAAAATAATAACTACGGATTTTTAAGAGGTAAGAATTATCTTACGGGTCCCGATGATATATATGTATCTCCATCGCAAATAAGAAGGTTTAATTTAAAAACCGGTGATGAGGTTTGCGGAAAAGTTAGAATTCCAAAAGAAGGGGAAAAATTTAAAGCCTTACTTTATGTACAGAGAGTAAATGGAGAGAATCCGGAAAAAGCAGTTGGAAGAGAACCCTTTGAAACGCTCACTCCTATATATCCCAACCAGAGATTGAGATTAGAAACCAATAGCTCAAATCTTTCTACAAGACTTATGGATATAATATCACCTATAGGTAAAGGACAGAGAGGAATTATAGTTGCCCCCCCTAAAGCAGGTAAAACAACTCTTCTAAAAAAAATAGCCCAGAGTATTTCACAAAATCACCCGGAAATGAAACTTATAGTGCTGCTCATAGATGAGAGGCCAGAAGAAGTTACCGACATGCAGAGATCTATAAAAGGGGAAGTTATTTATTCCACCTTTGACGAAGAACCGGAGCACCATACCAAAGTTGCCTATATGGTACTTGAGAGGACCAAGAGGATGGTGGAGCAGGGTCAGGATGTAGTAATACTTTTGGACAGTATTACAAGGCTCTCCAGAGCATATAACCTGACTATAACTCCAACTGGCAGGACTCTTTCAGGAGGACTGGATCCGGGAGCTCTTATAATGCCTAAAAAATTTTTTGGTGCAGCTAGAAATATAGAAGAAGGAGGAAGTTTGACTATACTTGCCACTGCACTGATTGAAACTGGAAGCAGAATGGATGATATGATATTTGAGGAGTTTAAGGGCACCGGAAATATGGAAGTGCACTTAGATAGAAAACTTCAAGAAAGACGGATATTCCCTGCTATAGATATATATAAATCTGGTACGAGGAGAGAAGATCTGCTTTTTGAAAGCCAACTGGAAAGGGAAACTGCCTATAATATAAGAAAAATTTTATATGATGATAATAATACTCAAAATATTACTGAACAGCTGATAAATTTGCTGGCAAAAACCAAAAACAATAGGGAATTCATGAATGTTGCCAGTAAAATGGAATTAAATAAATCATTGCATTGCATTAAATAAATATTAAAAATAGGGAGCTGTCTCTATTTTTAAAGACAGTTCCCATAACAAATTATAATTAATTTTCATTCTTCAAGTTAAATTTCTTTAAGAACTTATCAACTCTTCCACCAGCGTCAACTCTCTTTTGTTTACCAGTGAAGAAGGGATGGCATTTAGAACATATTTCCACTTTCAACTCTTTTTTTGTTGAACCAGTTGTAAAAGTGTTTCCACATGCACACTTGACTACCGCATCGTGGTAGTACTCTGGATGTATGCCTTTTTTCATATCGTTCACCTCTTTTGCATTTAATGACAAAACCCTAATTTTAACTTCTGTATTATAACATAGCTATATTTTTAAGTCAATAAAATTATTCATCTTGTGTTAGAATATATTTGATTATATAAGAAATTTGCATTAGATTTTATAATAAAATGCGATAAGAGGGTGAAGTACAGTGTCTAGTGAAATATCTGTTGGAGGTCAAGCTGTAATAGAGGGGGTTATGATGAGAGGAAGTAGAGGTATAGCTACTGCAGTTAGAAAATCCGACGGTGAGATTGTAGTTAATAGAGAGGAAAGTATACCTTACAGTAAAAAAAATAAATTTTTGGGATTGCCTGTTATAAGAGGTTTTGTATCTTTAATAGAATCACTTATCATAGGTATAAATACAATGAATTATTCGGCATCGTTTTTCCAGGATGAAGAAGAACCTACTAAGTTTGACAATTGGTTTGAAAGTATATTTAAGGAAAAAAGTGAAACTGTATTGGTGGGTTTAACTCTTTTAGTATCTCTGGGGATAGCAATTTTATTGTTTTTTATATTTCCAACTTTTACAGCAAATATATTTAAGAAATTTGGAATAGAAAATACTATTTCTTTAAATATAGTGGAAGGTATAATTAGAGTTTCTGTATTTTTGATATATATATATGCTATAAGTAAAATGTCCGACATAGAAAGGATATTTCAATATCATGGTGCTGAACATAAGACCATTTTTTGTTATGAAAATGGAAGGGAATTGACACCTGAAAATGCAGCTGGATTTGGAAGGCTTCATCCAAGGTGCGGTACAAATTTTTTATTTTTGGTAATGATAGTTAGTATAATACTTTTTTCATTAACTGGTTGGGGGAGTATTTGGCGGAGAATCTTGTTTAGAGTGGTATTATTACCTCTTGTATCAGGGATAACCTATGAACTTATAAGGTGGATGGGTCGAAATGACGGATTTTTAACAAGAATTTTATCTTACCCGGGGCTTATACTTCAAAAACTGACTACAAGAGAACCTGATTACGACCAGCTGGAGGTAGCTATTGCAGCACTAAAATCTGCTGAAGGAATAGAGAGTAAAATAGATCAAATTCAATGAAAATGGAGAACTACTATTATGAAAAGCAAAATAGGAGAACTTTTGAAATATGGGTATAAGATCCTTAAAAATAGAGGAATATGCAGTTATATTCTGGATGCACAGCTTCTTTTGGGGAAGGCTATGAATAAGGATAGGTTGTTTATAATTATAAATAGAAATTATGAAGTTACTGAAAAAGAAGCCGAAGATTATTATAGGTATTTGAAATTGAGGGAAAAAAGAATGCCTGTAAAATATATACTGGGAGAATGCGAATTTATGGGATTGAATTTTTTTATAAAACCTGGTGTATTGATACCGAGACCTGATACAGAGATCCTGGTAGAGCAGGCTCTGCAGAAGATAAAAAATAATAATTTTCACAATATATGTGATCTTTGCTGTGGAAGCGGGGCCATTGGATTGTCCATAGCTAAATTCACGGATGATGTAAATGTAAAATGCTGCGATATATCTTCCATGGCCCTGAAAGTTACTGCTGAAAATATGAAAAGACTTTCTCTGCAGGAAAGAGTTCAGATAATAAGAAGTGATTTGCTTGAGTATTTCATTGAGAACAAAATGAAATTTCAAATGATAATATCAAACCCGCCCTATATAAAAAAGAATGTGATAGGTACGCTGATGGACGATGTGAAAAATTATGAGCCCTATGAAGCACTATGCGGAGGAGAAGACGGGTTGGTGTTTTACAGGAAAATAGCAGAGGAAGGTTTGAAAGTTTTAGATAAAAATGGAGTGCTGATGTTTGAAATAGGTGATGATCAAAAAGATGAAGTGGGCTGTATCTTACAAAAACATGGTTTCCAAGATATATCCTGTGTAAAAGATCTATCTAAAAGGGACAGAGTAATGAGTGCAGTTGTGAAAGCTGTAAAGTAAATTTATTGATATGGATAAAAATATTATGATATAATAATATATTGTGAAAATATTTATACGGAGTGATAAAAATTATGTTAGAAAGACTTAATTTCATAGAGAATAAATACGAAGAATTATCTATTAAAATAAGTGATCCTGAAGTTATAAAAAATCAGAAAGAGTGGCAAAAACTGTGCAAGGAAAACGCTGAGATGGAAGAAGTTGTTTTAAAGTACAGGGAGTATAAAAAGGCACTTCAGGATCTGAAGGATAATAGGGAAATGCTTAAAGAAGAAACGGATAAAGAAATGAAAGAAATGGAACAGGAGGAAATAAAGAATCTTACGGAACGTATAGATAAAATTGAAGATGATTTAAAAGTTCTTCTCATTCCCAAAGATCCGAATGATGACAGGAACGTATTTGTAGAAATAAGAGCTGGAGCGGGAGGAGAAGAAGCTGCTTTATTTGCGGCAGATCTTACAAGAATGTATACCAGGTATGCGGAACGTAAGGGCTGGGGAATAGAGACGATGAGTTTAAATGCCACAGATATAGGAGGATTTAAAGAGATTGTATTCATGGTAAAAGGAAAAGGTGCTTACAGCAGATTGAAATATGAAAGCGGCACTCACAGGGTTCAAAGAGTTCCGGATACGGAATCCAGCGGCAGAATCCATACTTCTACTGCAACTGTGGCAGTACTTCCGGAAGTGGATGATGTAGAGGTAAAGGTGAACCCGAATGATATAAGAATAGATGTTTTCAGGGCTTCAGGCCATGGTGGACAATGTGTAAATACTACGGATTCAGCAGTTAGAATTACACATCTGCCTACTGGGCTTGTAGTATCCTGCCAGGATGAAAAATCTCAGCTTAAAAATAAGGAAAAAGCTATGAAGGTCCTTAAGTCAAGACTCTATAAGAAGGCAGAGGCCGAGAGGAATGCAAGCATAGCTGAAAATAGAAGAAGTCAGGTTGGAACAGGTGATAGAAGTGAGAGAATAAGGACATACAATTACCCTCAGGGAAGAGTCACAGATCATAGAATAGGGATGACATTGTATAAATTGGATTCATTTTTAGATGGTGATATAGATGAGATGGTAGATGCCCTTATAACTTCAGATCAGGCAGAAAAGATGAAAACTATTGGAAATGACTGATGAATATATGCAGAGGTTATGGTGGATTTGCAGTATAGATAATTAATAAAGCGGAAAGGAGTTGAATAACCGTTAAACTCCACCTAGCGGGAAGGTATGAATATAGATAAAGCTATTAGGAAGCAAAAAAGATCTCATAGAATATTAATGCTTTCTACAGGCCTTATTTTTTTTATGCTTCCCGGGTACTTTATTCTAACGGGTAAATTTTATACATTTTACACGACTTATCTTATAATACTTGAAATACTTATTTTTCTAGCTATTATTGTAAAAGTTGATAATGCTTCATTAAGTTTTACTTACGATGGATATAGGTTGAAAGTAAATATAGGAATAAAAAATAGCAGGTTAAATATAATATGTGATAAAATTGTATTTGTACATGTGGAAGACTATGTACAAAAAAATACAGGCCGAAGTGAATTTAAAATTATTTTTATCTCAATATCTAAGTTTAGAAATGACAGAATGATACCTGTACACAGGGAATTCCTTAAAAGACATGCGTATGTTGCCCATGAATATGCCAAATTAAAAATTATATATCCTAAAGAGGAATTTTATTATACTATAATAAAAAGAGGGGAATTAAATAAATATCCATTTTTAGATACAGTTTATAAAAGCTGTGTATATGCCAACTTTACAAAAGAATCTATAGAAAAGATAAAATTTTATAGGAACAACTCGGAAAATTACGTGTTGAAAAATAAAAAATAAAAATATAATTCATATCTTACAGCACATTGAAATAAATATGAAATATAAATAATAAACATAGGGTGATTTTTTGAGGTATGAATTTAATTGATATAGTTATAGTAGGAAGTTTTGTATCTCTTGTAGGTACTATGGTGGGAGCTTCGCTGGGAGTGATAATAAGAGAGCCGTCTGATAAATTTTTGGGTTTTATAATAGGATTTGCAGGGGGTATAATGTTATCTGTGGTTGTGTTTGATTTAATTCCCCAGTCTGTGGAAAAATGGAATTTTGGACTTACTGTGATATTTGCAGTTTTAGGTATCGCAGTCATTTCAATAATTGATGCGAAAGTAAATATAAATAGCAGCAATAAGCATATGAAAATGGCGTTTATGGCTTCCCTGGGACTTATGATTCATAATTTTCCGGAAGGGATAATAATGGGGTTTGGTTTTGCAGGAGGCAGTACCTTGGGACTGAAGATGAGTATTATAATTGCAATTCATGATATACCGGAGGGCATTGCCGTGTCAGCACCTCTTATGGCATCTAAAGTGAAAATCCCTAAAATACTTTTTTATGCTTTTATTACAGCGTCCCCGACAGTTCTGGGAACTTTTTCAGGTACATACATAGCTAATATATCCCAAGATGTGTTGGGAGCATGTCTTTCGATGGCTTCCGGGATAATGCTGTATGTGGTTTGCGGAGAGATGATACCTGAATCCTCAAAGCTGTGGGAGGGTATAACGAGTACGTTTGGTACACTGTGCGGTATTATCTTGGGTCTTGTAATAGTATGGGTATTGTAGAACTTATTTATATTCAGATATAAAAAGGTGGTTTATTAAATGAATACGAAAATAAAGATGGTGGATGAAAAAAAATTGGATAAGGATATTATCGGTGAAGCCGGTAAAATAATAAGAGAGGGCGGTCTTGTAGTTTTCCCGACAGAAACTGTCTATGGTCTTGGGGCCAATGCCCTTGATCCTAAAGCAGTAAAAAAAATTTTTGAGGCTAAGGGGAGACCGCAGGATAACCCTTTAATTGTACATATATGGAATATAGACCAGATAAAAACTTTAGTCCACGATGTACCGGATATGGCTTATAAATTCATGGAAAAATTTTGGCCGGGACCCATGACCTTGATTCTTCCCAAATCAGATGTTATACCTGATGTTACCAGCGCATCGCTTCCCAGTATAGGAATTAGAATGCCATCTAATGTAATAGCCAAAGAATTTATTAAAAGTTCAGGAGTACCTATTGCGGCACCTTCTGCCAATATATCCGGACGTCCAAGTCCCACAGATGTAGAAAGGTGTATAGAGGATTTAAATGGAAAAGTTGACTTTATATTAGGTGGAGAAATGTGTCAGGTAGGAGTGGAATCTACAGTAATAGATTGTACAGTTACTCCCAGCTGTGTATTGAGACCAGGTGGAATAACTCTTGAAATGCTGAGAGAAGTGGATAAAAAAGCTTATATTGATCCTGCAGTTATGAAAAAACCGGATAAAAATATAAAACCGAAGGCACCGGGAATGAAATATAGGCACTATGCCCCTAAAGCACCTGTGAAAATAATTAAGGGAGATTTGAAAAAAACTGTTGCAAAAATCAATGAAATGGTGCAAAATTATATAGATGAAAACAAAGCTGTAGGGATAATTGCCACAGATGAAACAAAAGATTTTTATAAAAACGGATTGGTAATTTCTATAGGCAGCAGAAGTAATATGTTCAGTGTATCTAAAAATTTATTTGAAACTCTCAGGTGTTTTGATGATAAAAAAGTAGATATCATATTATCTGAAGCTTTTGAAGAAAAGGGCATAGGAGTTGCTGTAATGAATAGATTAAATAAGTCCGCAGGATTTAATATTATAAGAGTGTAAAAAATGCTGCACATTTAGCTGTTCAATCTTGACAGGTATTTTATTAATATCTGGTGTGAGCTTTGCCGGGAGGATTGGTTTATGAAAAATATACTGTTTGTTTGTACGGGCAATACTTGTAGAAGCTGCATGGCTGAAGCTATATTTAACTTTATATGCGGCAAATCAGATATAAAAGCTGCATCTGCCGGTATAAGTGTAATTGACGGCAGTGTAACTTCCAGGAACTCTGCATTGGTTGTAAAGAGAAACATAAATGTAGATATTAGCGGCAGAAAGGCCGTTCAAATAAACCGGAATATGGTTGAAAATTTTACAATTGTTCTGGCTGTGACTTCACGTATAAAGGCCATATTGCAAAGAGATTTTTCCGAGTTTGTAAATAAGATTTATACTTTAAATGAATTTGTTTCTCTGGACGAGGAGATAGAAGATCCTTTTGGTAAAAGCATATCTGAATATGAGTATACCTATAGTCAGTTGAAATACAGTATTTTATTATTAATAAATAAATTAAGAGAAGATATGGACATTGGTTAAATGTTGTTATCTTCTTTTTTTGCGGGTATATGATAAAATGTCAGTAGTATGAAAAGTTAAAATATATTTTGGAGGTATTTTTATGAAAATTGCTTTAGGAAGTGATCATGCAGGCTTTCCGCTGAAAAAGGAAATAATAGATCATTTACAGGTAAAAAATATAGAAATTGAGGATTTTGGAACTTTTTCGGAAGACTCCTGTGATTACCCAGATTATGCATTAAAGGTTGCGCAAAATGTTGCAAATAAGAATTATGATTTTGGAATATTGGTCTGTGGAACTGGTATCGGGATAAGCATTGCTGCAAACAAAGTGCCTGGAGTGAGAGCGGCTCTTTGCGGAGATACTTTCAGTGCCCATGCGAGCAGGGAACATAATAATGCCAATATTCTGGCGATAGGTCAGAGGGTAGTAGGTGTAGGACTTGCACTTGATATAGTAGATACATTTTTATCTGCTGAGTTTCAGGGAGGCAGGCATCAGAGGAGAATAGATAAGATTACTGGGATAGAGAGAAAATACAATAAGTAGTTAATGACTGTAAAAAACTATAGCTTTATTTAAGCTGTGTAGTGTAAATAATCAAATTGGAGGAATTGAAATGGACAATGTAACACAAATAAATCATCCCCTTATACTGCATAAATTGGCTCTGATAAGGGATAAAAACACAGGATCCAAGGATTTTAGGGAACTTGTGGAAGAAGTGGCTATGCTTATGGCTTATGAAGTAACTAGAGATTTTCAAACGGAAGATGTGGAGATAGAAACTCCTATAGCAAAGACAACTTGTAAGATGCTGTCTGGGAAAAAAGTGGCCATAATACCTATACTGAGAGCAGGACTTGGCATGGTAAGCGGGGTATTGAGGCTTATCCCTGCGGCAAGAGTAGGTCATATAGGGCTATACAGGGATGAAACCACATTGAAACCTGTAGAATATTTCTGTAAATTGCCACAGGATATAGGAGAAAGGGAAATAATAGTGACGGATCCGATGCTGGCAACAGGAGGTTCGGCTACAGATGCAATTTCTATGTTGAAGAGAAAAGGTGCGAAAAATATACGTCTTATGTGTCTGATAGCTGCAAGGCAGGGAATTAAAGCTGTAATGAAAGCTCATCCTGATATACATATATTTACTGCAGATATAGATGAAAAATTAAATAAAAACGGATATATAATACCGGGACTTGGAGATGCTGGAGACAGATTGTTTGGAACCAAGTAAATGGATCTCTACGTACGTGGCCCACTTTAAATCAGGTGGGCTTTTGTATGTTAGGACATGAAAAGCAGCGGCAATTGTTTTAAAATATTCTTTAATAGTTTATAATATATAATGTAATTCTTATGAAACGAGGAGACATTTATGGATGAGAAAAGATTGGGATAGTTATTTTATGGATATAGCGTTTAAAGTTGCAGAAAGAAGTACATGCCCTAGACTGCATGTGGGGGCAGTCCTTGTTAAAAATAGAAGGATAAAGGGTACCGGTTATAATGGAAGTCCCAGGGGGCTGGCACATTGTGATGATGTTGGCTGCTATTTGAAGGGCAATCATTGTGTGAGAACAATTCATGCGGAGGTAAATTGTCTGCTTGAGGTATCACCAGAAGATAGGGAAAATTCTACACTATATGTAACTCATATGCCATGTTCGGAATGCCAGAAATTAATAATTACCTGCGGCATTAAAAGAGTGGTGTATTCTGAAGAATACCAACCTGAAATTAATTGGTTTGAAAAGGCACCGCAAATTGAATTAATATGTGTAAAAAGAGCAGAATAACAAACACAAGATGCAATCGAGGAAGGTTATTATGAATAAATTATATCTATTTGCAATAGTTTCAGCAGTGCTTTCAGCTGTTATTACACCACTTGCTAGAAAATGTGCTATAAAACTGAATATTATGGATGTCCCTAAAGATAATAGAAGAGTACATACTAAACCTATACCGCTTTTAGGTGGAATAGCCATATATATTTCTTTTATAGTTACTTTATTCTTAAAATCAGGCGGCCTCACAAATTCTGAAATAGGGCTTATATTGGGTGCCACCATAATAGTAATAGGAGGACTCATAGACGATAAATTCAATATGAAGCCCTGGTGTAAATTGTTATTTCAATTGGCTGCCACCTTGGTTCTAATGGTTTATGGAATTAAGATAGTACTTATTACCAATCCTTTCAGCAGTTTGTATCAATTTGTAAACATAGGAATAATGTCTATTCCACTGACACTGGTGTGGGTGATTGGAGTTACGAATGCATTAAATTTGATAGACGGTCTGGATGGATTGGCTGCAGGTATTGCCCTTATATCTTCTATAACCATTTTTATCATAGCAATGCTGAACGGAAGGAATGAAGCTGCTATACTTACAATTATCTTGGCAGGATCTATAGCGGGATTTTTACCCTATAATTTTAATCCGGCATCTATATTTATGGGTGATGCAGGGGCACAATTATTGGGGTTCCTTCTTGCGTCCATATCTATTGAAGGAGCTGTAAAATCTGCAGCTGCTTTTTCTATAGCTGTGCCTATACTTGCACTTGGTATACCTATATATGATACTTTGTTTGCTGTAATAAGGAGAAAAATAAATGGGAAACCTATTATGCAGGCTGACAGAGGACATTTGCACCACAGACTTCTGGATATGGGCCTTACACAAAAACAGGCTGTTAT
The DNA here is from genome assembly GCF_041224415.1 of Clostridium lapidicellarium. Taxonomy (NCBI): domain Bacteria; kingdom Bacillati; phylum Bacillota; class Clostridia; order Eubacteriales; family Clostridiaceae; genus Clostridium; species Clostridium lapidicellarium. The sequence continues at coordinate 233,154 of NZ_JBGFFE010000002.1, read as the reverse complement.
AATAATGTATGTTATAAGTGCAATCCTTGGTAGTTTTTCTGTAGTAGCCATGGAGATAAATGCACAGAGATCTTATTTTTTATTGATTATAGTGATGATTATTTTAATTTTAATAGCTTGGAAAGTTGGTTTTTTTAAGCGTAGAGAGTAAAATGGAGGATTTTGTATGAAAAAAATCAAGAGTATTGCAATATTTGGCACAAGACCTGAAGCAATAAAAATGGCTCCCTTAGTCAAAGAACTTGGGAAGATAGATAGTATAGAAAATAAAGTATGTGTTACCGCCCAGCATAGACAAATGCTTGATCAGGTTCTGAGTCTTTTTGGGATCAGGCCGGATTTTGATCTTAACATAATGAAAAGCAAACAGACTTTAACAGGGATAACTACAAGAGTACTTCAGGGACTTGAGGGCATATTTGAAAGAGAAAAGCCGAATTTGGTTATTGTTCATGGAGATACTACTACCACTTTTGCAGGTGCTTTAGCAGCATTTTATAAAAAAATAGAAGTGGGACATGTGGAAGCTGGGCTTAGGACTTACGATAAATACTTCCCTTTTCCTGAGGAAATGAACAGGAGACTTACAGGCGCTATAGCCGATTTGCATTTTGCACCTACTGTGGGTTCTAAAAATAATCTTCTCAGGGAAGGTGTACCTGAAGATAAAATATTTGTTACGGGAAATACGGTTATAGATGCCATGAACTTTACAGTGGAACAGGGTTACGTATTTAACAATAATGAATTAAACCAAATAGACTATGTACATAGAAAAGTTATATTGGTAACGGCTCATAGAAGAGAGAACTGGGGCAGGGGAATTGAAAATATCTGCAACGCCCTTAAAAAAATTGTAAAGGACAATGCCGGGGTGGAAATTATATATCTTGTGCATTTAAATCCAATAGTAAAAAATGCGGTGTACAGAATATTGGGCAATACTCCAAGAGTGCATTTGCTGCCTCCATTGGACACAAAGGAAACCCACAATTTAATGAATAGGTGCTATATGGTTATGACTGATTCGGGCGGCCTTCAAGAAGAGGCACCTCATCTTGGGAAGCCTGTGCTGGTACTTAGAGGTGTTACCGAAAGGCCGGAGGCTGTAAAAGCAGGAACAGTAAAATTGGTTGGTACTGATGAAGATAATATAGTTAAACTGGCAAATGAACTTATATCAAATCAAAATGAGTATAACATGATGAGCAGGGCCATAAATCCATATGGTGACGGTAAGGCCTCCAAGAGAATAGTGGCGGCTATCCTGAAACATTTTAATATAGAAAAATAATAGATGCACTGAATGTGGTAAAAGTTTTGCTTGACAGCTTTAAAAATAATTATAAAAAAGTTTGTTTTTTTTTTAACAAAAATATTGATAAAATTTTATTAAACTAGTATAATAAAGGGGATGACAGAAAACTTAGTAAATTATGAATAGATAACTTAATTTAGGAGGATTAATTATGAGAGATGTAGTTATTGCAAGCGCTGTAAGAACACCTATAGGAAAATTTGGTGGGAGTCTGAAAAACGTTTCCGCTGTGAAATTAGGAACTATAGTTATAAAGGAAGCACTTAAAAGAGCAAATGTTAAACCAGAACTTGTAAATGAAGTTATAATGGGAAATGTATTACAGGCAGGTCTCGGTCAGGATCCTGCAAGACAAGCTGCCGTATATGCAGGTATTCCTGTAGAAATTCCGGCATTTACCATTAATAAGCTCTGTGGTTCGGGACTTAGGGCAGTTAGTTTGGCAACCCAACTTATAAAAGTTGGAGACGATGACATAGTTGTTGCCGGAGGAATGGAAAATATGTCTGCTGCTCCATATTTACTTGAAAACAGCAGGTGGGGAGCTAGAATGGGAGACAAAAAAGTAGTGGATTCCATGCTTCGAGATGGATTGTTTGATGCCTTCAATAATTATCATATGGGAATTACTGCAGAAAATGTAGCTGAAAAATGGCATATAACCAGAGAAATGCAGGATGAGTTTTCAGCATCGTCACAGCAAAAAGCTGAAAAGGCTATAAAAAGCGGAAGATTTAAAGACGAAATAGTTCCAGTTACTATAAAGGACAGGAAAAAGGGAGAAATAATCTTTGATACAGATGAATTCCCTAGATTTGGAACTACAGCTGAAATTTTGTCCAAGCTAAGACCGGCATTTAAAAAGGACGGAACTGTTACGGCAGGAAATGCTTCTGGAATAAATGATGCAGCGGCAGCATTGGTAGTAATGAGTGCGGATAAAGCAAAAGAATTGGGAATAAAACCACTTGCTAGAGTCGTTTCCTATGGTACCAGGGGCCTGGATCCTAAAATAATGGGTTATGGTCCATTCTATGCGACTAAAGTGGCAATGAAAAAAGCTAATTTAAAAGTAGAGGATATGGATTTAATAGAATTAAATGAGGCATTTGCAGCTCAAAGCGTAGCTGTAGCTAAAGATTTAGAGCTTGATATGAGCAAAGTCAATGTAAATGGCGGAGCAATAGCCCTTGGACACCCAGTTGGATGTTCCGGTGCAAGAATACTTGTTACACTGCTTTATGAAATGAAGAAGAGAAATTGTAAAAAAGGTCTTGCAACATTGTGTATAGGCGGTGGAATGGGTACTGCTATGATAGTGGAAATGTAGTCTGTGATATTTCAGTTTATACTGCACTTAGTATAAAAGCTGTAACACTTTTCAAAATATTTAAATTTTGAAAAGTGCTGCAGCTTTTATTATTGATAAAGACTTTTCTTAATTGATGTTCTATTGTAAAATTATTAGTTTATTGAAAAAATTTATGGTATAATTACTTTATGATTTCTATAAATATATGTTTATTTCATTTTAAAATAAGCGGCAACTCTTTAAAAATTGCAATAAATGACGAAATATAATGTAAATGCATAGAATGTGGGATTTTATTTATCTTTATATGAGATGTATAATAGTTACCAAGCTAAGTTGGAGGAAAGAAAATGAGCAAAGATGTTATACATATGTTAAAAAAGATCGCTTTTTTAGACATAATTATACTTCTTATATTCACTGTGATAGGAATTAATTTCAAATTCAGGAGCTATTTAATATTTGTTTTTCTTGGATTTGGGATTGCATATGTAAATATTGTTATAAATGCAGTGTCTACAGAAATTGCACTTTTTAAATTTAAGGATTCCTACAGGTCGATTTCTCTGCTGTGCTTTATATTTAGGGTATTGTTAGTATGTGTTATTGCATTAATACTTTTTAGATATAATAAAAGCGGTATGTTTGCTTACTTGGTAGGCTACAGCCTGCATTTTATCTCTTTAATTTTATACGGATTAGATCTAAAAAATGAATAGGAAATATCCTTAAAGCTATATTTTATAGAAAGGGAGTGATAATTTGGAAGAGTTATTGCCTATGGTTTTTTCTATACGATTATTTGGATATAAGTTTGATATTACATCCAGTATATTTTATCAGTGGATAATAATAGCTGTATTAACTGTGCTGGCAATCTGGGCTACTAAAGATTTGAAAAAAGTTCCGGATAAAAAACAGACAGTAGTGGAAATGTTAGTACAGACTTTTAATTCCCTGGTAAAAGAAAATATGGGAAAGTCTTATAAAAATTTTGTGCCTTACATAGGGACACTGGCAATTTTTCTTTTAACTATGAATTTGTTGGGATTAATTGGCTTTAAGCCGCCTACGCTGGATATCAGTGTAGTGTCCGCATTTGCTTTGATAACTTTTGTAATTGTTCAGGCTAATGCTATACAGAAAATAGGAGTGGGACATTATTTCCTAGCTTATTTTTCACCTTTTGTCCCGATGCTGCCTTTAAATTTGTTGGAAAGAATTATGTTACCTGTGTCTTTAACTTTAAGACTGTTTGGTAATATGACAGCATCTGTCGTTATTGTGGATTTGATTTATAATAAGTTAGGGAATGTGGCTTTTGGTTTAGGTCAGCTTGTAATACCTATTCCATTTCATGCGTACTTTGATGCCTTTGATGGAACAATTCAAATGATTATTTTTATGATGCTGACAATGGTCAATATCAGAATTGTAGCAGAAGGAGCAGTGGATTAATCTTATATAATATTTTTAGATATAAGAAAATTAAATTAATTAATAAATTCAAGGAGGAAAAAACATGGTTAATATTGATGGAAAATCATTTGTATCAGCAATGACAGCAATTGGAGCAGGTCTTGCTGCAATAGGATGTCTTGGCGGAGGAATTGGAACTGGTAGTGCAGCAGGAAAAGCTGTTGAGGGAGTTTCAAGGCAGCCGGAAGCAAGCGGGAAGATAATAGGTACTATGGTTGTTGGTGCAGCATTTTCAGAGGCAACTTCAATTTATGCACTCTTGGTTGCCCTTCTATTGGTATTTAAGATGTAAATATCATACTTGTTATTATTAGATGCCTGAAGGGAGGCTTTTATAGAGTAGTATGGATAATATGGAGTTTAATTTATTTAGAATTATAGCTACCATTATAAATTTTGGTTTGCTTGTTCTTATCTTAAAACATTTTTTATTTGACAGGGTAAATAGAACTATAGATAATAGACAGAATGAAATTGTAGGTAAGATAAGCAGTGCAGAAGAAAATATGAAAAAAGCTCAAAGTTTGAAAGAGAAAAGTGAAAAACAGTTAAGTAATACAAGAGAAACAGGTAAAAGTATAGTAGAGGAATACAAAGTAAAAGCTGATAAAGTTTCCTCAAATATTGTAAAAGATGCGCAAAATGAGGCACAACTTATACTGAAAAGAGCAAAGACTGAAGCCGAGAGAGAAAGGGAAAAAGCACAGGATGATATAAAAAATCAAGTAGTTGATCTGGCTATGTTAGTTTCTTCAAAAGCTTTAGAAGGTTCTATTGACGAAAAACAGCATAGGAAACTTATTGAGGATTTTATAACTAAGGTAGGTATCTGATCATGTATGAGTATTTGAACAGAAGGTATGCCCTTGCACTTTACGAGATAGCAGAGGGAAAGGGAAAAGTAAAAGAATACCTAGATGAGTTGGAACAAGTTGTAAATGCCATAAACAAGGATACTGAGTTTCTGAAAATTATGGAATATCCAGAAATCAGCACCGCAGATAAAAAAAAGATGTTTACAGAAATATTTAAAGGTAAGATAAATGAAGACATTTTTTCATTTTTATTGGTTCTTATAGAAAAGGGAAGAATTGATCAGTTGAATGAAAAATTTAAGGAAATGAAGGATATTTATCTTGAGAAACACAATACTGTTGTAGCAAAAGTAAAGACAGTTATTCCGCTGCAGGAAAGTGAAAAAAAGAATTTGAAGCAGAAACTGGAAAAGAAATTCAACAAAAAAGTTTTGATTGAAGATGAAATTGATCCCAACATTATAGGTGGAGTTTACATAGATGTAAACAATGAAGTAATTGACGGAACCATAAGATCAAAACTTTCCGAAATGAAAAAAATTATGCTTAAAGGAGAACAGAGGTGAGCCTATGAATGTAAAACCTGAAGAAATAACTTCAATCATAAAGGATGAAATACAAAAATATGAGAAAAAAATAGAGACTGTTGATTCAGGTACTATAATTCAAATTGGAGATGGTATTGCTAGAGTTTATGGTCTTAATCAATGTATGGCTGGAGAACTTTTAGAGTTTCCACATGATGTTTATGGTATGGCTTTAAACCTTGAACAGGACAATGTAGGCTGTGTTCTTTTAGGTTCCGAAGAGGGAATAAAAGAAGGGGATACAGTTAAAAGGACCGGTAAAGTTGTGGAAGTACCTGTAGGTGAAGCTCTTATGGGAAGAGTGGTAAATTCTCTTGGCCAGCCCATAGATGGTAAAGGACCTATTAAGGCAAAAGAAACAAGGCCTGTGGAATTGGTTGCACCGGGTGTCATAACAAGACAGTCCGTCAAAGAACCTCTTCAAACTGGAATAAAGGCAATAGATTCTATAATTCCAATTGGAAAAGGGCAGAGAGAATTAATAATAGGAGATAGACAGACAGGAAAGACTGCTATTGCTATGGATACCATAATAAATCAGAAGGGAAAAGATGTAATATGCATTTATGTGGCCATTGGACAGAAACAATCCACTGTGGCACATATAGTAAATGATTTGGTGGAAACAGGAGCCATGGATTATACAATAGTTGTATCTGCATCTGCATCGGAATCGGCACCACTTCAATATATAGCCCCTTATGCAGGATGTTCTATGGGTGAATATTTTATGAATAAGGGAAAAGATGTACTCATAATCTATGATGATTTATCTAAACATGCTGTTGCCTATAGAGAAATGTCACTGCTTCTTCGAAGGCCGCCTGGAAGAGAAGCTTATCCAGGAGATGTATTCTATTTGCATTCACGGCTTTTGGAAAGGGCAGCAAAACTTTCGGATAAACTGGGAGGGGGATCTTTAACTGCACTTCCCATAATAGAAACCATGGCTGGTGATGTCACTGCATATATACCGACAAATGTCATTTCAATAACAGACGGTCAGATATTCCTTGAAACAGAGCTTTTCTATTCAGGACAGAGACCTGCAATAAATGCAGGGATATCGGTATCCAGAGTTGGAGGAAATGCACAGATTAAGGCAATGAAACAAGTTGCTGGAACTTTGAGGATAGATCTGGCACAGTACAGAGAACTAGCTTCCTTTGCCCAATTTGGATCTGATCTGGATAAGGAATCAAAGAGAAGGCTTGAAAAGGGAAAAAGATTAACTGAAGTATTGAAACAGCCTCAGTATCATCCTATGCCTGTTGAAAACCAGGTAATGGTATTATTTGCTGTTTCTAGAGATTATCTAATGGATGTGCCTGTAGAAAAAATCTCCCAATTTGAAGAAGAATTTCTCGACTATATGAATACCCATCACGGTGAAATAGGGAATGAAATTCGAGAGAAGAAAATTTTATCAGATGAACTGAGTGATAAACTTGGCAAGGCTATAGAAGAATTTAAAAAAATATTTTTAGCAGAGTAGAAATACTTGCTCTGCGGGAGGTGAAATATGGCAGGGGCAGGACTTGTTAAAATCAAGAGAAGAATTAAATCGATAACTAGTACCCAAAAGATAACAAAAGCCATGGGGCTTATTGCCACCTCTAAACTTAGAAAGGTTAGAAGAAAACTTGAGGCAAATAACAAATATTCTGAACTTTTTGGTTCCATTATAAATGAACTTGTCCTGGAGACTGAGGGAAATAATATTTATATAGATGGCAATAACTCCGATAATAAGCTCTACGTAGCTTTGAATTCAGATACGGGGCTATGTGGAGGATTCAATATGAACGTTGTAAATAAAACAGACTCCATTATGTCAAAAGAGAAGGACAAATCCATTTTAGTGGCCGTAGGGCAAAAGGGCAGAATGTATTTTAAAAGGCTTGGTTATAATACGCAGGCGGAATATGTGGATATTCCCGATGTTCCTACGATAAAAGAGGCAAGTACTATAGTTTACAAGGCATTGGAACTTTATAGGGAGGGTAAAGTTGGAGAAGTCAATATAGTATATACTAGATTTATTTCTACAGTCAGGCAAAATGTAGTTGTTGAAAAATTACTCCCGCTTGAAAGTAAAAAAAGTGAAAAAAGAAATTTTCTTATAAAGTTTGAACCAGCTGCAAGTGAAATGATAGGTGATATGGTGGTCTCACACTTGAAACAGAAAATACTCAATTGTATGATAAATTCAAAAGTCAGTGAACAGGCTTCCAGAATGACAGCAATGGATGGAGCTACCAAAAATGCAAATGAACTGCTCAGTGATTTGAATCTTAAATACAATAGGGCAAGGCAGAGTGCCATAACGCAGGAGATAACTGAAATAATTGGAGGAGCAGAAGCTCTGAAGTAAGAAGTGAGGAGGGACGTTGATGCCAAATATAGGCAAAGTTATTCAGGTTATAGGACCTGTAGTAGATATAAAATTTGATACAGAAAACCTTCCTAACATATATAATGCCATAGATATACAGTCGGGAGATAAAAAAATTGTTACTGAAGTCGCCCAGCATTTGGGGGACGATATAGTAAGAACTATATCTATGGAAAGTACAGATGGACTGGTTAGAGGAATGAAAGCCGTGGATACGGGCGCACCAATATCTGTACCTGTTGGAAAAAATGTATTGGGGAGACTTTTTAATATGTTAGGTCAGCCAATCGATGAAAAGGGAGAAGTAAAGGCAGATAAATATTATCCTATTCATAGATCAGCTCCAAGTTTTGAGGATCAATCTGTAAAACCTGAGATGTTTGAAACCGGTATTAAAGTTATAGATTTAATTGCACCTTATCAAAAAGGTGGTAAAATAGGACTGTTTGGAGGAGCTGGTGTTGGCAAAACGGTTATTATTCAGGAGCTTATAAACAATATAGCTAAACAGCACGGTGGACTTTCTGTTTTTACCGGTGTTGGAGAGAGAACAAGAGAGGGCAATGACTTGTATTATGAAATGCAGGATTCCGGTGTAATAAATAAAACCGCCCTGGTATTTGGACAGATGAATGAGCCGCCAGGAGCAAGAATGAGAGTTGCACTTACAGGTCTTACCATGGCAGAGTATTTTAGAGATCAGGGTCAGGACGTACTCTTGTTTATTGACAATATATTTAGATTTACTCAAGCAGGTTCGGAAGTTTCCGCACTTCTCGGAAGAATACCAAGTGCTGTTGGCTATCAGCCGACACTTGCCACTGAGATGGGTGCACTGCAGGAGAGAATAACATCTACAAAACAAGGCTCCATTACGTCTGTTCAGGCTGTATATGTGCCGGCAGATGATTTGACTGACCCGGCACCGGCAACTACTTTTACACATCTTGATGCTACTACGGTCCTTTCAAGATCCATATCAGAACTTGGAATTTATCCTGCCGTTGATCCGCTGGCATCTACTTCTAGGATTCTTGATCCCAGGATTGTGGGGGAAGAACATTATAAAATAGCTTCAGAAGTTAAACATATACTTGAAAGGTACAGTGAACTTCAGGATATTATCGCTATACTCGGGGTAGATGAACTGTCAGAAGAAGATAGGCTCGTGGTTTTAAGAGCCAGGAGAATACAGAGATTTTTATCTCAGCCTTTTACTGTTGCAGAGCAGTTTACAGGATATAAGGGTGAATATGTTCCCATAGAAGAAACTATAAGAGGATTTAAAGAGATACTGGAAGGTAAGTATGATGATTTGCCTGAAGCAGCTTTTCTTTTTAAGGGGACTATTGACTCAGTAGTTAAAGCAGCTGAAAATATGGCGAAGAGTTAAGAGGAGATCAATATGTCAAAAGTGTTAAAATTGACTATCCTTACTCCCGACAGGGAATTTTATAAGGGAGAAGTGGTAGAAGTGATAACTGAAAGTACTTTAGGAGGCATAACGATTCTTCCGGATCATATGCCTTTGATAACTACCTTAAGACCTGCTGATACGGTGATTGTTCAAGGTGACAATAAGCAACTGAAGGCATTTACATCTGTTGGAATACTGGAAGTAAAGGAAAATGGATTGAGGATTTTATGTGATGCCTGTGAGTGGCCTGATGAAATAGATGCGGCAAGAGCTCAGAGGGCCAAATCCAGGGCAAAAAAAAGACTGGCTAATAGAGATGGAGTAGACGTAAAAAGGGCAGAACTGGCCCTGGCCAGAGCCCTGGCCAGAATTAATCTAAAACAATAAGAAATGTATATTTCATATTCTGTTTTAAATATGAAAAAACGCTGCCAAACTTCGTTTTCATGAAGTTTGGCAGCGTTTTTTTGTGCTGAATTATGCACTTTTTACTAAGTGATTTTATATATTAATATCGAGTCATGTTAATATTTTTTTGAATATTAACGTAAAAGTTGTCCATAATGCTTAAGAGAGGAAAGAGAGGTAGGAGCTGTTCTATATGAAAAAGAATGTAAAAATAGCATTTTGCCTGCTGCTGTGTGTACTTTCTTTTCAGTATTATGTAAAAGCTTATGGAAACACTTTAGGCAATTTGAATTTTTCGCGAAGTATCACTGCAGTTGAGAAAAAAAATGATCTGTTTAAGGACATACTGGATGAAACCCACGGTGTTCCCCGGGAATGTAATCTCATGGTTATATTTAGTACAGATAAACCAGGGGAGAAAACTGTAGATGGAATATTTCAGAAGTTACTTAAATATGGAGATTTCAAAGGTAAATATTTAAATAACAATAAAACATATTCCGTAGAATTTAACGGCGGTGATATAAGTGGCTACATAGAAAGTGTTCAATATGAAGGCCATAATATTATAACTGTCAATATTCTGGAAAAATCCGTGAATTATAATCTGCCCCATTTGAAAAATACAATTACAGAATGTCTACCTGGTGGAGAAGGAAAATACAGGTATTATCAATATGTAAAGGCCAGGATACAAAGTGGAAGAACTGCAGCTGTGAATGAAAAAATTGAATCTGTATTGAAATGCATGGGCACATCCGATATCAAAACTGTGCTCATAGATCATGGCTATAGTTCCACTGCCAATACTCATATGTTTGATCCTATACAAAGCGGCGAAAATCTAGTGGATTTTAATTATTCCGTCGTAAAATATCCAAGTGGAATCTATATAATTATGGGAACGCCAGAAATAATGACAACATACTAGTATATTAAGTACAAAATAATCAACATATCAGCAAATTATAGAATGGAGGAACATTATGAGTAAAATAGTGGTTAGGGGAGGAAATAAACTTCATGGAGAAGTAAACATCAGTACTGCTAAAAATTCTGTGTTACCTGTTATAGCAGCTTGCATTTTAAGTGGGGGAAAATGTGTGATAGAAGAGGTCCCCATGCTTGAAGATGTTTTTGTAATAAGCGATATACTGAGAAGTATATTTGCGGAAATAAATATAGATAGAAATACAAATAGAATTATGATAGACACTTCCAATATAAGGGATTGCAGCCCCTGCAGCGAACTTGTAAAAAAAATGAGGGCTTCATTCTTAATAATGGGACCTATGATATCTAGATTTGGAAAATTTAAGTTATCTCTGCCGGGGGGCTGTAATATTGGCACCAGGCCTATAGATCTGCACTTGAAGGGTTTTAGTGCTCTTGGTGCAGAGATAAATATAGGTCACGGATATGTGGAAGCACGGGCTGAGAAATTGACAGGGAATAAAATTTATCTGGATTTTCCCTCTGTAGGGGCTACTGAGAATATAATGATGGCGGCAGTCATGGCTGAAGGGGAAACAATAATAGAGAATGCAGCAGAAGAACCGGAAATAAAGGATCTGGCAAAATTTTTAAACAGCATGGGTGCAAATGTTATAGGTGCAGGTTTCGGAACTATTTGTATAATAGGAGTTAAAGATTTACGTGGAAGTACCCATAGACCTATATGCGACAGGATCGAAGCAGGTACTTTTATGGTAGCTGCTTCGATAACCAGAAGTAAAATCAAAATAAATGGTATAAATGAAGAACATTTAAAACCTATAATTGCCAAATTAACTGAAGCGGGAGTATATATAAAAACCGAAAAAAACAGTTTGATTGTAGATGGAAATAGAGAATTGAGACCTATAGATATTAAAACAATGCCTTATCCTGGGTTTCCCACAGACATGCAGTCTCAGATGACAGGTCTTTTGTGCACAGTTAGGGGGACTAGTATAATAACTGAAACTATTTTTGAAAATAGGTTTATGCATGTGGTGGAAATGAAGAGAATGGGGGCAAACATAAAAATAGATGGAAGAAGTGCGGTTATAGAGGGTGTTGATAATCTCACGGGAGCAGAGGTAAGGGCAACTGATCTAAGAGCTGGTGCTGCCTTGATACTCTGTGGCTTAGCAGCAGAGGGAGAAACGGAAGTTGCTGATATATACCATGTAGACAGGGGGTACGTGGATATTGAAAAAAAGCTCAGAGGACTGGGTGCAGATATAAAGAGAATAGATTGAGAATTTGGAGTGTTTTAATGAGAAGGTTATTGGGATCTTCTTTTTTTTTATCTAAATAATTATGATGGAATATTTTAGTTGAAGCAGTAATAGAAATATATTATTAAAAACATAGATGCGTATAAAATGATAGAGGTACAAAACATGAATTTTTTAAAAAAATTTGCAATATCGGTATTAATGAGCATGCTTTTTATAATTTTGCTTTCTCTTGTTATGACCGGAAAAGGAGGTGTGGAAAAAGGTCTTCCTAAATTTATAATTAAGTCTAAAGCCGAACCTCAAAATATAAAAGTGTATATGACCAGGGAACATAAAATAGAAGAAATGACTCTGGAAAATTATGTTCTTGGAGTAGTGGCAGGAGAAATGCCGGCGGAGTTTTCCGAGGAAGCTCTTAAGGCCCAGGCCGTGGCAGCCAGAACTTTTGGTGTAGCTCACATGGAAGCATATGGAGGCAAAAAATATAAGAGCAATACAGGGGCGGATGTATGTGATACTGTTGAGTGTCAGGTATTTAAAAGCAAAGAGGAAAGAATGGATACATGGCCTAAATCAAAGGCCAATGAATATTGGCTTAAAATAAAGCAAGCCGTACAAGATACTTCGGGACAAGTGCTGTCATATAAAGGTAAATTAGTTATGGAACCTTATTATTTTGCGATAAGCGGTGGGAGGACGGAAAATGCAAAAGATGTATTTGAAGGGGGTGCAGAGTACTTGAAAAGCGTTGATAGCCCCGGGGAAGAAAATGGACATAATAAATATAAAACTTCTCTGGGAGTATCCTATAAAGATTTTGTAGATAAAATAAATTTGTATTATCCTGGTGCAAGGCTCAATGCAGGGAATTTGTCTAGTGAAGTAAGCATACAGGACAGAACAGAAGGTGGAGCTGTTAAAGAAATTAGACTTGGTTCAATTATTATATCTGGAACTAAATTCAGAGCTATTATGGGACTGAACTCCACAAATTTCAATATAAATTTTAGGGATAAAATTTATATTGATTGTCTGGGATACGGTCATAGGGTTGGAATGAGCCAATGGGGGGCAGATGCGATGGGTAAGAATGGTAAAACTTATGTACAGATTTTGAGTCATTATTATACTGGTATAAAATTGAAAGACGTGTCTTTATTTCTAAAGTAAATTTAATATTGTGAAAATGAGGTGAAGATTTCACCTCATTTTTTTATCCGGCTCCACCTGGAGCCAATAACCACTTGATGAAAAATTTAGAAAAAAATTTATAAAAAATGTATTTTTTGTTATTCTCTGGACAAACTACAAAAAGGAGGTGTTTATATGGACAAAAAATTTTCAAATAAAGCAATTAACTTTTTGAAAAAGGAGGGCTTTTACGTAATATTATTTATTTGCCTTTGTATAGTTGCAACGGTTGCACTATTAACTGCAAAGAATAATAAAGATCAGAGTGCCCAATTGCAAAAAAGTAATGCTATAGAACAAAAACAGGCAAAACAAACCGCAAAGACAGACAAAAATCCTTCTTCAACTTATGACAATGCCCTTCAAGTTAAAAAAAATAGTCGAACAAGTGCAAATGCCGAGCAGAAGACTTCAAAAGAGGTAGCTAATTCAATGAGTACCTCGTTTCAAAAACCAGTAGAGGGAATTATTGCAAGAGGATTTTCAGAAGATCCGGTGTATTGGAATTCTACTGGAACATATAGACCAAATTTAGGATATGATATACAAACGGATTTAGGAAAACCGGTGTTTGCAGCAATGGACGGGAAAGTTGAAGAAGTAAATACTGCAACGCAGGATGGAGTGGAAATCATAATAGATCATCAAAATGGCTTAAAGACAGTCTATTCTAATTTGGATCCAAATGTCAAAGTTAACAAGGGCCAAATGGTAAAAAAAGGATCAGTTATAGGAATAGTCGGCAAGAGCACATTGAGATCGGCTTATGAAAAATATGGAAATCATTTGCATTTTGCTGTTTTAAAGGGAAAAGAATTTGTTGATCCGGGAAAATATATAAAATACTAATAGTTGGCCGTTTCTCTTGAATTTTATTCAAAGTTTAAATTATGGGTGAACTCTGTCTGAACTTTAGAATTACTTTTTAGGGAGATGGCCTCCATAAGATGAATTTTGGAATATAAAAGGGCATATTTATATATGGAAAGAAAAGTTAGTGACAAAAGTTTTTGAATTAAATGAAAGAATATTCAAATAATTTTATTGATAGAAAACACTGAATATTAAAAAATGTTTATATGAAGGAGTTGATCGAATATGAAAGATTATATTGAAGAAAGAGTTCTGGAAGTTGCCAAATATATAATAGGCTCTAAAGCCACTATAAGAAAAACTGCAAAAGTTTTTGGAGTTAGCAAGAGTACTATACACAAAGATATGACGGAAAGATTACCTAAAATAAATCCCCAGGTTGCCCAGGAAGCCAAGAGTATACTTGATTATAATAAGGCGGAAAGACATATAAGGGGTGGAAAAGCTACTAAAATGAAATATAAAGCTATTGAAGGTTGAAAACATTCCTATTATAATTAAAATATGATATGATATTTAATGAATAAATATATTTGTGCTTTTTTATGAAAGGCAAGTTAGAGTAGGAGTGAAAAATAGGATGTTTTTTAATATAGGAACTGATATGGGGATAGATTTAGGTACGGCTACAGTACTTGTGTATGTGAAAGGCAAAGGGGTGATTTTGAAGGAACCCTCAGTTGTTGCCATAGATAAAAACAGAAGTAAAGTACTGGCTGTAGGAGAAGAAGCATGGCAGATGATAGGCAGGACACCAGGTAATATTGTTGCTATTCGTCCATTAAAGGATGGAGTTATATCTGATTATGATGTAACAGAAAAGATGCTGAGATATTTTATAGGAAAAGCCTGTGGGAAAAAGAGAATGTCTGCGCCTAGAATAGTTGTGTGTATTCCCTGTGAGGCTACTGAGGTCGAAAAAAGAGCTGTAATTGATGCGGCTAAAAATGCAGGGGCAAAAAAGGTATTTTTGATTGAAGAACCTCTTGCTGCAGCTATAGGTGCTGGAATTGATATAACCAAGGCAAGCGGAAGTATGGTGATTGATATAGGAGGAGGAACTACCGACGTAGCTATAATTTCACTGGGAGGAATAGTGGTAAGGGCCTCAATTAAGGTTGCAGGAGACAAGTTTGATGAAGCCATAATGAAATATATTAGGAAAAAACACAAATTGATGATTGGAGAAAGGACTTCAGAGGATTTAAAGATAAAAGTAGGTTCTGCATTTCATAAAGATGAGGAAAATAGTATGGAAATAAGGGGAAGAGATTTAATTACCGGACTTCCAAAGAATATAGAGGTGTCTTCTAAAGAAATGAGGATAGCCTTAAAAGAAACTGTAAATGCCATAGCAGACACAGCCAAGGCAGTATTGGAAAAAACTCCTCCAGAGCTGTCTGCAGATATAGCTGAAAAGGGAATTGTCATGACTGGAGGAGGGGCTTTGCTAAATGGTTTGAGCGATTTAGTACAGGAAGTAACCTGTGTCCCCGTGTATGTAGCTGAAGATCCAGTATCCTGTGTGGCTTTGGGTACGGGAAAGGTTCTCGGATATTTGGATAAGATGGAAGTCGTTTTTACAGGTGATGACATAACCTTGATAGATTAAATATGTCATAGCTACATTTTGTGATTATAGAGATAATATGAATGAATTAGTGAATGAAGTATTACTTCAGCCATATTTAGGATTAGATTTAGACGTATATTACTGCTGCTGCTGAATATACCTTCACTATTGTTTGAATCAACTATCCCTATTATTGATGAATCTCCTACGTTTGGGAGAGATTTTCCCACCCCTTTACCAGGGTGTACGGGAAAATCTCTTGCTTGTATTTCACCAATGGATTCAATCTCGCCCAGACAGGCATCAATTCCTATGATACTGTTGTGGGGATGAAGTGATTTTATGCTGTTTAATTTATTTTCAATATTTAAAGCATGTATTGGTTCTGAGATTGTGCCATAGACGGGAAGTGGGAAATTTTTACGATTTAACAGGGTACCTACTAGGGGGCCGAGGCAGTCTCCTATGTATCTGTCTGTGCCGATGCACACTATAATGTTATCTTTATTTATATGATCTTTCAAGAAATAAGCTAAGTCGTAGTATGCCAGCGGGTTTTTATAATTTGATTTTATTTTACTCAATACATTCACCTTCTTTTATGCATGCAGTGCTTATGATAATATTTATGGGGTACACTATATATAATCTATATGATTGACTCATGTAAAATATTAGATCTAAATTATATGTATATGATTTTAAAAGAGATGTTGAGTTATAAAGAGAAATAAGCAGTTAATATTGAATTTCAATGGAATATGAAATTTGAAAATAACCTTATAAAAATGTATACTAAACTACGTTAAACGTTAAACATCGTTGTATTTATTACAATGTGCTGGCATAGCTCAGCTGGTAGAGCAACTGACTTGTAATCAGTAGGTCGTGGGTTCGAAGCCTACTGCCAGCACCAATGTGGAGGAATTCCCGAGCGGCCAAAGGGGGCAGACTGTAAATCTGTTGTCAGTGACTTCGATGGTTCGAATCCATCTTCCTCCACCAATAATGATGTTAAGATTACGGGCGCATAGCTCAGCTGGGAGAGCATCTGCCTTACAAGCAGGGGGTCACAGGTTCGAGCCCTGTTGTGCCCACCATTTTTATAATGAATTCTATATCAGTACAATATGTGGAGGAATTCCCGAGCGGCCAAAGGGGGCAGACTGTAAATCTGTTGTCAGTGACTTCGATGGTTCGAATCCATCTTCCTCCACCACAAGAGCACTGAAAAGTGTTTTTTATTTTGTGAATATTGTAAGCTTACCGTAAAAAACTCTTATCCAGAGAGGTGGAGGGAAAAAGGCCCAATGAAACCCGGCAACCAGGGAAAATTTTTAAATTTACCAAGGTGCCAATTCCTGCAACGTGATTTGCAAGATAAGAGAGCTGTTAATTATTTAACCTCTTCTTATTGGAAGAGGCTTTTATTTTTACATGATGTGGAGGTATTGAAAGTGAGAAAGTTATTTACATCTGAATCAGTTACAGAAGGACATCCGGATAAAATGTGTGATCAGATTTCAGACGCTATTCTAGATGCCATATTGGAGAAGGATCCTTATGGCAGGGTAGCATGTGAAACTGCCACTACTACAGGAATGATATTAGTTATAGGAGAAATATCAACTAATTGTTATGTTGATATTCCTAAAATAGTAAGGAAGACCGTAAAGGAAATAGGATATACCAGAGCTAAATATGGATTTGATTGTGATACCTGTTCTGTAATGACTTCTATAGATGAGCAGTCATCAGATATAGCTTTGGGAGTTGACAAATCCCTGGAGGCTAAAAGTGGACAGATGGAGGAAATAGATGACATAGGAGCGGGAGATCAGGGTATGATGTTTGGATTTGCAACTAATGAAACTCCTGAATACATGCCTATGCCCATATGTTTGGCCCACAAATTGGCAAAGAGGCTGGCACAGGTTAGAAAGGACGGTACATTGAAATATTTGAGACCGGACGGCAAGACCCAAGTAACCATAGAATATGAAGATGATAAACCGATTAGGGTTGACAATATAGTGGTATCTGCCCAGCATGATGAACGGGAAGCTAAAGAGCAGATTGAAAAAGATATAATTGAAAATGTCATAAGACCAGTTGTACCATCCAAATTTTTGGATAAAGATACTAAATATCTTATAAATCCTACAGGAAGGTTTGTGGTTGGAGGCCCCCAGGGAGATTCGGGACTCACAGGGAGAAAGATAATAGTGGATACATATGGCGGATATGGAAGACACGGCGGCGGTGCATTTTCAGGAAAAGATCCGACTAAAGTAGATAGATCCGCTGCTTATGCTGCAAGATGGGTGGCAAAGAATTTGGTAGCTGCAGGCGTGGCGGATAAATTAGAAATACAACTTGCCTATGCTATAGGGGTGGCAAAACCAGTGTCCATAAATGTGGATACCTTTGGTACAGGAAAATTGCCAGCAAAGAAAATAGTTGATATAGTGAAGAGGGTATTTGATTTGAGACCTGCTGCTATAATAAAAGATTTGAATTTAAGAAGACCCATATACAGGCAGGTTGCAGCCTATGGACATTTTGGCAGGACGGATATAGATTTGCCTTGGGAGAAATTAGATAAGGTTGACGAAATAAGAAAATATATTTAGATATAAAGGGAAGTGCCTTGAAATTATTTTTAAAAATAGTTTTACAGCACTTCTTTTTTAAAGTTAAATTGATGTGTTATAATTGTATTCAGAGATATAGAATTTGATAGTTATTTAATTGGGAGAGATTCTATGCAGGATTTACAGGGAATTATAGAGGATATAATATTTCAAAATAAGGATAATGGATATGTAGTTGCTAAAATGAAAGAAGAAGAAAATACGGTAACTATAGTAGGATGCATACCCTATATTGTTGAAGGACAGAATCTGAAAGTCCTGGGAGAATGGGTACAGCATCCCCATTTTGGACGCCAGTTTAAAGTTCAGGTTTGTGAGGAAATAACACCTAACACCGTTACTGGTATAGAGAGATATCTGGCATCTGGAGTTATATCCGGCATAGGACCTGTTACTGCCAGAAAAATAGTAAAGAAATTTGGAGAGAATACTCTTCATGTACTGGATGATGACATAAATAGATTAAGGGAAATTGAGGGCATAGGAGAGAAAAAAATAGCTTTAATATCAAAATCATATTCTAAACAAAATGAAATACGAAATATAATGATTTTTTTACAAACTTATGGTGTAACTCCAAATCAATGTGTGAAAATACACAAAAAATTTGGAGGCGATTCTGTGCGTAAGGTAAAAGAAAATCCCTATATACTTACAGAAGAAATTGCCGGAATAGGCTTTAAAACAGCTGACAGAATAGCTAGCAGCCTTGGAATAGAAAAAAATTCTGATTTCAGGATACAGAGTGGAATAAGGTATGTGGTAAATAAATTTTGTAGCTTGGGAAATACCTATATGCCTATAGGCAGGCTTATGGAAAAAGGTAAAGATGTACTTGGTGTGACTGAAAAGGAACTTGAAAAGAATTTGTATGAAAATTCTATAAACGGAAAAATAAAACTGGAACAGTGCGGTGGTGAACTCTGTGTATTTCCAATGACATATTATTATTGTGAATTAAGTGTGACTAAAAAAATTTTGACTTTAGCTTTTGCAAATTATAAGGATATAAACTTTGATGTAGATAGAGAAATTGAAAAATTTGAAAAAATAAATTGCATTGAATTTGCGCCTTCTCAGAAGGAAGCCATTGAGGGAGCTGTAAAAAATGGTGTAGAGATAATAACTGGCGGACCTGGTACGGGCAAAACCACAATTATAAATTGTATAATTCAACTATTTGAAAAGGCAAATTATAAAGTCCTTATGGGAGCACCTACCGGTAGGGCGGCGAAGAGAATGTCAGAGGCCACTGGGAGGGAGGCAAAGACCATACATAGATTACTTGATATGGGAGTGGAAAGCGATGAAAAAGCTATGTTTTTCTCCAGAAGTGAAGAGTCACCTCTCCAATGTGATGTTGTGATTGTAGATGAGGCTTCCATGATAGATATAATGCTCATGAATAGCCTGTTGAAGGCCATTTCAGTTGGAACAAGGCTTATAATAGTGGGAGATGCGCAGCAGCTTCCTTCAGTGGGACCGGGAAATGTACTAAGGGATTTTATAGACAGCGGCTGCATAAAAGTAGTTAAGTTGAAAGAAATATTTAGACAATCGAAAGAAAGTATGATTATAGTAAATGCCCATAGAATAAATTCTGGGAAAATGCCAATTTTGAATAAGAAATTCAAGGATTTTTATTTTATAAAGTGCAGGGAACCTCTGGCTATAATGAATACGATAATAGACTTAATTAACAGAAGACTGCCCAATTTCAATAAAGACTGGAATAAAATGCATAATATTCAAATATTGTCTCCCATGAGAAAAGGTATTTTAGGTGTGTCAAATCTAAATGTAAAATTACAGAAGGTGCTAAACCCGGGATCTTCTGAAAAGAAGGAAAAAAGGAATGGAGCCGCTGTATTTAGAACAGGTGACAAGGTAATGCAGATAAAAAATGATTATTCTTTAAAATGGACTGGAATTTCAGAACAAAATTCAGAGGAAGGTATGGGAATTTTCAATGGCGATTTTGGATATGTTGAGGATATAGACAATGATAAAAATACATTGACTGTTATTTTTGATGAGGATAAAAAAGTCATATATGACAGCATGCATCTGGATGAATTGGAATTGTCCTATGCAATAACTATACATAAAAGTCAAGGCAGTGAATTCCCAGTAATTATTCTTCCAATGTTCATGGGTTCGCCTTTGCTTATGAACAGAAACCTCTTGTATACTGCTGTAACCAGGGCGAAGCAGATGGTTGTACTGGTAGGAGATCTGAATGCTTTAAAATTTATGATAAATAATAATAGAAGTTTTGAAAGATATTCCCTATTAAAACATCGAATAATGGATATAATGGAGAGTGAAACAAATGTTACCTTGGAATGAGATGAACTTTACCAATAAAATAAAGGATACGGCAGGTGAAATAATAAAGTGGAATAACTCCGGTGGACAAATCTTAAATGTTATTTCTCCTCCATATAATTCTACAAGGATCTTTATGGACATTATCAATGCATATACAAGGCAAAATAAAGATGTGCTCTATGTTACAGAAGAAGAACCCAGCAACGTTGACATAATAAACAATATAAAAAAATATACGGATTTTAAGGGCTATACCTATGTAAAAGATGGAAAAAATAATGCAAACTGTCTATTTAAAGTATGTAACTTCTGCAATGCACTTAAATTAAGGGAAAAATTTCAATTGATAATATATGATGATATAAATAGCTTCCCATTGCATGGTAAATATGAGGTAATTGACTTGATCCACAGGCTTATGTGCGGACATGGTAAAGCAATTGTATATTCCATAGAAAATATATCCGGGAATGGTGAGGAATTGTTTTTCCCTCTTGCGGAGGGGGGGCCTATAGTGGAGCCTAGAACTGTACTTACCAGATTTGACATGAATAGAGACATTCCGTTCGTGGTATATGACTATTTAAAATGGTCATTGAGTAAAAATACAGGAGTTGTAATATACGTTCCAGATAAATTGAAGATAACAAATGTTTATTCGTATATATACAATTATTGCAGAAATTTATGTAAAAATATTGTTTGTTCTATTAATAGAGAGGAATTTTATCCAATGAAGAATTCAATACTGATAACAGATAGTTTTGATGAAGTTATATCCTGTGGAAAAAATTCAAATGTGATGGTGTATTTTGCAGACAATACGAGTTTTGATTATAAAAAATTTGTCTATCTGTGTGGGAACGTAAAGAGAGGTGGAGAAAATTCAAAGGGAGAGGTTATAATGGTGGCCAATTTGAAGACGGAAGATATGCGGAAGGCCAAGGATATAACCAGCAACTTTAATAGAGAAGCATGGGACATGGATTTGTTGAAAATTTAAGCTTTTTATGGGATTGCATATTGGAACTGATATATTGTGGAGATGAAAAATGTATTCTCTGTAAAAGTGATTTGTATAATGATAGATATATATGTAAATCATGTAAAAATAATATAAAAATCTGTAAAGACAGTTTCAAAATTGGAAAAGGTTGTCACCAATTTAAATGCTACAGCAGCTCATACTATTCGGGATCCATGATGGAGCTTATAATAAAATTGAAATACAAAAGCTCTTTTAGATCGGGAAATGTCATAGCCTCCTATATGAAAGACACCATACATAGCAACGATATATCCTTTGATGTATTGACCTATGTTCCTATGACGAAAAAGTCATTTAAAAAAAGAGGGTATAATCAAAGTGAATATTTAGCAAAAACCCTCGGAAAATATTTTAGAAAACCTGTTGTGAGTTGCCTGACTAAAATCAAAGATACCAAGGATCAAATAGGATTGAATGAGAAGGAACGGTGGAATAACATTGAGGGAAGCTTTAAGGTGTTTGATAACCATTTCATCAATGACAAAAGTGTTTTATTGGTGGATGATGTTATAACAACTGGTGCCACTGTTTTTTATTGCAGTCTTGAACTTTTGAAAAGTGGAGCAAAAAAAGTTGACATATTGACTGGCGCAAAAAGTAGAGTATAATTTTAATAGTCAGGCTAGGTTTGTGGCTGAAAGTCGATGCCAGCCGCAGGCAAAACGATCCACGTAAATTAAATAAAATATTTGATGAGCATGGTGCGGCTTAGAAGTAAGTCCTGCCGTTAGATATGCGAGAGGGTTAGTAATGAGAGGTTAAGTCCGGGTAGTGAAAATTCCAGCAGGCGAGTGTGGGGTCAAAGGCCAGGTCAGCTAGCCTGACAATTGTACTGATAGTACGGCACAGCAGCATTTTATATGTTGCTGTGCTTTCTTTATTATTCAATAAGTTGGTTGTAAGTGGTAAAATAATATTATTGAAGTTTACAACTTGTAAGAAGGGTGTCTTGATTTTGGTTATACAAATTATATTTACCATGTTCTTAGTGGGCATGGTGCTTGGATTCGTAGGGGCAGGTGGTTCAGGATTTATAATATCCATACTTACCGTAATATTTGGATTTCCCATACACACAGCTCTTGGTACAGCTCTTGCCGCAATGATATTCTCTTCGATATCGGGCACTGTAAGCCATTACAGAGAAAATAATATACTATTAAAAGTGGGAATTACAACAGGTATATTTGGAGCAGCTGGTGCCTGGATAAGTTCCAACTGCTCTATTTTTATATCGCCTGATGATCTGAAATGGATGACTTCTGGCATGCTTTATCTATCAGCACTCATATTATGGCTTAGAATGGCTATTGTTTCGAGGCGGGGGGAAAGCATGAATTACGACAATATTCCAGAAGGTACTAAATTTTGGGTCTACTGTGCTGGAATAGGTTTTATATGTGGTGCAATATCCGGCATATTCGGAATAGGTTCGGCTTCCTTCATACAGATAGGACTCTTGTTTATAATGGGTATGTCTGTGAGGAAATCTGCCGGTACAACAATGCTTATAATAATACCTATAGCCCTTGCAGGAGGAGCTGGGTACTATCGCCTTGGGTACCTCAACATAAAGCTTTTACTTGAGGTAGTTGCAGGAACCATGATAGGTTCCTACATAGGAGCAAAATTTACAAAACGGCTTCCGGAACCTATCCTGAAGTTTGCAATGGTAATGGTTCCTGTAGCAGCAGGTACAATACTTCTATTTTAGTATTAAAGCTAAATATGAATGGACTTTTTCTTTTTGTGTATTTGTAGTGCTTTCAATTACCGGAGTATTGAATTTAGATGTCAAAGTTAATATAGACAAACCTGAAAAAGAAAATAACAAGTAACTTTTGGAAGAAGTTACTTGTTTGTATATAAGTTCTTTCTCGTATAACATGATTTTGTGAATTTACAATTTCTCTGTAATTTCTCACCTACATACCTTATCATTATATTATAGTTAAAGCAAAAAATATACTCATTTATGGTATTTTTATTAATTTAATACTTTTCATGTAAAATAATGTGTCTATTTAGCACAGGCACAGTAAATTTTATCCTTTAGTATTTACTTAAGGTGATATTTTACCCAATATAATTTTACATATAAATTACAATAGTTAAATAGGATATAAAAAATCCAGGGCTTAAATTTAAATCCCTGGAAAAAATATAGAAATTTAATATGGGGTACCAATTTAAACCACTGGAGATTCATCATCTCCAGTGTAAAGTAAATACCAATGTACCGGGAATAAACATTTCAATTCATATAAATCTTAATATTTTGAGCACATTGATATCTTTATATAAATAGAATGTGCAAAAATCAATTTATTATTCTGGTAATTTAAGGAAAATAATTTAGGGATGGTTAACAATTTGCTTTGTAGTATAATATATGTTATACTAAATCTGTAACTTAAATGAATCGTAATTAATTTAAATGAAAATATATTTCAATAGGTACTTATAATTATAATATGTACGTTAATATCGAAATTCTATTTGATAGGTTATTACAGTGAGTTTAAGAAATAAAATTTTTAGGAGGTACTTATTATAATGAAGGGTACAGTTAAATGGTTTAATGGAAATAAAGGATATGGATTTATTACAGGAGAAGATGGAAAAGATACTTTTGCTCACTATTCTCAAATAAATTCAGATGGTTATAAGACACTTGAGGAAGGACAAAAGGTTTCCTATGACATAGGAGAAGGTAGAAAAGGAACAGAAGCAGAAAATATTACAATTCTTTAATTAGAATAATCTGGCCTACTGAGATTTCTCAGTAGGCTTTATTTTATTATCTTTATTTAAAATCATTATAGAATAATATGGATTATATTAAAAGTTTTTATATTGGCTTAAATTGCAGATTTTAAAGTTATAATTTATCTATGGAAAAATAAAATCATGCAATAATTGTAAAAGATTTTTTACATGTGTAAATGTATTTTTACACATGCATGAGAAAAGTGGTCTGAAATATTTACATAACTTTTTAATTCATGTTATTGCTTTTTTATTTTTTTGGCATAATAAATGCTACGACTTAATTGGATTAGATATTCTGAAATTTACTATGAAAACGTTAAAGGAGGTATTTGAAGTAATGGATAAGAAAAAAGGTAATGCCATGGCTTTACTGCCATTAGTTGTATTTATGGTGTTATTTCTTGGGGTTTCAATTGTAATGAAAGATTTTTATAAAATGCCTGTAGTTGTAGCTTTGATAATTGCATCTACCGTAGCTATACTTCAAAATAAGAAAATACCCATAGATTTAAAAGTTGAAAGATTTTGTAAAGGTGCGGGAGATTCCAGTATAATACTTATGTGTTTAATTTTTATATTGGCAGGAGCTTTTGCAGAAGTGAGTAAAGCCATGGGAGCTGTGGATTCTACCGTAAATTTGGGACTAGCTGTTTTCCCGCCTGGCTTCATGGTGGCTGGCATATTTATAATCGGTTCTTTTTTATCTATGTCACTTGGAACTTCCGTTGGTACCATAGTGACATTGACACCTATTGCAATCGGGGTTGCTAAAAAGACAGGTCTGCCTATTGCGTTTTTGGTAGCTGCTGTTGTCAGCGGAGCTATGTTTGGCGATGGACTATCTATGATATCAAATTCTACTGTAGCTGCTACAAAGACTCAGGATTGTGAGATGGTGGATAAATTTAAGGCCAATATAAAAATAGTATTTCCCGCAGCCATTATAGCATTGATTATATATGCATTTTTAACTTCAGGCATGCAGGTTAAACATACAGGACCTTATAACTATCAGCTTATCAGGATACTGCCCTATATAGCTGTGCTGGTGGTGGCTTTGACGGGCTTCAATGTGGTATTGGTGCTGATTGGGGGCACCGTATTGGCAGCTGCAATAGGCCTTATTTATGGATCTTTTGATATATTTACAGTATTTAAACTCTGTGCAAAAGGTATTGCAGGTATGGAGGACATATCAATAATATCCATCCTTATAGGCGGCATGGGTGAATTGATAAAAGTTAATGGAGGTATAGATTTTTTACTAAATGTAATACAGAAGAGAGTTCATTCCAAAAAAGGTGCCGAATTCGGAATCGGCATATTGGTGAGTTTAGTCGATTTGTGTACTGCTAATAACACTGTTTCCATAATTATAGTCGGTTCACTGGCCAAGGATTTGTCTGAAAGCTATGGTGTGGACAGAAGGAAAACTGCCAGCCTTTTAGATACCTTTTCATGCTTTATACAGGGATGTATACCCTATGGCGCCCAACTTTTAGTTGCTTCCAGTCTTGCAGCAGTTTCACCATTTTTGATAATGAAATATCTGTGGTATCCGTATCTTGTAGGGGCTGCGTCAATACTGGCCATAATATTTGAAATACCAAAGTTTAAGACTCCGGCAAGAGGTTCATTGAAATTGGAGGATGATAAAACTCCTACGACTGCCTAAAAATACATAATTGTTCCCGGGTAAGGCAAATCCCTGTCAGGATGAGCTTTAACCCGGGAATTTGTTATATTCTGCCTATCATGCACATGCCTGTTATGGCAGCCCAATCCAGCAGTGTCAATGCCTGTGTACCAAAGTATGGATTTATGAAAGGCAGATATATTATGCCCAATAACATGGCCATGGAGGATGCAGTGCCAATATTTATATATTTATTTGGCAGTGTAGTTTTATTTCTTCTACAATCATATAGATTCAAAAGCTGGGAGCAAATTAAATTGGAAAAAGCTAGGGTTCGAGCTTTGCTCAAGCTTGCTCCCAACAGCAGTGATCCTTCAAATATCGCAAAAGTGGTTAAACCTATTCCAATACCTCTTCTTGCAATCTGCAGTCCTAATTTTTTGCTGATCAGAGGTTCATCTCTTCTTAAAGGTGCTGATTTCATCACATCCTCACCAGATGGTTCTGTAGTTAAAGCAGAACCCAGGATGCTTTCTGAAATCAAATTTGTCCACAGTATCTGCATGGAAATAAGTGGGGCGACCCCTCCTACAGCAGAAGCAGCGGCGATAGCGATTATTTCACCGAGGTTTCCCGCCAGCAGGTATTTCATTGAATTTTTTATATTATTATTGACAGTTCTTCCCTCTTCGATAGCTTTTACTATTGTGCAAAAATCATCATCAACGAGAGTTATGGCTGCAGCATCTTTAGCTATATCACTTCCGTTATTTCCCATGGCTATACCTATGTTCGCCTCTTTAATAGCAGAGGCGTCATTGACTCCATCACCAGCCATGGCAACTACATATCCGAACCTTTTGAAGGCTTTTACGATTCTGTGTTTTTGT
This sequence comes from Clostridium lapidicellarium, assembly GCF_041224415.1. Taxonomy (NCBI): domain Bacteria; kingdom Bacillati; phylum Bacillota; class Clostridia; order Eubacteriales; family Clostridiaceae; genus Clostridium; species Clostridium lapidicellarium. The sequence goes on along the minus strand of NZ_JBGFFE010000002.1, from coordinate 206,230 downwards.
TCAGGCGAAGTTCTTGCAAAAATCTGTACCTTCCGGATTTTGCGGCTCAATTCCTCTTTGCTTATGTCATCCAGTTCATTCCCTGACATGACCAACCCGTCGGTCAATAGGCCCAGTTCCCTTCCTATGGCAGCTGCCGTATTTTTATAGTCGCCTGTAATCATGACGACTTTTATACCTGCCCTGTGACATTTCTTTATACAGTCTTTGACACCTTCTTTTGGAGGATCTTCCATTCCAGTTATTCCTAGAAATACAAAATTGTCGTCGATGTTCTCTGCACTTTTGTGATTGATCTTTTTGTATGCAAATCCTAAAATTCTAAGGGCTTTTTCACCCATTTTATCACCTATTGACATGAGTCTTTTTTTATCTGTCGATGTCAAGAGCCTTTCGGCTCCATCTTCATAGACGGTTTTGCATTTTTGGATGACACGGTCGAGTGCACCTTTGCAGAAGGCAATTTTACCTTTTGACCCTTCTGTTATCACAGTCATGAACCTTCTGGTGCTGTCAAATGGAATTTCTTTTATCCGCGGATTAAGATTTCTCAGCATATTTTCATCTAAGTTGAGTTTATGGGCTGCTGTTATTAGTGCACCTTCTGTCGGATCACCCTCGGCCATCCATTTATCGCCGCGTTTTACTAAAGTTGCATTGCTGCAGATTACTCCCACGGCCAATAACCTTTCAAGGCTGGATTCTTTTGAAGGTTTTCCTTCAATTAGACTGATATTTCCTTCCGGGCTGTAACCTGAGCCGGTTATATTATAGAGACATTTATCCGTATAGATCTTCCTGACTGTCATTTCATTCATGGTGAGGGTTCCGGTCTTGTCACAGCAGATTATATTGGTTGAACCCAATGTTTCCAGAGAATTTAACTTTCTTACAATAACATTTTCCTTGCTCATTCTTTGTACGCCTAATGCCATGGCAACAGTGACTATGGCAGGAAGGCTTTCAGGCAGAGCTCCTATGGAAAAACTTACTGACATGGTAAGGACCTGGGTTAGACTTTTACCGGCAAGCAGGGCTCCGAATCCGATAAGTGCACAGGAGGCCAGGCATATCTTGGTCAATTTGGTAGTGAAATTTTGCATTTTTGTCTGAAGGGGAGTTGCCTGAGGTTTTATATTTTGAAGCATTGCGGCAATTTTCCCTATTTCAGTATTCATTGCTGTAGCTACTACAATTGCCTTACCTGTACCGCAGATAATGTTAGTTCCCGTAAATAGCATGTTGCATCTGCTGCCAAGTTCAGTATATTTACTGCAGAGATCAGTGGATTTAATTACTGGAGTCGATTCGCCGGTTAACGATGCTTCTGTGGTTTTTAAATCGTTACATTCAATTATCCTGGCGTCGGCAGGAACTTTATCTCCTGATTGTACTAGAATTATGTCTCCGGGAACCAGATATTTGGCATCTATGCAGACTTTGCGTTTATTTCTGAGTACTGTGGCCCTGTGTACCAGTATATTTTTTAGAGAGTATATGGATTTTTCCGCTTTGTGCTGCTGGATAGTTCCAAGTATGGTTTCAACGAAGGCTATACTGAGTATGGCTATGGCATCCGGAATCTGCCCCAGAATAAATGAAAATGCACTGACTCCAAGGAGCAATTTTACCGAGAAATCGTTTAGACTTTTCAGAATTTTGGAAATTAGTGAAGTCCTCTTTTTCTTTGACAGCACATTTAATCCCAGTTCCTTTATTTTTTTTGATGCCATTTTGCCGGTTAGACCATATTTGAGATCCGTGTTAAATACAGTTTTAATTTCATTTTTGTCCATTGTGTGCCATGGCACTTGCATGCTGTTATGAAGCGGAGGTTTAATATTTTCAAAACTTATTGGCAGTGATGTTTCCTCATTTATGTTATTTATTTTAATTATATTGGAATCATGACTGATTTTGCTTTTTTTCATGTAAATGTTGATTTGTCTTTCAATATATATATCGGATACTATATCTTCATCGAATAAAATCAGTACCTTACCGGTTATGATATTGGCTTTGGCTGATTTTACACCTTTTATGGACATTATGTATTTGATTATTGGGTTTACTGCCGGCTGGTTTCTATAAATGGATTTAACCGGTATCCGCATTCTTTTGTATAGGAAATTATAATCGTCGATGGAATTTTTGATCTTATTATTTGAATAAAACACTCTGTTACATCACCTTTCCCCGTTACAAGCTATTGATCTCACCTATTTGCTTTAAGTTACTTAAATTATATTTCCCAGCAGGATTATAAATTATTCTCTGATCTTCATTTTGAATATTGCCGGTAAGCCGGCTTTATATCTGGATTTAACAAAGGTGTAATGTATTATTAATATTCCTGTGATATTATTTTTGTAATTTGAGAGGTTTCATATAATATCGATTTATAAAATTTTACAGGAGATGAATAATATGAAACGAACCATCTGCAGTGCATTTTTACTGATTTTGTGTATTTCTATTGCTTTTACAGGTTGTAATAACACCCGTGGATATTTGGATTCTGAAAATAAAATCAGTCAGACTCCTCTTAGTATAGGTGTTGTAACGGATGTGGGAGGTATTAACGACAAATCATTTAATCAATCTGCATGGGAAGGTCTTAAAAAAGCCCAGAAGGATCTGGGGGTGAAACCGAGTTACCTGGAGACGAAAAATGAAAATGATTATGTTAAAAATCTGGAGTCTGTTTCAAGTACGGGAAGTAAGAGAGATCTTATCTGGGGTGTTGGGTTCATAATGGCGGATGCTGTTGAATCTGAAGCTAAAAAACATCCGGGACAAAAATATGCGATAATAGACAATAGCTATGGCAATGCCACTCCATCTAATGTAGTAGGAGTGACATTTAGAGAAAATGAAAGTTCATTTCTTGTAGGTTATATAGCGGGAAAGATGACAAAGACGAATACCGTGGGATTTATAGGAGGTGTTGAAAGTGAATTGATGCATAAATTTCAATATGGATATATGGCAGGAGTCAGATATGCAAACCCCGACTGCAGGGTCGTGAGCGAGTATGCGGGTTCATTTGATAATGCGGCCAAAGGCAAAGAAATTGCTGCCAGGATGTACGGTGGTGGAGCAGATATAATATTCCATGCTGCAGGGGCCACGGGTAATGGATTGATAGAATGTGCCAAAGAAATGGGCAAATATTGTATAGGAGTGGATTCGGATCAGAGCTTTTTGGCACCCAAAAATGTCCTGACTTCTGCTATGAAAAGAGTTGACAATGTAGTGTATGATGTGGCAAGGGATTTAAAAAAAGGCAAGTGGAATGGAGGAGCTACAATACAATATGGTTTGGCTGAAGGTGGGGTTGATATAGCACCTACTACCAACAGGCTCGTTCCTAAAAATATTTTGAATGAAGTCAATGGGCTCAAAGTAAAAATAACTTCCGGAGGATTAAAAATACCTGAAACAGAGGAAGAATACAATAAATTTAATTAAGGTGATTAGATTGAAATCATGAAAATTGGAAAAATTAAATATGACAGGAGATATAATTATGAAAAATATAAAACAGCTGTTGAGCTTCAGCTCATTCAACATAAAAAAAGATTTTAAGGCAATGTTGGTTTTTATTCTCACACTTCTTGTTATCGTGCCTCTTGTAAGCAGCGGAATATACATAAGCATCAATTCTTCAAATCTAATCAAGAAAAATATATATCTGTCAAATGAACAATTAATAAGTAGAATAAATGACGATATAAAGTTCAATCTTGACAGCATCAAGAGTCAAATGCAGTCAATGGCCGACAACCCCAATATTAAATCAATGAACCATGATACTTTCCAGAGTATTCTGATTCAAGGGGCAAGATCCAATAAAGCCATTGATGGTATATCCATTGCTGATGCAAAAGGGCAGATTATCTATAATACGTCGGGGGTTTACAAAAACATTTCGGGAGAGGAATATTTTCACAGTGCAGTTTCCGGTAAAGTTCGGTATTCAAATGTAAAAATATCCAAGATCAATGGCAAGCCTCTGGAATTTTACTACAGTGTTCCTATAAAAGTGGGAATAAATTTTGTAGGTTGTATTACTGCAACTATTGATGTAAATGCATTGAATAAAATTATAGGCGACGTACAGAAGAATAAAGATGACAATACTTTTATAGTGGATAATAATGGATTGGTAGTTGCCCACAAAGATTGGGAAAATTTCAATAAAACATCCATGTATAAAAATTTTTTACCGGTGAAAAATGCTGCTGCAGGTAAGAGTGGTCAGGGTATTTATGATTTCGATGACAGAAAACTGCTGGCAATTTATTCGCCCATGGCGGATCTCAACTGGGGGATAGTGACGACAGTTCCATATGATGCTGCTTTTTCAGATGTAAGGACACAGAATAATATTTTTCTGATAATAGTTATATTTATGTTTATCATCAGTATATTAGCTGCCCTGTTGATTTCAGAATTTGTCACCAGGCCGCTGTATAATCTCAATAAAGCTATGGATTCTGTCTCTACAGGTGATCTCACTGTCGGGGTTAAAGAGAAATTTTTGAAGCGACAGGATAAATTGGGAGAGATATCAAAAAATTTCAATGATGTAATATCCAAACAGCTCACGCTTATTGACAAGGTAAAGAGAATGATTAAAAATGTTCAAAGCTATAATGAAGGTACAAGCAGCCAGATGGATGAACTGATTTTGGCAGGCAGGAATGTGGGCAGAGCTGTGGATGAGATTGCCAAAGGTACAGTTGAACAAACTGGCTATATGTCCAAAATAACGGATAGATTCTCCACACTTAAAAAGAGTTTGGACAATATTGATAAAGGTACTGATAAGATCACTGAATATGCCAAACACACGGAGGATGAGAACCGGCTTGGGATAACATCTGTAAATCAATTGAAGGAAGAATTCAGTAAAAATTACGAGTCAATACAAAATGCTGCGGTGCATATGAAAAAATTAGCAGATAAATCTCAGTCCATAGAGACTATTACAACCTCGATAGAGTCCATCGCCGAACAGACCAATCTGCTGGCATTGAATGCAGCCATAGAAGCATCAAGGGCCGGAGAGGTGGGTAAAGGTTTTGCCGTGGTAGCTGATGAAGTGGGCAAACTTGCGGAACAATCTTCAAATTCTGCTAAAGGAATACAGAAGATAGTAACTGAAATAAGTACTTCTGTAAATAAAATTGGAGAAGAATTTATTCATACAACACAGATTGCTAAAAATTCTAATGATAAATTGGAAACAACCGTAAAGATATTTGAATCCATAATAGACAATTCTGATGAATTGGCGAAGGACATCCAAGTATTGAATGGAGAAATGAACAAGATGAAAGACAATGAAGACGAAGTTGAGGACTGTGTGGAAAGTACATCCAGTATAATTGAGGAGGGCTCGGCAACTACTGAGGAGGTTAATGCCACTATGGAAGAACAGCTGACGACTATGGGAGATATATGCGGCAAGATTCATAATATCAATGATATGACAGGTGAACTGCAAAAATTCATTCAGATTTTCAAAACTGAAAATTAGATTTTATGTACAAGCTTTCTAAGGCTGTCAAGATCAATGGGCTATTTGTATTGAAAATATGTTATTAAAAATAACAGGGAGGTTATTATGCCAGATTTACATTTTTATTCTTCAGAGCATGTAAACGAACTTGAAATGTGCTGCATTTTGCTAGTTGAAAAAGAATTGGACATGTTTTTTTCCCCGTATATGGAGCAGAAAGTTGTCCATTCTATTATGCTGTCTGACAATTTGATATTGCATGGAAAAGAGAATTTCATGGACAAGATATTATCGGATTGCAAAATCAAGGAATGTGTAGAGAGCATACTGTATAAGATTAGCATTAAGATTGGCGGAGATGGGAAATATCCGTGTTTAAACTCCGCATCTGCAAAATTAGTGGAAAATTGTTATAGTGAAATTATAGAAGAAACAGTAAACAATGCTGGTGTTACCCAGGTAATAACCTCTATTTGTGAGTATGTCATAGATTTCAGTACGTCTTATATTTTAAGTGAAACATGCGGGAGCAGTGCAGTTGGAAAACTGCTTAAATGGAATATTTCGGGTGAAAAGATATTGGACCGAAATAACCTGGCAAATCAAAGAAAAGAGCATCAGAAATTGATGCATAGGCAAATAAAGGGACTGCTAATGAATATAAAATTGAATATAAGATATCAGTTGATTAGAGTTTGCATCACAAAAAATTATTATAAATTATGTATTATTAAAGAAAAACTGTGAATAATAAGCTTGATTATAATTTTAAAGGGAGGTTGATTGTGAAATGGATAATGGTAATGGAATTCGTCTTGAGGAATTACAAAAAAAATTAGATGCTCTTGAACAAAAATACAGTCAGGTAAACACACAGATGAAAAAATTGCAGGATGACAGATCCGATTTAAAAAACAACATTAAAAGTATGAATGATAAATTTCAGCAGGTGAATAAAAATGTAGAAAATATATTGTCTAAGCTTGACGATATTGACAAAAACGATAGAAATTTTAGTGAAAATATGGGAAATTTCTCAGTAAGGAAAACTCTGTGTGCTCCTTTGAGAAAGATGACAATTGGTGTTGTGGGATCGGTACTGGCAGTTGCAGATAAGACTACCGAACTGGCCTGCGGGGCAAAAGAGGGATTTGAGGATATAGTGGCGGAGGCACAATACCAGCGTAAAAGAAAGCACAAGGCTTCAATGGATGAAGGATAGGATTGTTTCGTCGCTTCCCGGAAGAGTCAGGATTAATGTAAAAGGGCTGTTGAGAAATGATGAAAAGGCATTTGGAATATGGAGTGAATTGGCTGGATACGGCAGTATATCATCTTTTAATGTGAATAAAAATACTGGAAACGTTCTCATATACTATGATGATGCAAAAATTGATGAGAACAAAATAGCAATTATAGTAAGAAGAGGTTTTAATAAGAAGCGATTGATCGAATCAACCGCTTTCAAAAATGAATATAATCCATCTTTATTGAAAATTTTTATTGATGCGGTTAATCCATTATCTCTGTTCAGAAAAAGATATTCAAAGAGATTATATAAAGGTGAATATGGCATTTCTTTTAAAATACTGAAGGCTTCAATAGTTATATCCGCTGCTGTATTTCTGTTTACAGGTGATGCTGCCAATGTCATCTCGATATTCATACTGGGGTATCCGGGGATTTTATTTGCCCTGGCCGGATTGTCCTGCTATTATATATCTGCCAAATTAAGCAGGTATGAAATATATGTTAAAGATAATACTTCTTTGAATCAACTTTGCAGTATAAATGCACTGCTTATAGAAGAAGAAGTTTTTAAAAGTGAACTTAAAAATTATAATACGTATGATCTGAACTTGGATAAATACGCTGTACAGAAATTAGTGATGCTGGGGAAATTACGTAATCTAGTTAGTAAAGATATGGAATTGGCCGTAAACAAGATGCGCATGCTGGGTATCAACAATATATTCATAATTGGGGACAGTAGAAATAGTATTGTAAATTATATTGCATATCTTCTGGAGCTGGGGATTCTCGATAAAAATAATTCATACGAAGATGAAGTCCGCATGATAGCTGGTAAATCTGAAAGCGGCAGTACGATTTTAATAGCTGCAGACAAATTGTTTGAAGGCAATCTGAAGTATCCGCATGTCGATTCCGTTATATATTTATATAGAAATGGTGAAATGGATACTGTAAAAGCAGGTTTTAATTTGCAGTACTCTGATGTGGATAAGATACCTTCGATGATAAAATTAGCATATTTTCACAGAGAAGTAAGTATTCAAACTGAAAATACGGCAGTTGCATTGAACATATTTGGGATGTTGCTTGTAACATTGAATTGTCTGACACCTCTGTATTCTGGAATTTACTATATCTTAAATACCTTGTTTTTGACTCTGACTTTAAAGTTTAGGTATAATTCTTATTTATTCCGTTGAGGAGGCTGAATTTTGAATTGAGGGAGTTAAGTGTTTTACCTGGAAGGGTGAGATTTAAATGTAATAGAACATATTTTGACAGAAAACTGGCAAAATATATAGACATGTATGCAGAAGGCCTGTATGGAGTGGAATACAGCAGGGTAAACCATAACCTCGGAACTATTTTGATCTTGTATGACGAGGCTAAAACTAATCCAAAATTAATTAAAAGCAGTATTGAGCAGGTATTGACTTCTGAAATAGATTATGACAGCGAAATTTTTAAAAATTATGATTCATATTATAGTACGAAACGGAAAAGGGAATTTGTCAAAAATAATTTTATGAGATCTATCTTTGTCTATTTATTTTTTAAGATTAAACAGCTTGTGTTTGGAAAATTTTTTTTAAGCGGCAGCCTTGCCATGGTGGAAGCCGCATCTCTCGTAGCAGTAATAGGCGGCTATTCTCTGCTTAGAAACGCTTATAACAGGTTTACAAGGCGTTTATATCCCCACCCGGATGTATTTCTGAAATTAATCAGCCTTATACTGACTATTTCTAGGGAAAGTACAGAGGGCCTGTTTTTGATTTTACTGATTGATTTTACCGATTATATAAAAGCGTCTGCAGATTTAAAATGCCAGTGCCTGTTAAAAAAGAGCATAGTTAAACCTCCTAATACAGCATGGATTGTTACAGGCGATAATAATGAAATGCTGACTTCAATCAAGTCCCTGGAAGTAGGGGACACCGTACTGGTTCATGAAGGTGAAGTTGTTCCTGTATATGGAAGAGTTCTTGAAGGGAAGGCTGTAGTGAACAATCTTTATTATACTGGTCAGCCCTTGGCTTCATTAGTGGAAAAGGGCAGTGAGATACATGAGGGAATTATTGTAATGTCCGGGGAATTGAGAATTCATGTATTGAGATTGCCTGAACCTCTTGAGAAGGAGGATATTTCCATTGATAAAATGCACTTGAGAGAAAAAATTGTGAAACATGAAGAAAGAATGCTGCCTGCTGCAGTGATACTGTCGACATTGAATTATATATTTACAGGTGATGTGTTGAATGCACTATCCATAGTATTGGTTATGTGCCCTGCATCTTCGGAGCTGGCTTTTAGTACGGCAGTGAAAAATTATATACATCTGTTGAGCAAGTATAATATATATGTTAAAAATCCCAATACATTTGAAAAAATAGTAAACCTCGACGGCATAATTTTTGACAAGACAGGAACTCTTACCTATAGGGACATGAATATTGCCCATGTTGAATCCTTTGATGATAATTATGGCAATGAAGATCTGTTGAAAATATGTGCTGCCTGTGAAAGCATAAACTGTAAAAAAATTTCGGATGATTCTTGTAAACCAGAGCGGAAGACGAACTTCAGTGATGCGAAAAAAGAACTGGAGAACATGATCCTGGTGCCTTCAAAGGGAATTGGTATAAATTACGATGGACATAAGGTATTGATTGGAGATGGGGATTTTTTAAGGGAAAATAATGTTGCCCTGGATAATATATTTGAAAGACACCTGAACTATAGAGAAAACTTGTACAGTTTCATATTTATAAGTGTTGATGGCCGTGCAGTGGGTATGATTGTAATGGAAGAAAACATAAGAAAAGGTGCCTGCAGTTTAATCGGCAGGCTCAAAGCGAACGGTATAGGGAATATATCTATAGTTACAGGTGATAGCTTGGAAAAAGGCAGGTATGTTGCTGATAAATTGGGAATAAAAGATGTCTATGGCGGCTGCAACAGCGGGGAAAAACTTCAAATTTTACTGGAGCAGAAGTCAAAGGGGCCTGTTATGATGGTTGGAGACGGGGTAAACGACATCTTGTCTATGAGGGCTGCAGATGTAAGCGTGAGCTTTCTGGATTATTCCAGCAATGAAATTAAACTTAATTCGGATTATATAATTTTTGACGATGATGTAAATAGGCTGGAGGATCTTATAATGCTGTCCCAAAGTGCATATGAAATCATGCAGCAAAATATTAAGATGTCAAATCTATTCAATATTTCACTTGGAATTTTTGCTTTTCTGGGAGGACTTGATGTATTTGCTGCAAAATCAATAAATACAATAAATTCTATCTTGACCCTGATTATGAATGAGAGAGTTACATTAATTCCAAAATGATCATAATGAGCTAATTTAGTTGATAGAATGGATATTTTTTAAAGAAAAGCCGTCAATTACCTCGAATAATTTTCGTAGTAATGTACAAACTGTAATTGTAAGCAGTAAAATTTACTACAAAAAGGAGTGTGTATTATGGCATATAGTAACAAACCAGTAATTCCACAGGCTAAAGAAGCTTTAAACCAATTTAAGATGGAATCGGCAAAAGAGGTTGGAGTAAACCTAAAAAATGGATATAATGGAGATTTGACAGCTAGAGAAGCAGGCTCAGTAGGTGGAAACATGGTTAAGAAAATGATTGAAGCTTATGAACAGAGCTTGAAGTAAATTTGATGAAAACCTGCACTTTTTGAAAGGTGCAGGTTTTTTATGTTGAAAACAGTTATTAATTGAATTTATATCTCAAAATCTGCAGTAAATCCAGCCTTAAATGAAAATGTTTAAAAAGGCAGCTATTGTAATTTATATTTACTAGTATTACAATAATATTAACATATTTTATCTATTTGAATAAAGTAGGAAAGGGGCTGGAAATATGAAAATAACTGTAACTGGAAAAAATATTGTGATAACTGACGCATTGAAAAATGCCGTGGTGAAAAAATTATCTAGGCTTGATAAGTATTTCAACCCTGATGTAGAGGCCCATGCTACATTGAGTGTACAAAAAAATAGACAGAAAATTGAAGTGACCATTCCCTTTAATGGAGTTATATTGAGGGGAGAAGTGGAAAGTGGAGATATGTATGCTTCAATAGATTTGGTGTTAGACAAATTGGAAAAACAAATACGAAAACAGAAGACAAAACTTTTGAAAAGAAATAATTCTGAATCTCTGAGGTTTCAATTTATACCAGATGATAAAGGGGAAGATGAGGAAGAACATAAAATAGTCAGGACCAAGAAATTTGCAATGAAGCCTATGTCATCGGAAGAGGCAGTACTTGAAATGGAGCTTTTGGGTCACAACTTCTTTGTATACAGGGATGCTGAAAATGGAGAAGTAAATGTAGTTTATAAAAGACGGGACGGGAATTATGGCTTGATAGAACCTGAATTTTAGTCTAGCAGTGAAGAGGAAGCAAAAGCTTCCTCTTATTTAATAGTAAAATACAGCTTATATTATTAAGTTAAAGTAAACTATTATGACAATAAGTTGAATAGCTAATAGTTAGATGATATAATTTATTGAGCATGTAATTTTATAAAATTTAATGTGGTGAGGATGAAAAAAATGAAACTTTTTCGTAAATTATTTAAGTCATACAGCGAACGAGAAGTAAAAAGAATTATCCCTATAGTGGATAAGATAGATGGTATGGATTCTAAGATGCAGCAATTCAGCGATGAGGAACTCAAGGCTAAGACAGATGAATTTAAAGAGAGAATTTCCAAGGGCGAGTCCCTGAATTCAATATTACCTGAAGCTTTTGCAGTTGTCAGGGAAGCAGGATACCGAAAAGTAGGATTGAAACAGTATAGAGAACAGCTTATAGGTGGCATAGTACTCCATCAGGGAAGAATAGCTGAGATGAAAACCGGTGAAGGTAAAACCCTAGTTGCTACTGCACCGGCTTATTTGAATGCACTTACCGGCAAGGGAGTGCATATAGTGACAGTAAATGATTATCTGGCGAAAAGAGATAGAGATTCAATGGCACCGATATATGAGGCATTGGGCCTTACAGTGGGTGTTATTTTACATGATATGGATGAAAAACAGCGTCAGGAAGCTTATAACTGTGATATAACTTATGGAACAAACAGTGAATTTGGATTTGACTATTTGAGAGATAATATGGTCATATATAAAGAAGAAAGAGTTCAAAGAGGGCTGAATTTTGCTATAGTCGACGAAGTGGACTCAATTTTAATCGATGAGGCCAGAACCCCCCTTATTATTTCAGGGGAAGGGGAAAAGTCAACTGAATTCTATAATGTTGCAGACAGTTTTGCAAAATCCCTGCAAGAAGAAGATTATAATGTAGATGAAAAGGCAAATGCAGTAATACTTACTGATACGGGTGTGAAGAAAGCGGAAAAATTTTTTCATCTTGACAATTATGCAGATCCTGAAAACATGGAAATACAGCATTATGTAGTTCAATCATTGAAAGCCAACTATATAATGAAACGGGATAAGGATTATATGGTGAAAAATGGGGAAGTATTAATAGTAGATGAATTTACAGGAAGAATGATGAAAGGGAGAAGGTACAGCGACGGACTTCATCAGGCCATAGAAGCCAAAGAGGGAGTTAAGGTGGAAAGAGAATCGAAGACCCTTGCCACTGTTACCTATCAGAATTATTTCAGAATGTTTAATAAATTGTCAGGTATGACAGGTACCGCCCAGACAGAGGAAAATGAATTCAGAGAGATATATGAATTGGATGTAATAGTAGTACCCACCCATGAACCTGTTATAAGGGAGGATCTGCCTGATGTTGTTTATAAGACGGCAAAGGCCAAATTCAGTGCTATAGCTGATGAAATATATGAAACTTACAAAAAAGGCCAGCCGGTACTGGTGGGCACTGTAAGTATAGAAAAATCCGAACTTCTTTCGGATATGCTTAAAAAGAAAGGAGTTTCGCACCAGGTTTTGAATGCAAAGTTTCATGAAAAGGAAGCTGAGATAATTTCCCATGCAGGCGAAAAGGGGACTGTCACTATAGCTACTAATATGGCAGGCCGTGGTACCGATATAAAACTTGGTAAGGGTGTAGTAGCCCTTGGAGGACTCAAGGTGATAGGTACTGAAAGGCATGAATCCAGACGAATTGATAACCAGCTGAGAGGTCGTTCAGGCCGTCAGGGTGATCCTGGAGCTTCAAGATTTTATGTATCTTTGGAAGATGACCTCATGAGAATATTTGGCTCGGATAAACTTAAGAATGTAGTTGAAAAATTGGGGCTTAAAGATGATGAGGCCATAGAAAGCAAAATGGTTACAAATGCCATAGAAAGTGCACAGAAAAAAGTGGAGGGAAATAATTTTGATATAAGGAAGACGCTTCTTCAATATGACGATGTCATAAATAAACAGAGGGAGATAATATATAAGCAGAGATCCCAGGTTCTTGAAGGAGAAGATCTGAAAGATGACATACTGAGAATGATGAAGAGCCTTGTGTCTTCCATCGTGGATTCCCATATATCCGGCGTAGAAGAGGAATTTGAGGATGAAATAGCTAAGCTGATTGAATACATGGAAGAGATCTATGTACCTAAGGGTTCTGTCAAGAAGGAAGATGTCATAGATCTTTCTAATGATGAGATCAAAGATAAATTTACAGATATAGGTATGAAGATTTATGAGAAAAAAGAACAAGAATTTACCCCGGAGCAGATGAGGGAAATTGAGAGAGTTATTTTGCTGAGAGTTGTTGATACAAGATGGATGGATCATATAGATGACATGGAACATCTAAAAAGAGCCATTGGGCTTAAAGCTTATAGGCAGCAGGAGCCTGCCCAGGCATACCAGTTTGAGGGCAGCAAAATGTTTGATGAGATGATTTACAACATCAAGTTTGACACCATAAAATATCTGCTTCATGTACAGATAGAAAGAGCACCTGAGAGGGAAAGAGTAGCCAGGAATGTAACCACTAACCAGCAGGAAGGCAATTCAGTGAAAAAGAAGCCTATAAGGAAGAAGAAGACTGTGGGGAGAAATGATCCCTGCCCCTGCGGAAGCGGTAAAAAATATAAAAATTGCTGTGGAAGAACTGCTTGATTAATATTATATGCAATATTGGAGAGTGATTAAATGGTATTTCAGTTAGAAGAGAATATGAGTAAATTGAATGATTTAAAACAAAATATACTGCAAATGAGGGATTCACTTTGACATAGAGGGTTCTGAAAACAGAATAGAGGAACTTCAGATAAAAATGCAGGAGACTGGCTTTTGGAATGATGTAAAGAGAGCCCGGGAAATATCCAGCGAGGAAAAAAATCTTGAGGATAAACTCAATGAATACAAAAATCTTTTGCAGAGAATAGAGGATGCAAAAGTCCTACTTGAAATTGCGTCGGAAGATGAAAGTATTTCGGCCAAGGATATTTCAAATGAGATAGGAAACATAGAGTCCTGTGTAGAAAAATTCAAAACTGAAATTCTCTTGAATGGTGAATATGACAGAAATAATGCAATATTGAACCTACATGTAGGAGTCGGGGGAAAAGATGCCCAGGACTGGACGGAAATGCTGCTTAGAATGTATACGAGATGGGCAGAAAAAAAAGGTTATAGGATTGAAACCCTTGATATGCTTCAGGCGGATGACGTGGGAATAAAAAGTGTTTCCCTGAAGATTGTGGGAGAATTTGCGTATGGATACCTGAAATCTGAAAAGGGAATTCACCGTTTGGTAAGAATATCCCCATTCAATGCAAACGGGAAAAGGCAAACTTCCTTTACATCGGTGGAAGTCCTTCCTGAACTCACGGAAAGTCAAAATATAGATATTAGACCCGAGGATCTTAAAGTAGATACTTTCAGGGCAGGAGGAGCAGGGGGACAGTATGTAAATAAAACTGAATCGGCTGTGAGGATAACACATATACCTACCGGGATAGTTGTACAGTGTCAAAATGAAAGAAGCCAGCACTTTAACAGGGAACAGGCACTGAAGATGTTGAAATCGAAATTGGTGGAACTTAAGGAGAGGGCACATAAAGACAAAATAGAGGATCTGACGGGAGAGCTTAAGGATATGGGCTGGGGAAGTCAGATAAGGTCCTATGTATTTCATCCTTACAGCTTGGTAAAAGATCACAGGACAGGCGTTGAAAGCGGTAATATATCTTCTGTAATGGATGGCAATATAGATGATTTTATAAAGGGATATTTAAAGCTTCAAATGAAATGAATATATGATTTTTAATGTACTGCCTGATTTTAATTATCAGGCAGTATATTAATTTTAAAGGGAGGGATTGATAGAAGTTGGACACTGGAATGAAATTTAAAGGTACTTTTATTTCACTTAATCACAGAGATTTCAGATATTTTTTGTCCGGCCAGATTCTGTCGCTCATGGGTACCATGATTCAAAATACAGCTTTAAGCTGGTATGTGTATAAAATAACTGATTCTCCTTTTTTACTTGGACTCATAGGTGTGTTTCAATATGCCCCGGTTCTTCTAATAACTCTTTTAAGCGGTGTAATAGTGGAAAGGTACCCTAAGAAAAAAATTCTTCTTATAACTCAGGTGTCCTATATGCTGCAGGCTTTCGCACTGAGTTTTGTTGTATATACGGGAGAGAGTAAATACTGGACACTTGCAGTACTGGCTGCAGTAAATGGAACTATAACAAGCTTTGATATGCCGACCAGGCAGTCATTTTTTATTGAGCTTGTAGGTAAAAGTGATTTGCCGAATGCCATATCCTTAAATTCCACTGTGTTTAACATGTCCCGTATAGTTGGCCCGGCAGTGGCTGGGATGCTTATGGACAGTTTTGGAGTGTTTCAGTGTTTTCTCGTGAATGCCTTTAGTTTCATACCTGTAATATATGGGATAATCAAGATAAGGGCCAGGGGAAATCCGGTGATTGAAAAGAAGGGATCTGGTTTATTTAAGGATCTCAAAGACGGTATATTGTATACTATAAATAATAGGATATTGATTTCTACTATGTTTGTACTGGCCATAGTGTGTACTTTTGCATTTAACAGCAATGTTATAGTGCCTGTTTTTGCTAGGGAAGTCATGAATGGCAATTCCAGAGTTTACAGTTTGCTTTTAAGTCTTATAGGTTTGGGATCCCTTATAGGAGCTATATTTATGGCTGGACATGGTGGAAGACTCAGAAGCAAATACCATCTTATTGTAAATTCATTTATAATTGCAATTTTACAGATGATAACTTTGTTTACAAAGGATTTTGTATCGGTGAGCTTAGTTTTTATATCCATAGGATTTTTTAACCTTACTTTTTTGAATAAAGCCAATACTACATTGCAATTTAATACTGACGATGAATACAGAGGAAGAGTCATGAGCATATATTCCCTTTTAAATATAGGAAGCACCCCCCTTGGAAGTGCTTTTTCGGGCATGATAATGGAAAAATTCGGTGGAGAATTTGGCTTTTTCAGCTGCGGTTTGATCATATTTTTAGCTGCTGCTGCTATAGTGATTTTTGCCAGATTTGGAAGAGGTCATACGGGATCTTTTCTCGGTATATTTTAATATTAGAATTATACCAACGGCTGACAATAGAAATAGCCTTCCACAGTACAGGACAAAGAAATTATTTTGAAAAGCATATTTTACTATTTCATCGGAAGTTACTTTAAAACACCGTTCTATGGATTGACTGCCTATATATGACGGTTTATCCTCCGGCCTGTGGATTTTTGACATGTCTTCGTCCGACAGGGTAACGGCATCTATGGCATAAGCCCTGAAATATTCATGATCACTGGAATTTTCAAATACGTATTTAAATTCCACTTTGTTCCTGAGGCATAGATTGGCTATTTCCCTTATAAAACCGGTATTTTTTGTATCACATTTGCTGCCCATTATGGTAAGAGGTATTTTTTTATTACTGCCTATCATGTCGAAATTCATCACTTTACCCCCTTTGAGTTCTTCTGAATATTTTTGTAGAAATGCCTTTGATCCAAGACAGCCAAATTCTTCTGCATTAAAAGATGCTATTATTATATTCCTGTCTGGTTTCCCGAGGGAATTTATATATTTTACAAGCCCCAGTAAAAATGATGTGCCGGAGGCATTGTCCAGAGCTCCGCTGTATATTTTCCCGGACAAATCGGTGCCAAGATGGTCAAAATGAGCGCATAGAACCAGAGGGGGCAAATTTGAGTCCTTTCCTTTTATGTAACCTATTATGTTGTAAATAGAAGTTTGATTATTTTCAAAGGGTATAAAACAGCTTATTTCATATCCCATGTCGATGTATTTTTTAATTTCATGGGCGGTCTGCTTTTTTATCATTATAAACATGGATTGTCCGGAATTTGCCATAAAGGAACTTCTGAAATTTAGATCGTCATCTTCTGGATTGTAAAATATAAAGTATTTATTATCTTTGTGTATTTGAAAGCTATTTCCCTTTTCAAGCAGTATATTGGATTTTTTGAAAGATATTTTATTGCCCCTGAAATTTAACATATCCTCTTTATAATCTATTCCATATTTATATTGCTTTATTGTGAAGCTGTTTTTATCCAGTACTTTTAAATATGGACTACCTTCTATTCTTTTTGGATAAAGCACTTTAAAGCTTTCAAGATAATTTCCATTGTAAGGCTTTAGATGCTGCTTTTTAAAATAATTTTTTATAATATTTACCACCTGATAATTTTCCAGAGTGCCGGGAAGCCTTCCCTTGAATAAATCAGAGGACAGGTAGGATATATTGTGTTTTACTTCCGCTGGATCAAGGGGGGTTATGAAACAGCAGTATTGAAAACTCAAAGAACAGACAACGCACAGAAAGGCAATTGACAGATGCAGTATAAAATTTTTCATTACATAGAACCTTTTTTTAATTGATGTCTTTATAAATATATTAATTTGTTAAAATGTATATAACTATATTTCAGATAAAATATGTGAGGAGGAGAATATGGATAATATAGTAGACACCCTGGTATCAGAGCTGGGTGTAAATAAAAAATACATAGTTAATGTAATTGAACTTTTGGATTCTGGAAATACGGTGCCCTTCATAGCCAGGTACAGAAAAGAACTAACTGGAAGCATGAGCGATGTAATTTTAAGAAAACTTGAAGAAAGACTTGTGTATCTCAGAAATCTTGGAAGCAGAAAAGAAGATGTAATAAGGATAATAGGGCAGCAGAACAAACTTACGGGTGGTTTGAAAAAATCCATAGAAAATGCTGATACTCTCATGGAAGTAGAGGACATATACAGACCCTATAAGCCTAAAAAAAGGACCAGAGCTGTCATTGCAAAGGGAAAGGGGCTTGAAGCACTTTCCAGGGTAATTTTAGATGAAAATTTCAGGGAGAATATAAAAGAGTATGCCGGGCGGTTTATAAACAAGGAGAAAAAAGTGCAGTCGGCGGATGAGGCTCTGGATGGAGCCGTGGATATAATAAGTGAGATTATTTCAGACAATGCTGTTTACAGAAAGTGGATAAGAAAATTTGCCCAAAATAACGGTGTAGTTGAAACCAGAGGAAAGAGTGAAGAACCTACTCCCTATGAGATGTATTATGATTACAGTGAAGCGGTTAAATCCATTCCTGCACATAGAATACTTGCCATAAACCGGGGTGAAAGGGAAAAAGTACTTTCGGTGAAAATAACCTGTGACTTGGATAATGTAATAAATTATTTGGAAAAACAGTGCCTGAAGGGTAATGCCATAACGGATGTCTATATAGAAAAGAGTATAAAAGATTCCCTGAAAAGGCTTATTTACCCTTCTATTGAGAGGGAAATAAGATCTGAACTTACGGATAAAGGTGAAGAAGGTGCGATAAGGATATTCAAGGCCAATTTAAAGTCACTTTTGATGCAGCCGCCTATAAAGGGTAAAAATGTACTTGGCTATGATCCGGGTTTCAGAAATGGATGTAAGATTGCAGTATTGGATGATACGGGGAAACTAATGGATACAGCCATAGTCTATGCCACTGCACCTCAAAATGATGTAGACGGTTCTATAGAAAAGTTGAAGAAACTGGTTTATAAATATGATGTTGGTGTAATATCCCTTGGTAACGGAACGGCCAGCAGAGAGTCGGAAAAAGTAATAGAAAGGCTTATAAGGGAAGTGAAGGAAGAGAAGGATAGGGATCTTTATTATGTGATAGTGTCTGAAGCAGGGGCTTCCGTTTATTCGGCTTCCGAACTTGCTGCAAAGGAATATCCGGATGTAAATGTGTCGTTAAGAGGGGCCATATCCATAGGAAGGAGGCTGCAGGATCCTCTTGCAGAACTTGTAAAGATAGATCCTAAATCCATAGGAGTGGGACAGTACCAGCATGATATTACCGCTAAAAAACTGGATGAGTCACTGAAAGGTGTAGTGGAAGATTGTGTAAATAGTGTGGGAGTTGACTTGAATACAGCGACACCTTCCCTTTTATCCTATATATCCGGGATAAATTCGGCTACAGCAGCTAATATTGTGGCCTACAGGGAGGATAATGGGAAATTTAAAAACAGGAGAGAACTTCTAAAAGTGAAGGGACTTGGAAATAAGGCCTTTGAGCAGTGTGCTGGCTTTCTCAAAGTGATGGAAAGTTCTGAGCCTCTTGACAACACTTCGGTTCATCCTGAATCCTATGATGCGGCAAAAGGGCTTTTAAATCTCCTGGGATACACTGTAGATGATCTTAAAAACAGAGATGTCTCCCATATAGATGACAGGGTGGAAAGGATTGGCATTGAGGCTCTTTCTAAAAAACTCGGCGTAGGGATACCCACATTGAATGATATTGTAAAGGAGATAAAAAAGCCGGGAAGGGATCCCAGGGAAGAACTTCCAAAACCTGTACTCAAAAAGGGAATTATGGATTTAAGCCAGATTAAACCCGGGATGGTACTTACGGGTACAGTCAGGAATGTGGCCGATTTTGGTGCTTTTGTAGATATTGGTGTACATCAGGATGGTCTGGTGCATATAAGTCAGCTTTCGGACAAATTTGTAAAGCATCCTCTTGATGTAGTCAGAGTCGGGGATGTTGTACAGGTAACCGTACTTGATGTAGATGAAAAGAGGAAGAGAATTTCTCTCAGCATGAAATCAAACGGTATCCGGAACCTATAAATGGAATGTGGAGGTGCTTCGAGATTATTTTGAGTAATCTTGAAGCACCTGTTTTTATAGTAATTTTTTAATGAAGTGATTTTTCAAAAACTTTCTCTATAATCTCCGGTGACGGAACACCTTCATGAATTTTAGTGCTGCCCACGAAATATGTAGGTACGTAATAATAGTCGTATTTTTTAGCTATTTCGGGGTGCTTTTCCTCATCGATTATTTCAACATTTACTTTTTTATATTCGGGGACTTTGTCTTGAATTTCCTTCATCCACGATAGTGCCTGCTTGCAGTAGGGGCACCAGCTTGTTACAAACATGTGTACAGGTTTCATAAATATCACCGCCTAATTTTAATATCTTTTGCATTTTACAACTTAATTATATATCAAACTTCTGTATTTTCAACGGTACTGCCTTAAAAATTATATTGAAATATAAGGACAAAAGTATTATAATAAACTTGATAATTTAATAATTGAAAAAAGTAATCTTCAGGGCGGGGTGTGATTCCCCACCGGCGGTAAAGCCCGCGAGCCCTTAAAGGGTATGATTCGGTGAAAGTCCGAGGCCGACAGTAAAGTCTGGATGAAAGAAGTGAGAATATAATGTTTGTTGTCCCTGATAATTTGTTTATCAGGTTTTTTTATTTTATTATGTTTGCTCACCTGGAAGATTATACTTAATGTTTTGGGAGGGTTAATTTATGAAAGGCAAAAAATTAAACAAGTTGGTAAAAGTATCATTGTTGGGAGTAATAGGGTTTTTACTTATGTTTGTAGAATTTGCTCTTCCCATATTCCCATCGTTTTTAAAAATTGATATAAGTGATTTGCCCGCTTTGATGGGAACTTTTGCACTGGGACCGGGAGCCGGAGTCGCCGTGGAATTTTTAAAGAACATACTTCATGGAATATTTGATGGAAAAACTGCTTTTATAGGTGAAGTTGCCAATTTTGCAGTAGGTTCGGTTCTGGTTTTTACTGCAGGATATATATACAGCAGGAAAAAGACCAAAAAGTCGGCAATACTGAGCCTGGGAGCTGGAACCATCACAATGTCGGCAGCGGCTGCACTGTTGAATTATTTCATATTGCTTCCGCTCTATGAAAAAGTACTTAATTTCCCCATAAGTGCAGTTGTGGCAGTGGCAGGCAAGGTGAATGGAAGTATAACTGATTTGAATACATTGATATTATTTGCCATTGTGCCTTTTAACCTGTTAAAAGGGGTGGTTCTTACAGCTCTTACTCTCGCACTTTATAAGAGTGTTTCGCCGATATTGAAGCAGGAGCAGGCAAAAAATAGGAAATTGGCGGGAAATAAAATCAATTCATGATGAGAAATCCGGGATGTTCCCGGATTTTTTTATATTTAGTTGAATTTTCATTTAATTTATGAAATGAAGATTTCACACGATAAAATATATAATGTATAATAATATATGATGTCGAGCGGGGTGGTGAATTTGTCGGGAATTTGGAATATAAACAGCACCTATAATGTAAATAATAAAAAAATATCTGCAAAAATTTCTTTTCAGGTTGGGGAAAAATTTTCTGCCAGGGTTGTACAGTTAAATAGATCCACAGGAGAGATATTTTTAAAGCTTCTGGACGGATGGCAGTTTTCAGGGGAATTGGAAAATTTTCAAAATATAATGGAAAATCAACTGATAAGGCTGGAAGTAGAAGGATTTGAAAATGGAAAATTAAAATTGAGGATTGTAAAATCGGAAGGTGAAAACGGCAGTGAAAGTGAAGATCCCATTAACCTGTTTATCAAGGAAAATAATTTTGATCTCACTGATGCGGACTATGATCTTGTAGATGAAATGGTTAAACATGAAATTCCACTTACGAAAGACAATATTTCCAATATAAAAAGTACATTGGAATTCATGGACAAGATAAAACAGAACCCGGAGGAACAGGATGCCTTTATTCAGGAATATCTGGCCGGTAAGAATATATCACCTGACAGCGAGGAAGGCAAATTTGTAAATACTACTTTGAAGAAATTTTTTAATCAGTTGAAAAATATAGACAGCAGTGATCTATTTACTTTTTTAGAAAATAATATAGAGTTAAATGGAGATAATATAAAGAGCTTCAACAATGTATTTAAAAATTATGGAACTATATACAGGGAGATTAAAACTATGGGACAACTTTTACCAAAGCATATTGTCCAGCAAAATGTTCAACCCCAGGGCGGTTCTTCTGAAAATGATATAGTCAAAAATCAGCCGGCTGTGCAACTTGCAGACAGTTCTCCTGAAAATGTTCCTGAGAGCCAGCCAACTGTACAGGTTCGTGATATTTATAAAAATATTTCCTATGGTCTGAAAGGTGAACAGCAGGAAATTCAGCAGGGCGGAAAAAGCAGTGAAAGTGGTAAAACTGACATTTTGAAAACTATCGATGATGCTCAAAAATCTTTAGGTATCCCTGATGGAAGTAAGCCGGAGGATATTACTGCGGGAGACAGTGGAAATAATATTTTAACTTCTTTTGTAAAAAATAAAATTATGCCCCATATATCATATAAAGGCATTATACTGACACAGGAGGATATAGCTCAGATTGCAGGACAGATAAAAGATCAGATAAATTTGAGAACCAATGACATGAAGGAAATTATAAAGGGAATTCTGGAACAGAAAAACAGCGGGGAAAAAGATACTGCCGAAAATATAAATCATATATTAAATAATAATATGAATGATTTTAAAATATTCAATACTATTTCAAATTCCTATTACTATATGGATCTTCCAATAAACTTGAATCAGAAAGATTATAAATGCAGACTCATGATCAGGGATGACAGGAAAAGAGGAAAGAAAATAGATTCTACCAATGTCAAGATAGCAGCTTCCATAAGTACTGAGAATCTGGGAATGGTAGATGCTTATCTGAGCGTGTACAACCGCAGCATGAATGTGGATATCAGGTGTAATAAGAAATGGCTGGATTTGCTCAGCAGGGAACAAAAAAAAATACTGGATAGCTTATCAGATGTAGGTTATAATGTAGATGTCAAATTTCATGAGAGGGTTGAAGAGATGAATATATCGACCTGCAGGGAATTCTTTGAAGATAATGAAATAGGCATAATCAATACCAGAGTGTAAAAGTGTCCGGCTGTGGCGAGGAAAGGTAGAGGAAGAGATAATGAAAGAAAAAAAGAAAGCGGCGGCTTTAAGATATGAACAGAGCTATGAATCACCCATGGTTACTGCCGCAGGAATAGGACAGATAGCGGATAATATATTGGACAGGGCGAAGGAAAGCAATGTACCTGTAGTATATGATAAAGAACTGGCGGATCTTTTGGTCAACGTGGATGTGGGAGATTATATACCTGTTGCCCTGTATGATGCAGTAGCAAAAGTTATAGCTTATGTAATAGATGTAGATAAAAATGTAGGTAGAAGGTGATGGCTTGGCTTTATTTGCAATATCGGATTTACACCTGGATATGACCGGAAATAAACCCATGGATGTATTTGGGGACAATTGGATTGGACATTACAAAAAAATAGAATCGAACTGGAAGAAAAAAATAACTTGTGGGGATACGGTGATCATAGCAGGCGACATATCCTGGTCCATGAATATGAAAAATGGATTTTTGGATCTTGACTGGGTTCACAATCTTCCCGGAGAAAAAATATTGGTGAAAGGGAACCATGATTATTGGTGGAATAGCATCACAAAATTGAACAGCCTGTATGATGATATGAACTTTATACAGAATAATTTTTTCTCCTATGGAAATTATGCACTTTGTGGGACCAGGGGGTGGAACTGTCCCGGAAGTGAAAACTTCTCCTCACATGATGAAAAGATATATAAAAGAGAGCTCCTGCGGATGAGAAATTCACTGGACTGTGCGGCGAGAGCCGGATACGATAAATTCATAGTTGCCATTCATTATCCGCCTATAGGCGAGAAATTTATGGATTCCGGATTTAAGGACATATTTGAGGAATACAGTGTGGAAAAGGTCATATATGGACATCTTCACGGAGAATCCTCTTTAAAAGCTGTAACTGGAAATTTAAATGGTGTGGAATATCTGCTGACTTCTTCAGATTATATAAATTTTGACCCTGAGGTAATTTTGCCCGGCAGGTGAAGTAAAACTACTTGAGAAATTTGCTGAGAAATCCATGAGTTTTGTTTTTCCTGGATGTATCTTCATCCTGCTGATATTGATTTTCGGCATGGGGTTTGTTTTCGAGAGAATCTTTTACAAGATTCTTTTGATCTCTGGCCATGTTCTTGATTTTTGAGGATGCCGTAGTGGAAGTTACCACCTGGCTGAACCATGTCAGTGAATCCTCTTCTTTTCCCGTACGCCTCATGAGTTCTCCTATGAGATACATAGTGGTAAATCTGTCCATACCACATATCGGCAGACTTTCATTGTAATATGCGGCGTTGAAGTTTTTCAATGCCTGATTTAAAAACTTTATTTCATTTTTATTGTCTTCCTTAAGCCTGTACATCCATGCGATTTTCAAAAAATTTATAGCTTTCTTACTGGCCCTGGCATCTATTACGTAGTAGTTCAAAAGAGACAGCTTGTATCTTTGAATTGCCAGGTCAATGTCGTATATATCCGGATAATTTTTACTGTGCCATTTAGGGGTGATTTTGTTTTTTACCGTATCCGCGTCATAATCGCTTATATGCAGGAAATCATTTTTAATGGCAGCATAACCGCAGTCGTCACATACCCATACATCGTAAAAGTATGGATTTATTATGGAATATCTTATGAAAAAATCGGAATCTCTTTTCAGTATCCTGTAGGAAGATTTTTTAATGGCCCTGGCATTGAAAGAATTTCCGCAGACAGGACAGGTCACATTTCTGTTGTACAGCAGCAATTTTTGTTTATCTTTTTCCCGGAGATCTCCCGAAGTCCTATTTGAAAATGTTTCTTTAGACATACTCTATCACCTTTGTTATTAATCATATAAATTCTGTAATATAGCTTAGATCTTCTTACTTATTATATCAAAAATTTAGTAAAAATCATAGTTCTTAAACTTTCCATATTTTTTATATAATAGTATTATTGTACTGTATGAATTAATTTTATAATATCTGTTAGGGGTGATTTATGTGGCAATAAGAGAGTGGAAGACATTTTTACTACCATATAATCAGGCTGTTGAAGAGTTAAAAGTGAAATTTAAAAGCATAAGAAAAGAATATAGAAGAAAAAATGAGTATTCACCTATAGAGTTTGTTACGGGAAGGGTGAAGGAGATATCGAGTATACTTGAGAAAGCAAATAAATTTAATATACCTTTGGATAGAATAGGATATGAAATGGAGGATATAGCAGGTATAAGGATAATGTGCCAGTTTGTAGATGATATAGGCAAAGTGGTCAGCATAGTGAGGAACAGAAAAGACATGCAGATAATGTATGAAAAAGATTATATCACAAATGTAAAGGAAAGCGGCTACAGAAGTTATCATATGGTAATCAGATACCCTGTAAATATGTCGGAGGGCGAAGTACAGATACTGGCTGAATTCCAGATAAGGACTTTGGCCATGAATTTTTGGGCTACTGCAGAACATTCCCTGAATTACAAGTATAAACATGAGATACCGGATGCCATCAAATTCAAGCTGAAGAGTGCGGCAGATGCGGCTTTCCATCTTGATGAGCAGATGCTGGAGATAAAAGATGAAATAAAAGACGCCCAAAAATTATTTGAAGTTAAGTCCAGCCTGGTATCGGATATAATGAATAACATACTGACGCTGTCTTCCATGGGAAAATTAACTGAGGCTACGAGATATCAGGTACAATTGAATAAACTGGCAGACGAAGGAGAGGTTTTTGAACTGGCCAGTCTATTGCACTCTACGGAAAAGGCACTTCAAGTTTATAAATAATATTAAATTTCCCGGATAATAAATAAGAGGGCAGCACGAAGATTTTGCAGTGCTGTCCTCCTATCAAATCTATTTTGCAACTATATTTACGAGTCTTCCTTTTACCACTATGACCTTTTTTATATCCTTGCCTTTGAGCAGGGATTTTATATTCTGGTTTGAAAGGGATAATTTTTCTATCCCCTTTTCATTTAGATCGGTAGGAATGTTTAACTTGGCTCTTATCCTGCCGTTTATCTGGACAGCTATTTCAACCTCTTTTTTTACAAGTGCATCCGGGTTGAACTCAGGCCATTTTTCATTGAAGATGGAGTAACTCATTCCTAGATTCTGCCACTGTTCTTCAGAGAAATGTGGTGCAAAAGGAGCCAGTATCCTTATGAAATCAAGTACACTGTCCTTTAACAGGGATAAATTCTTTTTGCCTTCCTGAAGATATTTGGAGAGTGCATTTGCAAACTCCATAATTCTGGCAATGGCCGTATTGAATTGAAATTTACCGGTATCCTCCGATACGGATTTTATTGAATGATTTCGTACATAATTTAATTCTCTTTCCATGCCGTCCATGGAAGTCTTACTGTTTTTTCCGTCTGCAAGGGCTTCCTTTGTGGAATTTACAATTCTCTCTATCCTGTCTACAAATCTGTCCATGGATTTAATACCATCTTCACTCCAGGCACCTCCTTCGGCATAGTCGAATCCGAACATGAGGTACATTCTAAATACATCGGAGCCGTATTTTTGTATGCAGCTGTCCGGGGATATGGTGTTGCCCTTGGATTTGCTCATTTTCTGGCCGTCGGGTCCAAGTATTATGCCCTGGTGTCTTAGAGAAAGGAAGGGTTCGTCAAAATTTAAAAATCCCATATCTCTCAGTGCCTTGGTAATGAATCTGGCATATAAAAGGTGCATGCATGCATGTTCCGGTCCGCCTACATACATATCTACAGGCAGCATTTTATCTATCTTTTCTTTATCGAAGGCCTGCTTGTCGTTTTTATTGTCCACATACCTTAAATAATACCAGGATGAACATACGAAGGTGTCCAGTGTATCTGCCTCTCTTCTGGCAGGTCTCCCGCATATGGGACATGTTGTGTTCATAAATTCCTCTGATTTTAAAAGCGGGGATTTTCCATCCGGAGAGAATTCTACATTATAGGGCAGTTTTACTGGGAGTTTATCTTCCGGTACGGGTACAATTCCACATTTGTCGCAGTATATTATCGGTATGGGGGTGCCCCAGTATCTCTGCCTTGATACCAACCAGTCCCTTAACCTGTAGTTCACCCTGGCAGATCCAAGACCCATTTTTTCAAGCTCTTTGGTTACAGCTTTTTTACCTTCTTCCGAGGATAATCCGCTGAAATTTCCGCTGTTTACCATCTCTCCATATTCTACGTATGGGAGAGAATTTCCTCCTTCTATGACTCTTTCAATGGGTAGTTTGTATTTTTTGGCAAATTCAAAATCCCTTTCGTCATGGGCCGGGACTGCCATTACGGCACCGGTGCCGTAGGTATTCAGTACATAATCGCCCACCCATATGGGAACTTTTCTGCCGTTTATGGGGTTTATGGCATATGATCCTGTAAATACGCCTGTTTTTTCTCTTGTTATGGATTGCCTTTCAATGTCAGTTTGTTTTCTTGCCTGTTCCTTATATTTTTCAATCCTGTCCTTATAGGCATCT
Organism: Clostridium lapidicellarium; assembly: GCF_041224415.1. NCBI lineage: Bacteria > Bacillati > Bacillota > Clostridia > Eubacteriales > Clostridiaceae > Clostridium > Clostridium lapidicellarium. The sequence goes on along the minus strand of NZ_JBGFFE010000002.1, from coordinate 178,699 downwards.
CTGGTTATTTTGTCTACCAGTTCGTTTTCGGGGGATATGACTACATAAGTGACGCCAAACAGGGTGTCTACCCTTGTGGTAAATACACTGAATTCCACCGGAGAGTCAACTACCTTGAAAGTTACATTTGTACCTGTGGACTTGCCTATCCAGTGTCTTTGCATGGCCTTTGTCTTGGACGGCCAATCCAGTTTGTCGAGATCCTGCAGCAATTCCTCTGCGTAATCTGTGATCTTAAAAAACCACTGTGTGAGGTCTTTTTTGGTGACTTCCGTTCCGCAGCGTTCACAGCAGCCGTCCTTTACCTGTTCGTTGGCGAGCACTGTTTTACAGCTGGGACACCAGTTTGCAGGTGCTTTTTTTCTGTAAGCCAGCCCATGTTTGTAAAGCTGCAGGAACAACCACTGATTCCACCTGTAATAGTCAGGGTGGCAGGTGATAACTTCATTTTCCCAGTTGAACATGGCACCCATGGATTTAAGCTGCTTTTCCATGGTGCTGATATTTTTTTCGGTGGAGTCTTTTGGGTGAATTCCGGTTTTTATGGCATAGTTTTCAGCAGGAAGTCCGAAAGCGTCAAATCCCATGGGCTGAAATACGTTGTATCCCTGCATCCTTTTCAATCTGGCCCAGGAGTCCACGGGGGCATAGTTAAACCAGTGGCCTGCATGTAATTTGCTTCCTGAAGGATAGGAAAACATCTCCATCACATATAATTTATTGTCCAGATCGTTTTTGTCAAATTTGTACAGGTTTGTTTCTTCCCATTTTTTTTGCCATTTTTTATCAATTTCTACATTATACATAAAAATCTTCTCCTTTGCTTATAATCTTGTAATTAATTCCTATATCCGTTGTGAAATAAAAAAAACCCTTCGTCTCTTCTTTTAAGAGACGAAAGGTTTAGCTTCCGCGGTACCACTCTAGTTAAATCAATAAATTGATTTCCCTTGAAAAATAACGGTTTTTTACCGTATCTGATTTTCCAGATAAGCTCTTAAGGCAAGTTCATATTATATTCACACTGTTTTTCACCTTACAACAGCTCTCTTTAGTGATGTAAATATTACTACTCCTTATTCAAAGCTTTATGTTGATTTATCTTACATTCTATAATAATGGACAATGATTTGTCAAGAATTAATTTGAAAAATTGTTGAAAAAAGAGAACTTTCTTTGGAAAGCTCTCTTTTGGCTGCCCATGCTGGATTCGAACCAACAAATGCCTGTTCCAGAGACAGGTGCCTTACCATTTGGCTAATGGGCACTATTGTTGAAACTCAACAATAAATATTATATCATCAAAAATTTATATGTCAATAGCATATAATGTGAAAAAATTATTTTAATTTCCTGACAAAATATTTATTTATATAATTTATAAACAGTGTCAAAAGATAATCGTACAGTAAAAATACTACCTGTAACCCCAGTATTATAACATAAAAACGGGAGTTTATCTTTAAAAGTCCCGGGAAAAACAAGCTGTATATTAAGAGCAGCAAAACCATGCATATATTGAAGAAAACCAGCTTCAATATGATTTCAAGAGGTAATTTCTGACGCTTTTCGACATAATATTTGACAAGCCCGTATAGACCAAAAAATATTATATAAGATATTACCGCCATTCTGAATCCGCATATAATCATTGACAGTAGGGAAGTGGCGGCATAAACTGTAAATGCGCTTTTGAAATCCGTAATCAGTACTGCCAGCGGGATGAGCAGTGAGGACAGAACCAGTATTGAAGCTTTGTTTAAGGGAACTATGCTGCTTATATAGATCAGAATAACACCAACGGTAGTTAGAAGTCCTCCCTTGGCTATATTGGAAGCTGCATTTGTTTTTTCTGCCATTTTAAAATCACCTCTGTTGTTTTAATTTAGCATCCGCCGTAGTTTCCACCGCCGCAGAAACAGTCCAGGCAGTACAGTGTGGCACAGATGTTGCATATGTCGGGATCTTTTCTTTGATCTCCATAATATGGCTGCCTGTAAGAACGGTTTATTCCAGACAATTTATTGAAAGCACTCTGGTATTTAAAATTGTTCGGATCAAGCCTGCAGGCAGTGCTCAGGTTATTATAAGCGTCGTTGTACCAGCCTCTTCTTAAATTTAGAATTCCCATTAGATAATTCCACTCTGCATCCCTTGTCCCTACGTTCATGAGTTTTGATTCCGCATTTTTAAAGTTGCCGTTGTATATGTCATTTTCTACAGACTGATACATTCCGGAACTGTTTTCACTGCTGTAAGAATTTTCTCCTGTATCATAATGCTCTTGATTTGGGTTGCCTTTCATCAGATAATCATAGGCTTCATTTATCTCTCTCATTTTGTTTTCGGCCAAATCCCTGAGCGGATTGTTGTCATATTGATCAGGATGATATTTTTTAGCCAATTTTCTGTAAGCTTTTTTTATCTCTTCTTTTGAAGCATTTTCGCTTATTTCAAGTACTTCATATGGATTTTTCATTTTTGTAAACGCCCCTTCTAAAAACTTTATCCATTTTATCTAAAAGTCCATATTGTAATATATTATAGAGCAATTCTTCGTTTCTCTTTATGGGAAGTGCCTTAAAGGCATTCATACACTGTGCGGCACAGGTGCCTAAAATAAAATCTATTCTTTTTTCTATCTGTTTTGAAAATTCATCAAAACTCAGTTTTTTGCTGTTGAAACAGTGATCTATGGCATTGAATTTTTCCCGGCGCATATCTTCATTTAAATCGTCAAAAGCGTCAATTATATATATCCACTTTCCGAGATTGTACCCGAGAAAATAAAGTTTCTTTTTAATATCTCCATCTTGCGATGAGCTCAGTATAAAACCTGTAAGCTCTCCAAAGGGATTGGCCAGGAAATCTATGGATTTATTTCCGGAATCCTTTTCCAGCTTGTATAGATTCCGAAGTTTATTTTTTATAACTTGAAAATTTTTCTTGAAATTTTCAGGCATGGAATTCAGATATCTTCTGAGATAAACCGACAATATCCTGCTTTTTATGGATTTTTCATCTTTTGTATCATCCAGAAGTTTGAAATACACAAGCGATATGCTGCAGAAGGCAGCATATTTTAAAGAAGGATTATCTTTCAAAATGATTTTTTTCTTTACAGGGTGGATGATACATCTTTTTTTAATGTAGTTTTGTCTGCCTTCTTCCAGAGAGTCTAAAAGTATTGCCAGGAAAGTCATGTCATAGTTTAAGAAAATTCTGGGGAAATCCCCTATATTGTGTTTTATGGATTTACACAGTCCGCAGTAATATGCCTTGAATTTTTCATAATCTTTTATTTTAAGTTCCATTTTGTAAGGAGTTACATAACCAAACATATATTCACCTGCTCTGAAGTATCTCATATATGGTCTTTGATGTAATATCTTTCATGGAATATCCAAGTAAATTTACTATTTCAGCAAGTTCTCTGTCATCTGCGGTTTCTATTTCAACATAGGCAAAGGGACAAAAGGATTTATCATTTATGTCCATTTCAATTAGACTGTTTTTATACTTATAGCTTTCCCTATATTTTTTTATTGATTGCAGCAATTTTAATCCAAGAGATACAAATATTTTTTTACCAGATTGCAGGTCTGATATTTCTGCTTCATTTTCTTCCATTACCTTATATTTCCCCTGGCTTAAAAGTTTTTTTGTAGTCATATAAAAATGTTTGGAATCATGTATTAGATCTTCCACTGCCCTTATCCGTGCATAACCCCGATTTTTTACAAGTCTCCCGTCTTCAAAGTCATATATGTAGTTTGTTTGATTTTCCATTTTGACTTTTGAAGCTGAAGTATTTTTCAATTTTAACCGTATATCATCGGGATTTATTTTTATTATTCTTGTTTCACATTCTTTTATGTGGGCTCACCTCCTGGTGTTCAGATTGCCACTATTTGAATTATACCATAAAATTCAGCGGCAAAAAATTAATTATGTGAAAATTAAAGGGATTATAACTATAAAAAATAGGAGATTTTCTCAAATTAAAGGGAAATCTCCTAATACATGATAGATATTTATCTAATTCAAAGAATTTTCTGAGCCAAGTACATTTGCTATCTTATCTTCTACTACTTTTTGTATTGCATCTCTGCCTGCCCCCAGATATTTTCTAGGGTCGAATATCGTCGGATCGTCACCGAAAGTTTTTCTTGCAGCAGCAGTCATGGCTATTCTTAAATCCGTATCCACATTTATTTTGCATACTGCCATGGAAGAAGCTTTTCTGAGCATGTCTACCGGAATACCCTTGGCTCCCTTTAAGTTACCTCCATATTTATTGCAGGTTGCGACAGCATTTTGATCTACTGATGAAGCTCCGTGGAGAACTATAGGGAAATTAGGCAGTTTGTTTTGGACTTCTTCCAGTATGTCGAATCTCAGCTTTGGCTTGAAGTTCGGCGGGAATTTATATGCGCCGTGGGAAGTCCCTATTGCTATGGCCAGTGAATCCACACCTGTCTTGTTGACAAAGTCAACTGCCTGGTCCGGATCTGTGTATGTGTGCTTTTCTGAAGATACGTCATCTTCAACTCCTGCCAGCACACCCAGCTCTGCCTCCACTACCACACCGTGCTCGTGGGCATATTTTGCGATTTGTTTGGTTTTTTCCACATTTTCTTCATAATCCAGATGTGAGCCGTCAAACATTACAGAAGTAAAGCCTGTCTCAACACATACTTTTACTGTTTCAAGATCAGGACCGTGGTCCAGGTGAAGAGCCAAGTCAATTCCAGTATCCTCTATAGCAGCGTCTACCATGGCTTTCAGGTATTTTGGACCTGCATACTTCAAAGCTCCTGCTGAACACTGCAGTATCACAGCGGAATTTTTGGCCTTTGCTCCATTTACAACACCTTGAATTATCTCCATATTGTTGATATTAAAAGCACCTATTGCATATTTCCCTTCGTATGCTTTTTTAAACATATCCTTAGTAGTAACTAATGCCATTTAATATTCCACCTTTCAATATAAAATTTTGTCCGAAGACTACCAAAATAGTAGTATATATACGTCTATAGTATATCATAATTGCCCTGATGTATCCAATTATTACAGCTTAAAATAGATTTTCAATATTTAACCGCTGCATTTCCATTATCCGTTTTAATGAATTCTGTATTACATTTGTGGAGGACAGAGATTCTTCGGAATCCCTATGGTTTATATACTGTGTGAGTTTTCTCATTTCATTGCTTATATCTTCCATTTCGTCGTGATCTGAAAAGATGGCCAGCTTTGGGGAATATTTTTTCCATTCCGTCGTGAAATTTTGAGAATTTTTATAAGCTTCATCCCAGGAATTCAATTGGATTGATTTCTCCACCTGCAGGTTTGAATCCTGTAATCTTGTGCATATGTGGTTTAAATAATTTACTGAAAAAATTATGCAGAAGATCATCAGCACAAATATGGTAAAGGATATTATTATACTTTTCATGTGATCACCTCACTGTTGATTTTTTTCTTTTAACTGGCAGTAGAACTTTCCTTTTGAGTCCAGCATTGCCACCAGTACTTCATCTATGGAAGGCACGCTGTTTTTTTTCATCATCTGTTTTAGCCATGTTTCGTCTTTTTTTGCCACAATCATGTTCTTAAAATTTATTTTTCCGTCCAGTACAAGTGTTATAGGAAGATTTTCCTGGGGCGGTTTTATCTTTAAATCCTGTTTGGTAGCAGGGGAAAGTTCCGTCTTTGGTATTACGGAGAGCTGACCGCTGGTCTCAAGTATGGCATATTCCACATCCGATAGATTGTAATATCCCTGCATTCTGAGTTCCTCCATGAGGTTGTTTATGTTGAACTTTTCATCTTTCATTTTTTTCAGATCGAGTTTACCCTTGTTTATCAGTATACTTGGTTTGCCGCTGAAAACGAGCCTCATTTTTTCACTCTTGAGCTGTAAAAGTGCAAGTAGGGTCTGCAGGGTAAGGAGGGTTATTATCGGGATTATACCGTGGGTTAAAGATATTCTGGTATCCTGCATGGGAAGGGATGCAAGTTCCGATATCATTATCGCCACTGCCAGTTCAAAGGGCTCCATTTCTCCTATCTGCTTTTTGCCCATGAGTCTCATGGATACTACAACTAGCAAATACAGTATAATTGTCCTAAAAAGTACTATAAGCATAAAATACCACTACCACCTTTCGAGTTGTATACTTTGAATTTTCCACTTACCTATATTCTTGCATTAATATAAAAAAATATGAGTAAAATGAGAACATTTTCTGGTAAACATGAAGTATAATAGTAGTAACACTTAAATTAAGGGGATGAAATTATGGATGAACTTACTACTGGCTTGAGGTATGAAAATGCCAATACCTTTAGAAGCAAAGAAGACAATATGCTAAACCTTAAATTGGGGTGTAAAAATATTAGAGTAGAATATAACACCATTTTATATAAAATATTTAAGGATAATTATAGGACGCCGGATGTACCTGTAGTGCTGGCCAAGGTAAACGGGGAATATCTTGAACTTACAAATCCGCTCAAACAATCGGGAAACTTTGAAGTTGTGGATATAAGTGATAAACTCGGGAATAAAACTTATGTAAGGACCCTGCAGTTTGTACTTATCAAGGCTGCCTATGATTTATTTCCCGAAGCTAAGGTAACTATAGAACATTCCCTGAGCAAGGGGATATTTGGGGAAATCCACAAGAATACCCCACTTTTGAAAAAAAACATACGAGATATAAAGAAAAGAATGCAGGAAATAATAAAACTGGATATACCCATAAGGAAAATAAGCGTCAGCAGGGAAAAGGCTATAGAGCTTTTTAAAAGCTACAATATGGATGATAAAGTCAGGCTTTTAAATCATGTAGATGCAGATAAGGTGAAATTATACGAGCTGGATGGAAGATATGACTATTTTTACGGCCCCATGGCTTTTTCCACAGGGGCACTTAAAATATTTGACATCATGTATTACAAACCGGGATTCATATTGAGATATCCTGAGGAATCGGATCCCGGCCAACTTCCCGAATTTATGGAATATAAAAAATTGAGCAGGATATTTTACGAGACGGAACGGTGGGGCAATATACTCGATGTAGGAGATGTCGGCTCCTTGGACGACAAGGTGGATGACGGTGAAATGGTGGATATCATAAGGGTGGCGGAAGCTCTCCATGAAAAGAAGATAGCAAATATAGCAGATATGATAAATGAGAGGAAAGACGTGAAAATCATATTGATTGCAGGCCCTACTTCTTCCGGGAAGACTACTTTTGCAAAGAGGCTCTCGGTTCAGTTGAGGGTAAATGGAATGAAACCTGTTCCCATTTCACTGGATGATTATTTTGTGGACAGGGAATATACTCCCAAAGACGAGAATGGAAATTATGATTTTGAATCACTGTATGCCCTGGATCTGAAACTTTTCAACCAGCATCTGGAGTCTCTTATGGAAGGCAGGGAAATTGAAATCCCGGTGTTTAATTTTAAAAAGGGGGTCCGCGAATGGGTTGGGAAAAAGATAAAACTGCCCCCTAACGGTATAATTGTGGTTGAGGGCATACACGGCCTAAATGAAGCGCTTACCCGTGAAATACCGAGAAAGTATAAATTCAAAATATATATAAGTGCACTTACCCAGCTGAACCTGGATGATCACAACAGGATAGCCACCACGGACGTGAGGATTATAAGGAGGATGGTGAGGGATCATCTTTTCAGGGGATACAGCGGTGAGGACACCCTTAAAATGTGGCCTTCAGTAAAGAGGGGAGAGGAGAAGAACATATTTGTGTTTCAGGAAAATGCAGATGTGATGTTTAATTCAACACTGGTGTATGAGCTCTGTGTACTGAAAAATTATGCCCTTGAGCAGCTGGAAAGGATAGACAGCTCCAGCCCGGTGTACTATGAGGCATTGAGACTTAAAAGTTTCCTCCACTTTTTCAAGGAGGTGGATAAAAAATTTGTCCCTCCTAATTCTATTTTGAGGGAATTTATAGGCGGAAGTGAATTTGAAAGCTAAAAGTCCGGTCCCCGCCGGATAATCAGTTGAAATTTATTGGTACTACCAATATAATTATACTCGAGGCAGTGTTTGAGTTTAATATATTTTGTCTATGAGGTGAAAAAATTGGATGAAGCTGACTTAAGAAAATTGTTGAAAGATATCAGAGAAAAGAAAATAGATGTAGATGAAGGCGTGGAAAAATTAAAAGATTTGCCTTTCAAGGATTTGGGATATGCCATGATAGATAACCACAGGGAAATAAGAGTCGGATATCCCGAAGTCATATACTGCGAGGGGAAAACTGTAAAACAGGTGAGGGGAATTGTGAAATTTATGCTTACCAAGGGAAACAATATACTGGGAACCAGGGCCAGCATGGAGATGTACAGGGCAGTGAAGGAACTCTGCCCTTCTGCAAAATACAACGAATCCGGAAGGACCATAACCATAAGGCAAAAGGAGCAGAAGGAAACGGATTCCTATATTGCCATAGTTACGGCTGGTACTTCGGATATACCCGTAGCTGAAGAGGCATTTGAAACTGCCAGAATATTTGACAATAAGGTAGAAAAGGTTTTTGACGTGGGAGTAGCAGGAATACATAGGCTGTTCAATAAAATGGATATTATAAGACAGGCGAAAGTAGTTGTGGTTATTGCTGGAATGGAAGGAGCCCTTGCAAGTGTGGTAGGAGGAATGGTAGACAAGCCAGTTATCGCAGTTCCTACAAGTGTGGGATACGGGGCGAATTTCGGAGGGGTAACTGCACTCCTTTCCATGCTCAACAGCTGTGCCAGCGGTGTGAGTGTGGTGAATATAGACAATGGCTTTGGTGCAGGTTATCTTGCGAGTATTATAAATAAGCTTTAGCATGCACCTTATGGTGTGAAAGAAGGTAAAAATTATGAAGATTGCTTATTTTCAATGTACTGCCGGAATAAGTGGGGATATGATTTTAGGGGCACTTGTGGATTCCGGATTGAAATTGGAAACTTTAAAGTCTGAACTTATGAAACTCAACCTTCCTTTTGATTTGAGATCAAGACATGTATTGAAAAATGGAATAAAGGGTACAAAAGTTCAGGTTGTTGTAAATGAAGGACATGTTCATAGAAATTTGAATGACATTAAGAGCATCGTGCAAAAAAGCGGTTTCAAGGGAAAAGTCAAGGAAAATATAATAAAGATATTTACTAATCTTGCAGAGGCAGAGGCGAAAGTGCACGGCACCAGTGTGGAAGCTGTGCATTTCCACGAAGTAGGTGCGATGGATTCCATAATTGATATATGCGGTGCCGCCGCCGGACTGGATCTTTTGGGAATTGAGAAGATATACTGTTCCCCGATACATATAGGCACGGGATTTACAAAATGTGCCCATGGTATCATACCTCTGCCGGCACCTGCCGTGGTACAGCTGCTTCACGGCATAAAAATATACTCGAAAGGGGTTGAAAAGGAACTCGTCACCCCTACAGGTGCTGCCGTCATTTCAACTCTCTGTAGTAATTTTGGTGAAATACCCCCTATGAATGTGGAAAGCTGCGGATGCGGAGCAGGAGACAGGGATCTTGAAATACCAAACCTGCTTAGGATTTACGTGGGACAGCTGGAACAGGGTATAAAAAACAACCTGGTAAGAGAGGGAAAAGCGGTAAAAATAGAGGCCAATATAGACGACATGAATCCCCAGTTTTACGAGTATATATCTCAGAGATTGTTTTCAGCAGGAGCAGCGGATGTATATATGCAGACGGCTTTCATGAAAAAAAACAGAATTGGCAATATACTGTGTGTCAATACCTGTGATGAAAACATGGACAATGTGTTGAAGGTTATATTTGAAGAGACCACCACCATTGGGGTGAAAGTGTTTAATTTTCACAAATACATGTTGCCCTATGAAATAAAGAAAATAAGTACAAAATTGGGAGAATTCTCTGTAAAGGTTGCATTTTATGGCGATAGAGTTTCAAATATATCTCCTGAATACGAGGAATGCCGTGAAAGGGCGAGAGAATGTGGCATACCTGTTAAAGAGGTGTATGATATTGTAAAACGGGCTGCTGTTGGACAGAATATGATATAGATGATTTTGTAAAATATCCCGGGAAATAAATTCCGGGGTATTAGTTTTTTTTGTATTTTTATTGCACAAAAAGCCTTATCGGTTCCCTGTATAATCTAACAAACTTTACAGCCTTATTTTTGAAAATAATATATATAGTGGCTGATAAATGCCGGCTATATATGCTGATAGCATATATAAATTTTAAGCATATGGATTATTTAATTAATCGATTGTTATGTATAAAGTTAAAGTAAGAGGTTTAAAGACAGGAGTGAAGACAAATGAAGAACGATGAATCAATTGACGAACGGGAAGTAGGTCGCAGAGTCCGTGAAAAAAGAGAAGAGTTGAATTTAACAAGAGAAAAATTTGCTGAGATGGTAAATCTCTCTACGCTTTATATAGGACAATTGGAACGTGGAGAAAGGCAGATGAGCCTTACGGCTCTGGTAAGAATAGCCAATTGCCTTCACGTTACCACTGATTATTTGATATATGGAGAACATAGGGAGCAGACGAAGGACATGATAATAAGGGAGAGGATTAAAAAATATAAACTGACCAGGGCGGAGGGCGATGATGTGTTATACAAACTCCTTGAGAGATGTTCCAAAAAGGAACTGGATCTAATAGAAAACATGGTGAAATTGATTCTGCCTTACATGGGGTAGTACCCGTAGGAATATTTCCAGCAGTTTGATTTTTGCGTAAAGGGTTAGAAGACCTGACAGCTTTCAGCTGAAAACTGCCAGGTCTTCTAACCCTTATTTTTTAATTTTTAATGGCTTATTACGGGATATTCTGATAAAATAAATAATAAGGAGTTGGTTAATACTAAGGGACAAGGGCGTGAAAATTTTGACAAGGATATACGATTTTGATGCAGCATGGAAAACTATATTGGAGGCTTTTGAAGCTGAAATAGTAGAGCTTGTTTTTCCAGAATTGTTTTGAAGATAAATATGAAGAATTCAAGAAATCACAGGAAGGTGTATCTAAGATGTCTGTGGATGAAATAAGGAAAATATACTATACACAAAAGGGAAAAGAGGAAGGCAGGAAAGAAGGCAGAGAAGAGGGGAAGGCAGATCTACTTATTAAACAGCTGAGAAAAAAATTTAATGGGCTGCCGGAGAATTATGAAGAAAAGATAAGAAAACTTTCAAAGGAGAAGATTGAATCTATTGCAACGGATATATTTGATTTAGAGAAAATTAAGGATCTAGAGAGATATTTTTAATGGTTTTGATTTGAAATATATAAATAAAGGGTTAAAAGCTTTGGCGGCTGTTAGCCCTTGTTTTTTTAATTTGATTTTGAATTAAATTACCAGTTGGATACAATAAATAGGCTTACTGCCAATAAAAATTTCTTACATGTAGTATATGTATTTAATTTAATTCCAGATCTAAAATTAGGTAAAGATGGAAAATGTAAAAAAGTAATTATCAGCAAATACAGTTTTTGAATAAGAATCATTAGAGAATAAAGGTATAAGGATTAATATGTAAATGTTTGAATATAATTATATATTATAAAATATATTGAATATATGTTGACAAATAACATAAGTTGATATATTATGAAATTGATAAAATAATAACTTATCAGACAGGCTTTTTAAGAATCAATAGGGAAAGTGGTCAAAAACCACTGCAGCCTCCACTACTGTAGGGAAGATGAAATCCAGGAGTGCCACTGAAGACAGAGTTCTTTGGGAAGGTCGGAGAGTAAGATGATTCCAAGCCAGTATACCTACCTGTTTGGTGATATGTTCAGTTCTTTTGGAAGGAAAGACGTATATCGGATATGTTTTCATTTAAATGTCAGGTGGAAAATATATTGATTTTGATATGTGCGGACCTTCGAAAGAGGGTCTTTTATTTTTAACAGATGTGTTTTTTTATTCAGGTAACCTGCCAAAGCGGGTTATAAAAGGGAAACCAGGTGAGAAACCTGGGCGGTCGGGCCGCTGTAAATGGGAAATTTCAAAGTAATACCTCCAAAATTTTCAGATAAATTTGAATAAACCGGAGACATACTTGAAAAAGCCATAAGTCAGAAATCTTAACCTGGATATTTCATAAATAACTTTCCATGAAAAAGTGATTATGAGCTAAAGGCAATAAGGGGACAAGCTTAGGATTTATAATTTTGCATAAATGGACATGCCTTTTTAATAGTTTATATTTGAATCACAGCCTCAAAATCACTTTCAGGAAAAGAGGACTGTGATTTTTATATTTTAAGGGGGTGATGTTATATAAGGTATATGATAACAGGTCACTTTCTATTTAACATGGAGTTTAGGGGTAGAAAAATAATTGAAAGGAGATCTTAGTTGATGTTTAAAATTTTGAAAAATAAAGCATTTGCATTTGTTCTAAGCGTACTGGTAATGGCACTTGGGGTAGTTGTAGCACCTTCTTTTACAAACAATGCGCAGGCGGCGGCAGCTTCTGAGAAAACAGTTTACGTGGACGTGGAGAAGAATGTTTTGGGAGAATCCCCACTTATAAAACCGGTAAAGGTTACACTGGATGATTCTAAAACTATACTAGATGCAACGAAACAGGCTGATCCCAATATTGGTATAGATGCAACTACGGGTCAATATGCGTATATAAAAGCATTCCAGGATAATTCAGATAATCAGGCTGATTTTCAAGCTAATTATCCATCTAAATTTTATGATAAGCTTGATACTGTAACAAAGGGTGTTATTTTTAAAAATGATATATTACATCAGCCAATTATAACTGATACAGGCTGGCTTAGAGAAAAAGAATGTGACGGAGTATCTGGTTGGACATTTACAGTAAATGATTCGCAAACTTATGGTAGTAATGGAACTTATTATACTGCAGCAACTGCTTTATCCAATGTTCCAGATAATGCTGTAATACGTTGGGAGTTCTCGGCAGCAATGGGTGCAGATCTTGGAATAGCAAATTCAGCATATTTACCAACTGAAGTTACTGATGATGGTTACTACAACTGGGATACTTCAGTATATGTTGCACCACTCTTTGAAAGAGTAAGTAAATCAGATCTTATAAGAGATATGGCTAATTATGAAAACAAAAATGATGAAAACTATAAAGCAGCATTAACAACATTACAGACACTGCAGGCTACACAAGATCAGGTTGATGAAGCAATTAAGGGGTTATCACCTGCATCAACTGGAGCTAATATGGCGGTTTCTGGTCTGTAGTTAAAACAAATAACTGGCTATAAAATAGATTGATCCTCGTGGGTCAATCTATTTTTTATGAGATATTATTTTGTATATTAATTTGTGATTTTATAGTTAACTATATGCAGTAAGCATACAGCCAATGTCATATAAGTTTTATGTAAGATCAAGAATAAATTGTTAAAATAAAATGAAAATAATGTTGACTTTGGTAAATTTATATTTTATACTAAAAATTAGAGAATTAAATAATTTATGAAAATTTAATATATTATATCAGGTGCTGCTATATTTGACAGTTAAAAGGAAAAGTGGAATCGTAGCCACTGCAGCCCACCGTTGCTGTATGGAAGATGAAACCCCAATATGTCACTGGATTATATATCCGGGAAGACGGGGGAGTAAAATGAATCCAAGCCAGAAGGCCTGCCTGGTATTTTGTCAATTCTTTCGGAGGGGAAGACATTACATAGATTGCTAGACTGTTTGCCTTTATATTTTTTGGGTAAACAGTTACATTTAAGTAAAAATGGAGAACTCTCTGAGTTCTCCATTTTTTATTTTTATAATTATAAAATACCTCCCACAGCGTGAGGTATTTTTGCTGTTATAGGCAATCTTAATTGTGGATTTTATGTTGTAAATTGAATTTTAAGGAGGGGAGATTGAAATGCTGAGGAAGAAAATCGAGATGCTGCTGTGTATATCTGCAGTATGTTCCGTATCATTTGTCGCAGCAGACACAGGAAGGCTTAATACTGTCTATGCAGAAAGCCTTAATTCCAATACACCTGTGGTGAGTGAGCAGAATACTGAAGATAGTGGAGAAGAAGCTGTCGCCATAAATAATGCAAAGTTAAAAACCAAATTGACAGAAGCGGCCAATAAAGGCAGCGGCTATACGGGAGATTTAACTACATCTGACCTTGCATCTATTACAGGAGATATTGACCTGTCAGATCTTGATATTAAAGATGAGGATATGCCAATTATGAAATATTTAACTGGAGTGTCCGGTATAAATTTATCAAATAATACAGCTATTACTAGTAAAGGATTTAATAAAAAATATTTTGACTGGACAGTACCTAAGAAATTAGACTTCAGCGGTTGCACTGGGATTTATTATAATTATTTTTCTACATCACGTTCTGCTTTTCTGGGATGTGCCACGCTGGAGTCAATTTCTTTACCAGATAACATAGGTATTATCCCTACTGGAATTTTTGAAAATTGTACTGGTTTGACTTCCATAACTATTCCGAAAGGAGTTACTGATATAAAAAGTAATGCATTTAATGGTTGTACAGGCATTAAAGAAGTTAATTTGGATGATGGATTGTTGAATGTTTGGGATGAGGTATTTAAAGACTGTACCTCATTGAAGTATATAAAAACTCCTAGTTCTGTAGCAAGCTTTGGAGTAAATTGTTTTAGTGGAGATATAAATCTTGTAGTGGATACTCGGGGGACAAACTTTAAGCCTGAAGATGAGTCAGAGTGGGGGGATACCTCAGGAGTAGTATTTCTATATGGCGAGGATGCCAAGCTTCAGGATAAACTGACTTTAAAGACTGGAGGAGAGGAAGCAATTATTTTGCAGATTCCAGATGGTAAGACTGTTAATTGGGGAAGTAGTAATAATGAAGTGGCTGCAGTTGATGAAAATGGGAAGGTTACAGCGGTGAGTCCTGGTACTGCATTTATATATGCCAAGACTTCCGACGATACCTACAGTGGATTTTGTACTGTTACAGTTACCGATGAAGACGTACCTGTAACCGGGATAAATCTTAATAAAACAAATACAACTTTGGAAAAAGGAAGTACCGATAAGCTCACGGCAACTGTTACTCCCGAAACTGCCACTGACAAGGAAGTGGCATGGACAAGTAATAAACCCGAAGTAGCCACAGTTGACCAGGATGGGAATGTAGCTGCAGTGTCCAAAGGTACGGCGATAATAACTGCGGCTGCAGGAGATGGAAAGGAAACTGCCGCTTGTACTGTAATAGTCACCGATAGTAGTGCCAGTCCCATAGAGATAAGTACTGAGCTGCCTGAAGGTAAAACTTCTTTTAAATTGGGTGATGATGCTAAAGTAATTGTAAAGGCTGTGAATAATTCTGGTGAAGAACAGCCAGTTTCACTCATGCTGGGGCTGTTTGATAAAGATAATAATAACTTTATAAAGTGTACAAGCAACAAGGAAGATGTTGAACAGGGAGGACAGATTTCTCTGATTGGAACTATAGGTATTCCGGATACGGGAAATTATGAATTGAGGGCTTTTGTATGGGATGGCCTGGAGGATATGAAACCTCTTTCCGATGTTAAAACTATATCTGTTATAGATGGTGGAAGTAGTGATGATGACAGCGAAGTAACTTTTACCGATTCAGATTTAGAAAAAGCTGTAAGAGATGATATAAAGAAACCTACTGGAACCTTACATAAAAGTGATGTAGATAAAATAACTGAATTGGATGTCAGGGGAAAAAACATAGTGGATCTTGGGGGAATTGAAAATTTGACTTCACTTAAAACTCTTAATTTAGCCGACAATAGAAATTTAAATACGAAGAGTATAAGTTTATTGAATGAATTGCCACAATTGGAATCTCTTAATCTAAGTGGAACTACAATAAATGATTTAAGCCTTTTAAGTGGTTTGAAAAATTTACAATGTCTTAATTTACAAACGCTTAGTCTTGATAGCGGACAATTTATCAATACAAGTGGATTAAAAGATTTGAAAAACCTTAAAGAACTTGATTTAAGCGGAAATGGATGGAATATTAATAGTGATTTAAGTGAGCTGGAAGATTTAACTAAGTTGCAGATACTTAAATTGGGAGCTACTAAATTGAAGAGTACAAGTGTATTAAGTCAGCTGAAAGATTTAAGGTATCTTGATTTAAGTAATAATCCCATAAATGATGATTTAGAAGGACTAGAAGGATTAACTAATTTGCAAACTTTACTTTTAAATAAAAATTTTCAATGGGGAACTGATGACAAAATAAGTGATATAAGTGCACTGAGTAATCTGAAAGATTTAACAACCTTGGATTTAAGCTATAATCAAATATCTGATATAAGTTCATTAAGTGGTTTGAAGAATTTACAGTCTCTTAACTTGCAGAATAATAAAGTGAGTAATATAACTCCACTCAAAGATTATTTATCTGCCTTGAAATTACTTGATTTAATGGGAAATCAAATAACTGATATAAGTGGATTGGAGGGGTTAAGTGCTCTTACGACTCTCAATTTATGTGGTAATGAAATAGAAAAAATAGATGAGGCAGATGAACTAAAGGGTTTAACAAGTTTAACGGATCTTAATTTAAATGGTAACAAGTTAGTTGATATAAGTGGTTTAAGTGAATTGGAAAGTTTGAAGTCTCTTGAATTAAATGATAATCCAATAAGTGATATAACTCCATTAAGTGGATTGACGGGCCTACAGTCTCTTAGTTTAAGTAATACTCAACTGGACAATATAGATGTACTGGAGAATTTAACTAATCTACAGTTACTCGATTTAAGACAAGGAAATGGTAAAAAATTAAAGAACATAAGTGCACTGAGCAACCTGACTAAATTACAGAGCCTTTTCTTATATAGTAATGAGATAAGTAATATTACTCCACTAGAAAAATTAATTGGCTTGAAATCACTTGATTTAAGTCATAATCAAATAACTGGTGTAAGTATATTGAAAGATTTAACCAATTTAACAAACCTCGATTTGGGATACAATCAGATAAGCGATATAACTCCATTGGGTGGATTGACTAATTTACAGTCTCTTGATTTATCAAGAAATTCTGGAATAACTGATTTAAATTCATTAAAAGGCTTAACGAATTTAACAAGTCTTAAGTTGTATGGAATAACAATAAACGAAAGTAAACAGCAGGATTTAAAAAAATCACTTCCAAATTGTGAGATAATATTTTAAAGTGTATAGCGGTTAATCTATTATAATGATCAGTTAAAAATGTTGAAGTAACGATAGAATATGGTGGGAATTCATTAAGAGCGTTGTTTCACATTTTTAATTGTTGATTGTAGATTGTAAATTGAACTTAATAATAAGGGGGAGAGGAAATGGAAAAGTTGTGGAAAAAGGTAGTCCTTGCAGTAGTGCTTCTGTTTTCATTTGGAATATTTGCGCCTTGTGTGGCTCTGGCAGATACTGCAACACCGACTGAAATTGATGTAGATGTAAAAATACCGGCAGAAGACAAAGTCTATGATACAAATAAGAGTGTAGAAGACAACCTCAAGACAAGCTTGAAGTTAGAAGATATAGAAGTTGTTCCTGAATCTAGTGAATATAAAAATTTACTAAAACAATATAATGTTAAAGCCACATATAGCGGCAGTAAAGATGTAGTTTTTAATGCACCTACTATTGGGGTTGTTCCTGTGAATCCCTTGAATATTGATCCAAGTAAAGTAAAAATCACTCCCGAATCTGTTGAAAATGGCAGGTATAAATTTGTGTTAAAGAATGTATCGGCTGTAGGAAATTTGATTGATAATTCAACACCTGCAATAGATGAAGAAGGACAAATTGAAGAGGCAAAAGAAGCAGAAAACATGCTTTATGGTAAATTAAAGATTGGGGTTGGATCTGTACCTTCCTTTAATTGGAGCGGTAGTAAAGCAAGTTTTGATGGAGGTGAAGGCAGTATTGAATTGAAAAATAATACATGGGAAATGTTTTCTTCTGCACGTTCTGGTTATAAAGGTGTAAGTGAAAAATATTGTGATGATTGGATTATAGCTGTAAAAGATGAACTAAGGAGGATGAAAGCTGAAGGTATAAAAGCTCAGGATGTAAAGATGACGGAATGGGAAAAGTTAGCTTTAGCAGTTACAGCTGTGGGCTATGATCCAAGGGATATAACTTATGATGGTTCTAATTTGATTGATATTATTTCGAACAAAGATTACTTAAATGCATCTAGTCAGACATTTGCAAGACAATATGCTATATTGGCATTGACTTCACAGGATTATATAAACAGTGTACCCAAGGATGAAAAACATGTTGATGAAAATGATATAGAAGATAAGATACATTCTTTAGCTGATCTCGCACGTGGTAATACAGCAGCGGACGGTTCTACTATTTTATCAAATGCTGTTCCTGATATGGGAACTATGCAGATGCAGCCACTTGCAGCATATTATGATTCAAATGCAAAAGAGGAAGATAAATATTATGATGTAAAACAAGCTGTAGAATATTGGCTTGATCATTTTTCAAATTCTCAAACTTATCTTGGATCCTTCTGGGGTGGTATGGGCAATGATTATAACAATTCATGGACAAATGCCCAGGTATATATGACTATTGGAATGGCCGCAGAAGGAAATGGGAAGAATAAAACAGAAGATGGGAAATTCAGCAATAATGTAAATATTTTTGATAAAAAATATATTAAATGCGGTAAAACTATGATAGATGCAGCTCTAAACAAATGGTCAACCTATGACAGTGCCACCTATGAGCCCACACAGATGTGTCGTGGCTTGGATTCTCTTGTAAGGGCCTATGAAGGAAGGAATTCCATATTTGACTGCAGGGATGTTGAAAATTCTACCGTACCTGTAAATAACGCCATAGAGGCACTTCCCGATGCCATAACTTCTAAAGATGAAGAAAAAATCAATGCGGCAAAGGTTCTCTATGATGCACTTGGCAGTGCAAAACAGGCATCTATTGCCCAGAGTACGAAAGATAAACTGGCTGCGGCAGAAAGAAAAGTGGGACAAACTGTTGAAATAAGTGATCCTGATGCATCTTATAAGAAAGTATCTGTAAAGGCAAAGAATGTGTCAGATTCTTCTCAGAACGTTTCGCTTATAACTGCACTTTATGATGAAACCGGCAAATTCATAACTTATGTATCCGGAGAACAGAAAGTTGAAGCGGGCAGGTCATCTACTTTGAGCAATATGCTCAAAATACCGGAAGAAGGTATATATAAAATAAAGACCTTTGTCTGGGACAGTATTGAAGGTATGAAACCTCTTTCAAATGTTATAGATATGCCTGCCGGATCTGGTAAATAATTCATTTCTGTCTGATTGATAATTACGATTAAGTTTTTTGAGGGGGTTAATATGAAAAAGATTTTAAGCAAGATTATAACTTTCTTATTTGTCATAGGTATTGCAGTATCCGGTATTGGAGGGAATGTATATGCTTCCGGTCAAAATGGATCCAGGTCTGCAGGTGCTGATGTATCCATAACCAAAGAGAGGCTTTCTGGAAGTGACAGAATAGAAACTTCACTCAAGATAAGTCAAAACGGCTGGAAAAATGGTGCGGACACAGTGGTTATAGCCCAGGGCTACGGCTATGCCGATGCTCTCTGTGCAACACCTCTTGCCAAGAAGTACAATGCACCTATAATCCTTTCCAGGCAGGATGCGCTGGGCAGTGACACCATAGCTGAAATTAAAAGGCTCAATGCAAAAAAAGCCTTCGTTATAGGGGGGGAGTTTTCTCTATCAGACAATGTAATAGCCCAGCTTAAAGACATTGATGTGGATATTGAGAGAATAGGCGGCCTGGACAGATATGAAACTTCTGTTGAAATAGCCAGGAAGCTTGGAGATTCAGGTGATATAAGCAATATAGTGGTTGCTTCCGGGGCCGGGTATGCAGACAGCCTTTCCATGGCACCCATAGCTGCGGCAAAAGGGTGGCCGATACTTCTTACGGAAAGTGACAGTCTTCCCGAGAAAGTTGAAAGCTACATAAAGAGTTTAAATATAGATAAGACTTATGTATTGGGCGGCACTGAAGTTATCACGACGGGACTTGAAAATTTTCTTCCAAATCCCCAGAGACTCGGAGGAACTACCAGATTTGATACTAATCTTGATATACTTCAGAATTTCAAATCTGATCTTGATTTTAGCAATGTCTATATAGCGGCAGGGGATGGATCCAATGGGGATGAATTTGCTGATGCTCTTTCGGGAGGAGTCCTGGCATCCCGGAAGTCTGCACCATTGGTGCTTATTTACAAGACTGTAACTCAAAATACAGCGGATTTTATAACTCGGAATATGTCTGACAAGACTGTGCTTACAGCACTTGGGGGAACTCTTGTAGTACCTGATGCAGTTCCAAATGCTATTGAGAGTTTGTATAACGGCGAGAACCCCAATGAAGGTATAGGTCCTGTTGTACCTGTTACTCCTGTCCCCGATGGTGAACATGTGTCGCTTGTAATTGACGGATATAAGGGAAATATTGTAAACAAGTCCAACCTTTCTTTTAACAAGGGTGATACGGTTTTTGATGTTTTAAAGAAAACCCTTGATGATAAAGGTATTCCCATTTACTACGAGGGTACTGGTTCCCAGATCTATGTGCAGAGTATAAACGGACAAAGGGAATTTGACAGGCCCCGGGGAGGCGGGAAATCCAACCAGAGCGGCTGGAAGTACAGTGTAAACGGAAACTTCCCGGAATACAGCTGTGGTGATGAAAAGGAAACCCTTCATGGAGGGGAGAGCATACACTGGATCTATGTACTTGGTGCCAATGATACAACTTGTTTTAGAGATGTGGATTCAGTGAAACTAAATAAAAGCAGCCTTGATATGGATAAGGGTGACTCCGAAACTTTAAGTGCAGCTGTAAGTCCTTCTGATGCTACGGACAAGAATATAGTCTGGAGCAGCAGCGATGAGTCGGTGGCAACAGTGGATGATGACGGACAAGTTGAGGCAGTTGGCTCCGGAACGGCGGCTATAACTGCAGAGTCCATAGACAATACGAAGGGATTTAAGGTAAATTACGATGCTTCAGATAATGAAGACGTCTGTGATGTCACGGTATCAGGGGCGGTTAACCCCGACAAGGTAACAGGTGTAACTTTGAACAAATCCAGTACAGATTTGGAGGTTGGAAAAACCGAAAAGCTTGAAGCAACTGTCGCTCCGTCAAATGCCGCCAATAAGAAATTAACCTGGTCCAGCAGTGACGATTCTATAGCATCTGTGAATTCGGATGGCCTTGTCACTGGTGAAAAGGCAGGTACTGCGGTTATAACAGTTAAGACCTCAGATGGAGGAAAAACTGATACTTGTACTGTAAAGGTAAAAGACAAGTCTCCGGGAAAAATTATTCAGGAAGTTCATGAGGGAGGACTTGATTTGACCATTTCCCAGGGAACAGATAAGACTGTGAATATTTATGCCAAAAGTGAGAATACTTCAGATGATATTACTTTTGAACTTTATGATGGAGACGGAAATCTTGCATATATAGATCAATCTCCTGAATCTACGGGAATCATGGATTCAACTACGGTTCTTGCACCAGGTAAATATCATGGGTATATAAGATCATCCAGCACGAGCAAAATAGAAATACCCGAATTTATGGTAGAATAAATCTATAAAATCCTTTAAAGAATGGCGGGATTTTTCCGCCATTCTTTAAGCAGTTATAAAAGGAAGTGAAAAAAGATGGAACGTGAAAAAATAAGACATTATATAGATTTCAAGCAGTATCACGTGCTGACTGCTTCACTGGTGTTCCTTTCCATGATGATAATTATATTTTCTACGGACAATCCTGTGGTGCTTGCCTCGGTGTATGTATTTATGGTGGGAATAATACTGTTTTGCAGGGAAAAGATGAAATTTAAGACGGCCATTTATTATTTTATTCCAATTGCAATTTTTATAATAGCGCTGAATGTACTTTTTGTAAGTTCCGGAAGTACGACTCTCTTCTACCTTTTCCACAAGAGATTCACGCTGGAGGCTGCAATTTATGCGATCATAATGTGTTTTAAATTTCTGGCGGTTATATATTTGTTTTTGATACTTGAACTCATGATCGATTCAGACAGGGCGGTTTCCTATTTTTCTTCCATAATGCCCAAGTCAACCCTCATGCTCATGATAAGTTTTAAACTTATGCCGAGCCTTAAAAATAGATTTAAAAGCCTCAAGGAAATCTATGAGATAAGGGGAGTGGTATTTGACAAGAAAAAGGCCAGGGAAAAAGCTGCAAGTTATATTCCGGTAATGTCCGTACTTCTGGAGGATTCAATGGAGGGATCCTTCAATATAGGTGAATCTGCCTATGTGAGGGGATTCTTGAGCGGACACAGGAGTGTGTATGAAAGGCAGAAACTTAAAAGCAGGGACTGGCAGGTGATAGGGCTCAGCATTGCCCTCATGGTACTTTTTGGCGTGGCCCAGTTTAAGGAATGGGTGAAATTTGACATATACGACGGCGTGACTGCTGTAAACTTTTTTAATATAGGTATAGCTTTGATTTTGATTTTTATAATAGCAATTACTGTAACCATAATTTTAAATAGCGAGGAGAGGGAATATGTCGTATATAGAGGTAAATAATTTGAATTTCACGTATCCCCTGGAGAAGGAAAGAGCACTTAAGGATGTGAATTTGTCTCTGGAGAAAAACGATTTTCTGCTGGTGGCCGGGAGATCCGGATCCGGTAAGTCAACCCTGGCGAGGGCCATAGTCGGAACTGTCCCCAATTTTTACGGCGGAACCATAGGCGGAGAGATAAAAATAGACGGTAAGGCAATAGACAAGATGAGCCATCAGGAGAGGGCAAAGAAGATAACCATGGTTTTTCAGGATCCTGAAAAACAGCTTATGATGAACAAGGTTCACCGGGAAGTGGCATTCGGACTTGAAAATGTAGGGGTGGATGAAGGAATTATAAAGAGGAGGGTTTATGAGGCGCTTCAGTTTACGGGAATACTCGATCTGGCAGACAGGGACGTGACTTCCCTTTCCGGCGGTGAGAAGCAAAAGGTTGCGGTGGCCTCAGCTCTTGTATACATGCCAAGCTGCATAATACTGGACGAGCCTACGTCCCAGCTGGATCCTTCTTCTGCAGAAGAGATGCTGAATATTGTGAAAAAAATAAATGAGGAACTGGGGATAACCATAATAGTCATAGAACAAAGGGTTAACAGGTGGTTTGACACTGTGGACTCCATAGCTGTCATGAACAGGGGCAGCCTGCAGCTGTTTAAGGATAAAAAAGATTTTTATTGCAACTGCAGCGAGAAACAGTATATGTTTATGCCAGACTACCTGAAATTTTTTAAACAGCTTGGCTTTAAAGATATGCCGCGGAATTTTAAAGATGCCAGGGTCAAAGTCCTGAATACGCCGATTAAGATGGAAAAACACGAAGAGGCGGCGGCTGCCGAAAAAGATCAGCCGGCCATACTTTCCGTGAAAAAAATGGGCTGTAAATGTGGTTCCAAGGAGGTTCTCTCCGATCTGAATTTCCAGATAAAAAAGGGAGAGTTCATAAGCATAATGGGTGCAAACGGTGCGGGGAAAAGTACTCTTTTAAAATCCATTATGGGTCTTAAGGCTTACAGCGGCAGCGTGAAACTCTATGGAAAGGAAATAAGAAAAATGAGCATAAGGGAAATAGCCCAGCATATAGGTTATGTATCACAGAACCCCAACGATTACCTGTCCAAGAACAGTGTGTATGAAGAAGTCAGGTTTACTATGGACAACTATGATATATATGATCAAAAAATTGTGGAAAATGTTCTAAAGGAACTTGAAATATATGAATTTAAAGACAAAAACCCGAGGGATCTGAGCGGCGGACAGCGGCAGAGAGTGGCCATAGCCACAATACTTGTGCTCCAGCCTGACATGATCCTTCTGGATGAACCTACCCGGGGACTTGAAAGTGCCCTCAAGGACAAACTCGGCAGGATGCTTCAAAAGTTAAATGACAGGGGAACTACAATCGTACTTGTAACTCATGACACGGATTTTGCCAGCAGTTTTTGCAGGAGATACATGATAATGTTCAACGGTACTGTTGTGGCAGATGGCAGCAGGGGAAAGGTACTGGGGGACGGTATATTCTATACCACTTCAATGAATAAGCTCCTCAGGGAAAAGGACAGAAGCATATTTACTCTGGAAGATGCTGTTAGAAGGTGTGAGATATGATAAAAAAGGTCATAATTGCGGTTACAGCTGCCATAATAGCAGTTCTCATGGCGCTTACTGTAAAGAGTGATTTCCAGACTGGAATTTCTACCATGTGCATGGTAGGGGTATTTGTAATACTTTTCCTGAGTTATTTTTACTTTGAGCAGAGCAATGCAGGTACCAAGGAAATAGCGATCATAGCTACCTTAAGTGCCTTTGCCACTGTGGGGAGGATTATTTTTGCCCCCATACCGAATGTAAAACCTGTTACATTCCTTGTCGCACTTACAGGATTTGTTTTCGGACCCTATGATGGATTCCTGGTGGGGAGCACCACAGCTTTTTTGTCCAATATTTTTTTTGGACAAGGCCCCTGGACTCCCTGGCAGATGTTTTCATGGGGGCTCGTCGGAATCATAGCCGGATTTTGGGGGAAGAAAGGAAAGAAAGTTTCAGCTTTCAAGTTTTCCGTGGCATGCTTCTTCTTTGGATTCATGTTTGACTGGATTATGGATCTTCAGTACGTAATTGGTTTTGTCAAACCTTTAAATTTATGGACATTCATAGGAGGATATGTGTCCGGGCTGACTTTTGATGTGCTTCATGGGGGAAGTTCCTTTATATTTTCCATAATATTTTACAACGGTTTCTTACATGTATTTGAAAGGTACAAGAGAAAATTGATTATCAGTTATATGAAGTGATAGGAGGTGGTTTTTGAATTATGAAAATCAAGGAAAACAAGAAAAAATATATAATAGCTTTGGTGGCTTTTGCCGTATTTGCCGTACTGTTTGCCATTGGCCTAAAAGCAAATTCAATATATTCAAACACACTTACCAACAAGCAGATGAGTGCCCAGGAAAGTCAGGACAAATCTTCAGGGGCCGGGAACATATCGGGAAACACCGCAAAGGCAAATAAGGATGGGAAAAATGTAAAAAACACTGATGCGGCGAATAGCTCTGCTGGAATAGGTTCATCTTCTGCGGGCAAAAAAGGTAAATCTTCTATAAATTCTTCTACAAAATCAAAAAAAGGCGGATCAGGAAATACTTCTTCAAAGTCCAGCAATCCTTCTACTGTAACTTCGAATGGTATAGTGAAGGTGAGCGCTTCGGATCCGGAGAGCAGTGCAACTTTTCAGGTAGTAGATACCGTTCATGGAAACAAGATGATCATTTCGAGGAACATCGACAGCAGTATGAACGGTCAGACAGTGGGATATATAACGGAGAGGATTTTGGACAGTGCCAAGATAAGCTATAAGGCGACGGGATCTGCTTCTACATTGTATTTTGCCGCTATAGATGGACTTGAAGAGAAAAAAGCAGGAAAACTCTCAGGATGGTGTTACTACGTAAAGAAAAAGGGAGACAGCGTCTTTCACAAACCCAACATAGGCAGCGGCCAGTGGGTATGGCATACTGGAGATGTGGTCGTATGGAGATATCTTGCAGATGGTATTAACGATGGCTATGGAATGGATTGGGGGAAAGGCAGTTTTTAAATTAAATTTGGAGGGATTAATATGAAAAAAATTTTTAGCAAACTTATTGTGTGTTTATTTACAACCAGCATTGCAGTATCTGGGTTTGCCGTAGACGCCCGTGCTGATGCGGCACCTTCTGCAAACTCAGGTGTGAGTGTATCCAAAAACAGAATTTACGGCAGCGACAGAATTGAAACTTCACTTAAGATAAGTCAGGAAGGCTGGAAAGACGGTTCAGATACCGTAGTTATAGCCCAGGGATACGGTTATGCCGATGCTCTCTGTGCAGCTCCCCTGGCTAAAAAGTACAATGCACCTGTAATTCTTTCCAGACAGGATTCTCTGGATGAAAATACAATAAATGAACTCAAGAGACTTAAAGCTGCAAATGCGTTTGTGATAGGAGGAACGGCTTCCCTGTCTGACAATGTAATATCTCAGCTGGAGAACATTGGAATCAAGCCTGAAAGGCTGGGAGGCAGAAACAGATATGAAACTTCTGTTGAAATAGCCAGGAAGCTTGGAGATTCAGGTAATATAAGCAATATAGTAGTTGCTTCCGGGGCCGGATATGCAGACAGCCTTTCCATAGCACCAATAGCTGCCAGCAAGGGTATGCCCATACTTTTATCCGAAAGGGATGTCCTGCCGGATGCTACAAGCAGTTACATCAAAGGCAGGAATATAAGCAAAACCTATGTAATCGGCGGAACTGCCTCCATAAGTGACAGCTTGGAGACTTCTCTTCCGAATGCACAGAGAATCGGTGGTGCCACGAGATTTGCGACAAACCTTGCGATACTGCAAAATTTCAAATCAGATCTGAATTTTAAAAATGTATATATAGCAGAAGGAGACGGGCCTGCTGGAAATGAATTTGCAGATGCCCTCTCGGGTTCGGTACTTGCAGCCAGGGAATCTGCTCCCATGGTGCTTATATATAAAGATATTTCCGACGACACCGCCAGCTTCATAGTGTCAAATATGGAGAAAGATACTGCTCTTACAGCTTTAGGAGGGACTATTGTAGTACCTGATACCATCCTGACTAAAATTGTAGATCTGTATGAGGGGAAATCCCCTGTTGTAAGCAGTTCATTAAGTGCTGCAGTAAATAAGATACTTTCAGACGGGAACCTGGATGACTGGCAGGCACTGGCAGTTGCAAGATATGGTGCATCGGTGCCGTCAAGCTATCTTACAAACCTTTCAAACAGCATAGCTGCTGCAAAAGGGAACTTGTCAAAACCTACGGATTATGAGAGAATTACCCTGGCACTTATGGCAGTGGGACAAGATCCTGCCAATTTTCAGGGCTACAATCTTATAGAGAAGATATACAACAATACTGGAATTGATGATCAGGGGATAAATGCCTATGTATTTGCACTTATTGCCCTTGATTCCGGAAACTTTGAAACACCTTCAGGTGCTGTTTGGACAAGAGATAAACTTATAGATAAAATTCTGGAAAACAAAACTGCCGACAATGGCTGGTCTTATGCAGAAGACAGTGCAGATCCGGATATGACCGGTATGGCTCTTATAGCTCTGGCACCTTATAGAGACGAAGCTGCGGTAAAGGATGCTGTAGATAAAGCAGTAGACAAACTTTCCTCGATGCAGGACAGCGACGGTGGATTCTCTTCCTATAATGTAAGCAACAGCGAAAGTATTTCTCAGGTTATAATGGGACTTTGTGCAAATGGAATAGACCCTGCAAGTGCCGCTTTCACCAAAAACGGGAAGACGGCGCTGGACGCACTCTTGAGTTTTGAAGTACCTGGCGGAGGATTCGGCCATACAAAGGATTCAGGATATAATGCCATGGCAACAGAACAAGCCGTTCAGGCACTTGAGGCCTACAATATGTTTGAGAGCAATACAGGCACGGGGATATATAAGTTTAAATAGTGGATACAGTGGAGCACTCTCTATCATACAAGTTGTTGATGGGAGTGCTTTTTAGAGGAATTTTCCATTCGCAGGTAATTGCAGTATTTCCTGCAGTGCTATTGAAGTAAAAGCCTTTATGGAATAAAATAAATGGTGAATGTAAATAAATTTTGATACAATAACTATAGTTCGTAAGGAGGGTTCAAATGAAAAGAGCTATTTTATTTTGCTTAGTCGTAGGGCTGCTTTTTTGCGGATGCAGTTCCGGAAATAAAACCAGCAGCAAGTCTGTTACTATAGACGAACCAAATACTGGCACTGTATATATCATGGGCGGGAAAATCGCAACAAATGACAGCATAGATGTGAGTTCGAATATTGCTGGAAAAGTTGCCGAAATACCTGTGGATTTGGGTAAAAAGGTAAATGCTGGAGATATAGTGGCCAAATTGGATACTACAGAACTTCAGAATAAAGTGGATGAGGCACAGTCAGAGGTGAGTGCAGCACAAGAGGGATTGTCTAATGCCCAGAGCAGTGCAAGTTCAGGTTCTTCCGATGCTGGTGGATATCAATCCCAGCTTTCTCAGGCCCAATCCAAACTGGATGAGTACCAGAAGGAACTTGATTCGGCTGTTATTACGTCACCTATTTCGGGTACGGTGAGCTCGAGAAATTTAAATGTAGGAAGTACGGTAACTGCAGGCAAACCCATTGTTTCCATAGTCAATACGGAAAATCTCTATGTAAATGCATATGCCCCAGCTAGCATCTTAAATGAAATTAAAGTTGGACAAAGTGTAGCTGTGAAAATACCTGATATATCCGATGATGAGCTTTCGGGTAGAATAGCTGTCATAAATTCCAAGCTTGATTCTGAGAGTTCAGATGTACTTGTAAAAGTCACCCTGAATAGCAAGAGTCAACTTTTAAAACCAGGTATGTTTGCGGAAGTTGGATTGAAGTAATAGAAAAGGTGGGGTTTATATGAAGTTTGATATAATTTCTTTTATAAAGAAAAACCGAAAAAAGGTGACTCTAGGGGTTATCATAGCTGTTATAGCAGTGGCAGTTGGCTTGATTTCCCATTATGTGTACGAGCATATTTATTATGTTTCCACTGATGATGCAAAGGTTGCTGCTGATTTGATCAATGTGAGCCCCCAGATTAGCGGGAAATTATTGGAGTTTGATGTAGATGAAGGTGACATAGTTCTGAAAGATCAGATAATAGCCCGCCAGGATTTGGGAAATCTTCCTGACTCAGGGGTAGATAAGTCTCTTATAAGGGCACCTATTGACGGCTTGATTGTAAAAAAGCAGGCTGCCGTGGGAGATAATCTGTCTCCGGACAAGACCATTGCACTTTTGGCAGATCCAGATAATTATTATGTAATTGCAAATATAGATGAGACCCAGGTCAGAAGGCTGCAGAAAAAACAGACCGTTGACATATCTATAGACGAATTCGGATCTCAGAAATTCAAAGGAAGGATTGAATCCATAGGTCAGATGTCCCAGAATGCGTTGAAATCAAATTCCTATTCGGAGAAGGGGAAATACAAGAGAGTAGTTCAAAAAGTACCTGTAAAGATAAAATTTGATGGCTCAAGCAATTTGAAGAGCAAGTTTACGTTGGGAGACAATGCATCGGTAAAAATCCACGTTGTCGTCAATAATAATGCGAATAGTAAGAAAAAATAGCGGAAATTCAGATATGGTGATCACTATCATTGTATCTGAATTTTTTATACTAGTTAAATTATTGACATATTGAAAATAATAACCTATAATGAACATAAATAAAATTAATATAAAACACTGTACGACTATATAGCACAAAGTATATTGATTGCATTAAAAAATGAAAACGATGTATTTTTTTAGAAATTAATAAGAACGGTGTACTATAATATAGTACAAACAACAATAACTAAAAAATCTTCGTACTTTCAGTGAAAAGGAGGAAGGTAGATGTGGAACTTAGAAAATATCTCTTTTCCGGTGTGAAGGATCAGAAGTGGAATTTTAAAATATTTTCCAAGCAAAGCGGAATTTTTTCCGGAAGTGCTAAACTTGAAAAAATTTCGGATGAATTAAAAGTAGAAAGGGAAAAAATATATCCGGAAGGATATAAGATTGAAGCAGGTGATTGTGTATTTTCAGGGAGGGGGGAAGCGGAACAGGTTGTCAAATCCGAGGAGATGTTTTTGGGAACAATTGGAAAGTTTTCAGGAATTGCCACTGCTGCATCTAAATTTTCTCAAAAGGCGGCCAACAATATGAAGATTGTATGCGGGGCCTTTAAGAAAGTGCCTTTTGAAGACAGAAAAGATATTCGTCTCTCTGTTGTATCCGGGGGGATAGGAACCCGTATAACGGATAGTCCTTTTGTGTATCTCGATAAGAATTATGTCAGAATTTTAGGCTGTGTTGAAAGTGCTGTTAAAAAAGCCAGAAGATATGACAGCAGCAGGATAATAGTTGTACAACTCCGGGGTGAAATAGAACCTATAGTACAGGAGGCAGCCGGGGCTGTGGAAGCTGGAGCAGGGATACTCATGGTCGATACTGGAAGTATAGATGATTTGAAGTCCGTTGCCGCTGCACTGTCAAAATATAAAGATCCTGAAAATATCAAAATAGCCTATTCTGGTGGAGTGAATCTGAAAGATATAGAGATCATAGAAGAATGCGGTGCTGATATTGTCGATGTGGGCAGGGCCATTATAGATGCACCTATGCTTGATTTTAGCCTGGATGTTATTAAATGAAAATTTTGAAAGGATGAGTTTGTTTGGAATGGGATTTACTTGAAAAAACTAATTTTTGGATTGAGGATGTGCATCTAAAAAATGCTAATCTTGATGAAATCGCACAAAAAGTTTCAAAAGTACTTGGCATGACCACCGCAGAAATTATGGTGGTGGATGTGAGACCCGGGCTTTTGGCCTTTGATATCATGAAGCGTAAAGTTCAAGCCGAGTCAGTTATAGGGAAGGAGGAGGAAATACTTTCTAAATTGGCCGAAGTCCACGGGGTGAGACTTGGAAGTAGTGTTTCAGTACATTCTGAAGGAATACTCGGGCTTATTGCACTTGACCCTGAGGAAGCGGATAGTGTTTTGAAAAAATCAGAAAAGCTTACTGAACAAGTTAAAAGAGCAGTTTCAAAACGTGCTAAAGTATTTGCTTCCGGTACGGAGATCATAGATGGGAAAGTAGAGGATACTAACTCTCCCTATATCATGAAATCACTGGAGGATCTGGGATATAAAGTGAAATTTGGGGGAGCTTTGAGGGATGATGTAATAGCTGCTCAAAACGGTATAGAAGGGGCCCTTGAAGAAGGATACGGATTAATTGTAACTACAGGCGGAGTTGGAGCTGAAAATAAGGATTTCAGCGTGGAAGCCATACTGAGAATAGATAAAAATGCATGCACGCCCTGGATTCTGAAATTTAAGCCGGATTATCACAGGCATCATAAAGAGGGAGTTCGGATTGGAGTGGGAAAAGTTGGAATGAGCTATGTAGTAGCTTTACCAGGTCCCCATGAAGAAGCAAAATTGGGCTGTAATGCTTTGATAAAGGGAATAAAAAGCGGGCTTGACAAAAATCTGTTGGCAGAAACCATTGCCAGTGCCTTGCGCCGGCGATGGATAGATAAAATGAAATAAGAATTACCAGAAGGAGGATGAAAATATGAACTATGAAGAAATAGCAAAAAAACTTTTAGAATCGGAGCTGGCTGGAACCCCTATAGCACCACTTACAGAGAAATATCCTGGCCTGAGTATTGAAGATGCATACCGTATACAGCTTGCAGGAGTTAATATGAAGCTCTCTCAGGGTCGTAAGGTGATAGGGAAAAAAATTGGACTTACCAGCCGTGGAATGCAGAAACTTCTAGGGGTGAATGAACCGGACTACGGACATTTATTGGATGATATGCTTGTTTTGGAAGGTGACACTTTAAAGCGTAGTGATCTCATTGCACCGAAAGTTGAAGGAGAACTGGCTTTTGTTTTAAAGGATACTCTCAGGGGACCGGGAGTAACTATTGCGGATGTGTATAGGGCTACAGAAGGGATTTTTCCCTCATTTGAAATTGTGGACAGCCGTATTGAGGACTGGAAGATTAAACTTCCGGATACTATTTCTGATAATGCCTCCAGTGCCAGGCTGGTTCTTGGAAGTAGAATGGCTTCTATAAAAGACATTGACTTGAAGCTTATCGGTATGATGTATGAAAAGAACGGAGAGATGGTAAACAGCGGTGTAGGTGCAGAAGTTTGGGGAAATCCCGCGGCAGCTGTGGCATGGCTTGCAAACAAGCTCAGCACATTTGATATTGCACTTGAGAAAGGTGAGATCATCCTTTCAGGTGCCTTTACTGCAGCGGAAAAAGCCGAAGCAGGGGACGTATTTACCGTTTCTTTTTATGGGCTTGGAAGTGTGAGTATAAAATTTATTTAATTATACCAAGGAGGTAATAAATACAATGAAGAAAGTTACGCTTTTACCCCGAGTTAATAATGACAGGTGTAAGGCATGTCATACTTGTGAAAAGGTGTGCCCTGTCCTTGCAATAAAGGTTAAACAGCGTAAAGCTGTGGTTGATGCCGATAGATGCAGAGGCTGTGCAAATTGTGAACAAAGGTGCCTTTTTAATGCCATAACCATGACAAAAAGGGATAAGGCATTTGAAGTTGGTGTAGATGTGAAAAGTGTTGATTACAAAGATATAATAGATCTCTGTGTGAAAGCACATCTCCATCCGGAACAGACTATCTGTTACTGTGTGGGAGTTAGGGCGGAAGAAGTAGCTGCGGCTATTTTAAAAGGTGCGAAAACTCCTGAGGAAATTTCTCTTGAAACCGGGATCCGTACAGGATGTACAATAGAGTGTATACAGCCGATACTAAGGCTTTTGGATGCTGCAGGATATAAACTTGAACCTGTTGAAGGAGGATGGCAGTGGTACGGTAAAACAGCTACTGCATGGGATTTATCAAAGGAAGTTAAAGAAAAATATTCATCCCGAGGTTTCTATTTTGAAGAGGATAGAAAAGTATTGGATAAGATTATTGATGGATGTAAGAAAGGAGAGGATAAATGATGAGACATGCAATTACCCCAATATCTCCCAAAGTGTCGCAGTATGGTGTAGATCCCTCTTTAGTAAAGACAAGAGCTGCAGATCTTCCGGGCATGACTTCGGTTTATTTGAAGGAGCTGTTTCCCGATTTGCCGGATGTGATTTTTCCAGGTGAAAATGGCATAGAAAAAGTGAAAGAAGCTGCCTATAAGGCTCTTATGAAAGTGAATATGAGTATGATAAAGCCTGAACATTCAGTGAATATTCTAGCTTCCCATCATGGTTTCACCCTTTTGGGCGGTTGGCCTTATGCAGAACTTTTGAAGACCATAAAAGATGTGATAGAAAAAAGGACTGGCTGTAGGGACATACGTCTTCGTGCAGGTGTCGGAATGCGTTTTCGTGAAACTGAGGAGTATATAAAAAGATATGGGTTGGATAAGTATTTCAACGGGAAGGCAGTAGGAGTGGCACCCGTAGATGAAGGAATCCCTATAAAAACTGAAATAGGTACCTTATATGGACTTAAAAGGGTCTATGATGCTGATTGGATAGTGCATACACATCACAGCGATGTCAGAGAGGTTCATTTTCACCGTCAGGTGGATAAGGCTCTAAAGCCGTTTGGAATGTCCTATGCACGTATCGAAACTAGGTCCACATATCATCAAAACCTTGGACCGAGAGGTGCAAATTTTGTAGCAAGAGCCTTATTCGATTCGGATTTTGTACAAAAAAAGTTTGCATTTGCAGCTTTTCTGGATGTGGCACCAAATGGAATTGTAGGGGTGGATGTGGATAATGATCTGTACAGACTGAATGATAAAGTAACTCTTATAGGGTGCAAGCAGTACGGTAAAATAATGACTTTATTTGGTGAAATAGACAAGTGCATAGCCGTACTTGATTTTCCATGTCCTGTTCCCTATGTATTTTCAGGAGGGGTAATATATGCCAATTTTGCAGGGGCAAATACGGATCTGTATGATTTGAATAAGCCCATGCCGCCATATACCTGGTACACAGAGGCATTTTATGGTAAAAACGGAAAACCGCTGCTTGACAGTATTCCTCCTATAAATCCTGCAATAAAGATGTGTATCCACAATTATGCATGGACAGGTTATCCATCTGCTTTCTTTGCACAGCACATACCTACTCTGGTTGTAGGAAACGAACAGGCAGAATTGTTTAACCGCGATCCCCTGAATTTAAATTACATGAATTATGCAGCTCTTGTGAAGGATCTTGAAACTGCCATGAATTTTGCTTATACTGCTGCGGAAACTAAAAATGTGATTGTATTTGACGGGGCAATGGGAGCTTTGAATGTGAGCGAGCCCCTTGCAAAATTACTTCTTGAGAAAGCTCCCGGGGTAAGCAGAAGGGTGGATAAGGAACTGCTTCCCAAATGGCTTCGCCAGAGAGGCGTAGATGTATCTGTACTGAAAAAATAATCTATAAAATGAATTGCCGGCTGACAATTTTATAAATGAAAAGTATAATAGAAACATATATAGCTTAGAGGAAGGGAATGATGTTCGATGCCGAAAAGTAAGTCAAATTTAATTCAATCAGTGGATAGGGCTCTAAGAATATTGGAGTGCTTTTCCAGAAAAGAAAGTGAATTGGGTGTGACTGAGATTGCCAACAGGCTGGATCTTCATAAAAGTACTACCTTTGGAATTTTAAATACCCTGGAGAATAGAGGATATTTATGCCAAAATCCTGAAAATGGAAAATATAAATTGGGGTTAAAGCTCTTTGAATTGGGTAAGCTGGTCGAATATGGCATGGATTTGAGAACAAGTTCACTTCCCTATCTTAAAAAGCTGGTGGATAAATATGGGGAAACTGCTCATTTGGCGATGCGTGATGGAGATCAGGTAATATATATAGACAAAGTGGAGGGTGAAAAGGCAATTAAAATGAGCTCACAAGTCGGAAAAAGGGCATACATATATTGTACGGGAGTGGGAAAAGCCGTGCTTGCCTTTATGCCTGAAGATAACATAAAAGATATTGTGAAAAATATAAAATTTCATAAGTTTACCTTGAATACTATTACGGATTTGAACGAGCTAAAACTGGAGCTGGAGAAGATAAGAAAGAAAAGATATTGTATTGATAATGAGGAAATAGAAGTGGGTTTAAAATGTGTAGCTGCACCGATAATGAATTATAAGAACGTATCTGTGGGCTCAATCAGCATATCTGGGCCTACCAGCAGAATGAATGACGAAAGGGTGGATCTTATTTCGAAGGATATTAAATATGTGGCTGTGAAAATTTCTGAAACTCTTGGATATAAAATGCACTGTAACAATTAGATGGTTATAAAAAGGAGAGAATACAATGTTTAAGGGAATATTTACACCTATGATTACTATTTTTAATGATGATGGGACAATTGATACAGAGAATCAGGGTATTCTGACTGAAAAATTGATTTCAGACGGAATAGACGGTATTTTGGCTCTGGGAAGTGTGGGAGAATTTTTTAATCTTTCGCTGGAAGAAAAGAAGGACTATATAAAATTTATAAGTGGAGTTGTTCATGGCAGGACAAATCTTGTAGTTGGAACGGGAAGTAATGATATAAAGGATGTTATAGAATTAAATGAGTATTCTAAAAAATGTGGTGCAGATGCCGTTCTGGTCATAACTCCGTATTTTTTCAATTTGAATGAAGAGTATGTTCATGAATATTATGCTGATATAGCACAAAATACTGATCTGCCGATTATGTTATATAATTTCCCGGATAGAACGGGAATAAATCTGTCCCCAGACTTTGTACTTAGATTGGTAACTGAATTTGAAAATATTGTAGGTATAAAGGATACTACTGATTCTATAAGCAATGTAAGAGGGTATGTCCAAAAAGTCAGACCCCATAGAAAAAATTTTTCTATATTTTCTGGATTTGATGAATACTTGATACCTAATCTGAATTGCGGCGGATCGGGCATAATAGGCGGACTTACTAATGTAAAGGCTAAATTTTTTATTGATACCTACAGGGCGTTTTTAAACAGAGATTTTAACAAAGTACTGAGTTGTCAGAAAAAAATAAATGAGCTTATGGAACTGTATAACCTAGTGGATCCATTCATAGTGGGGATTAAGGAAGCTGTGAAAATTTCACTGAGTCTGGATATGAATGTATCACTGAAGAATTATGACATAGGGATAACTAAAAAAATAGAACAGAAAATTGAAAAAATCATACTGTAATATCATACAGACAGCGGATCTTTAAGGTGAGGGAAATTTGTTTTTTAAAGCATATTCTCCTTCACCTTGTTTTGAATATTGTTGACCTGTGATAAATTTTGATATATACTGAAAACTAGGAAAGGTATGTCCACTAATTGTTTTTAGGGGGAGATTGCATGACTTAGAAGTAATGTTGTGTAAGCACAGACCTTAGGAAATAGGAGTTCTTTTATTATTAATTGTTAAAAGTATATCAAATTATTTTTGGGATTAAGTAAAAATTGTTAGGGCGCGTATTCAAATATCAAAGTTAATTAATTTTCGGTCTTATCCGAAAATTTTCGTTATTTGATATACATATTTAAGCTTTGAATTTTGAAACAAATTGAGGGCGTTCGATAAAATTTTTGAAAGGTGGTTTTAAAATGATGTCTTTGAAATTGGAAAATTTGTATAAGAGTAAATTGTTAAGTGCCGATGAAGCCGTATCCAAAATCAATCCAGGTGATAATATAGTTTTTGGAACCGGATGTGCGGAACCTGTTATGCTCCTTCATGCACTCGTTAAAAACAGGGAAAGGTATAAAAGCTTGCATCTTTACAGTATGCTGCCTAGATCTGATGGAGAATATGTACAAGAAGGTATGGAAAAATATTTTCATTATAATTCACTGTTTGTAAGCAAGGGTGTAAGAGATGCTGTCAATTCCGGCAGGGCAGATTACATTCCATGTTTTTTCCACGAAATGCCCAGACTTTTTAAAGAAGGATATATTCCTCTGGATGTATCGCTGATTCAGGTAAGCAAACCGGATAATCACGGATTTTGTAGTTTTGGAATCTCAAATGATTTTGTAAAACCTGCAACGGAATGTGCAAAAATTGTAATTGCCGAAGTCAATGAAAACATGCCGAGGGTTTTGGGAGATTCTTTCATACACATTTCTGATATAGACTATATAGTCAGGAATGACCATCCTGTAGCTGAGATGGCACCTTCCAAAATAGGAGATGTGGAGAAAAAGATAGGAGAATATTGTGCTTCCCTGATAGAGGACGGTTCGACTCTTCAACTCGGCATAGGAGCTATTCCCGATGCTGTACTTTCATTTTTAAAGAATAAAAAGGACTTGGGAATACATTCTGAGATGATATCTGATGGAATTGTGGATTTGGTTGAATCCGGAGTTATAACTAATAAGAAGAAAACTCTCAAACCGGGGAAAATAGTTGTGACTTTCCTTATGGGAACTCAGAAATTGTACGATTTTGTAAACGATAATGCGATGATTGAATCCGATTCTGTAGATTATGTAAATGATCCTTTAATTATCATGAAAAATTATAAGATGGTATGTATAAATTCCTGTGTAGAGGTAGATTTGATGGGACAGATAACTGCCGAAAGTGTAGGATTAAAGCAGATAAGCGGAGTTGGAGGCCAGGTTGATTTTATGAGAGGGGCCAGCAGGGCTAAAGACGGTAAGTCAATCATAGCAATACCTTCTACGGCCAAGAAGGGTACAATATCGAAAATAGTGCCTTTTTTGAGCGAAGGTGCAGGGGTCACTACTTCAAGGAATGATGTACATTATGTGGTGACTGAATATGGAATTGCGGATCTTAGAGGTAAATCCCTAAAGGAGAGAGCGAGGGAACTTATAAATATCGCCCACCCTAAATTCAGAGATGAATTGATAGGGGAATTTGAGAAAAGATTTAACTCCAGCTATTATGATAAAAGATTTTTTTTAGGGAAAAAAGGTGACGGAGAAAAGACCAGGGCAAAGTAAAAAAAGGCTTTGGGTTATACAGCTGATATCTATTGACTGAGTAAAATTTATATTTTATACTTAAAAATAGAGGGATAAATATAAATAATTATATTGAGTATAATATAAGTAAAAGACCCTGATGGGTCTTTTTATTTGCAAAAAATTTTAATAAAATGATATTTTATTGACTGCCGGTATTAAATGGCGAGGAGAGGGAATATGGCATATATAGAAATTAACAATTTGAATTTTGCTTATCCCATGGAGAGGGAAAAAACCCTGAAAAATGTTAATCTGCATCTTGAGAAAAATGACTTTTTGATGATAACGGGCAGATCGGGCTCGGGAAAATCAACCCTTGCAAGGGCCATAGCGGGAACGGTGCCCAATTTTTACGGCGGAAGCATAGGGGGAGAAATAAAAATAGGCGGAAGGTCTTTGAAAGATATGAGCCACAGGGAGAGAGCAGAAAAGGTAACCATGGTATTTCAGGATCCTGAAATACAGCTTATGATGAACAAAGTTCATAGGGAAGTGGCTTTTGGACTTGAGAATATAGGGGTTGAAGAAGATATAATAAAGAGGAGGGTCTACGAGGCTCTTCAGTTTTCAGGAATACTTCACCTTGCCGACAGGGATATAGCTTCTCTGTCAGGAGGGGAAAAACAGAAAGTAGCAGTGGCCTCTGCCCTGGTGTATATGCCGGATTGTATAATATTAGACGAACCAACTTCACAGCTGGATCCTTCTTCTGCAGAGGAAATGCTGAATATTGTGAAAAAAATAAATGAAGAGCTGGGAATAACCATAATAGTGATAGAACAGAGGGTTAACAGGTGGTTTGACACTGTGGATTCCATAGCCGTGATGGATAATGGTATTTTGGAATTGTTTGAAAATAAAAAGGATTTTTATTATAATTGTAACAAAAGGCAGTTTATGTTTATGCCTGATTATCTCAAATTTTTCAAGAAAATGGGTTTTGAGAATATGCCCGATAATTTTAAAGATGCCCGGGTGAAAATATTGAACAGCTCACTGAATGTGAAACCGGAAAATGAAGTTGCTGCAGATGAAATTCAGGGTGACAAAAATGAAATTCTTTCCGTTAAAAAACTTAATTGCAAATATGGTTCCAAACAGGTATTGAAGGATGTTGGCTTTACTGTAAAAAAGGGTGAATTTATTGCAATAATGGGGGCCAACGGTGCCGGAAAGAGCACGCTTCTTAAAACCATTCTGGGACTTAAAAAATATGAAGGTACTATAAAGATTTACGGAAAAGATGCTGCAAAAATGGATATAAGACTGATAGCCAGGCATATAGGCTATGTATCACAGAATCCCAATGACTATCTCTCAAAGAATAGTGTTTATGATGAAGTCAGATTTACTATGGACAATTATGGAATATACGATGAAAAAGTAGTGGAAAATATTTTGAGGGAACTTGAGATATATGACTTGAAGGATAAGAATCCGAGAGATTTAAGCGGGGGCCAGAAGCAGAGAGTGGCTATAGCCTCTGTACTTGTATTACAACCTGACGTTGTCTTTTTGGATGAACCTACAAGAGGCCTTGAAAGCGGTCTGAAATATAAATTGGGGAAATTGCTTCAGAATTTAAACAAAAAAGGCACTTCTATTGTGCTTGTAACTCATGACACGGATTTTGCCAGTAATTTTTGCAGAAGATATATGATCATGTTCAATGGAAGCATCGTGGCAGATGGAGATAAGAAAAAAGTACTGGGAGACGGGATATTTTATACGACTTCTATGAACAAACTGCTGAGAGACAGGGATAATAGTATATTTACCCTAAAGGAAGCTCTGGAAAGGTGTTCAATATGAAAAAATCAATTATAATAGTCACTTCCCTTATAATTGCAGTACTTATGGTACTTACAGTTAAAAGCAGTTTTCAGACCGGAATTTCACTTGTGTGTATGATAGGTGTTTTTGCAATCCTTTTTATGAGTTATTTTTATTTTGAAAAAAGTCATGCAGGTACCAAGGAAATTGCCATTATAGCTACTTTAAGTGCTTTTGCAGCTATTTCCAGGATAATATTTGCTCTTATACCAAATGTACAGCCTGTTACCTTCCTGGTAGCTATTTCCGGTTTTGTGTTCGGACCCTATGAGGGATTTTTGATTGGAAGTACTACTGCATTTTTATCGGATATATTTTTTGGGCAGGGTCCCTGGACTCCATGGCAGATGTTTTCATGGGGACTTGTTGGGATTATTTCAGGAATATTGGGAAAAAGGAGTGTAGAGATTTCAACTCTTAAATTTTCCATCTTGTGTTTCCTATTTGGTTTTATGTTTGACTGGATCATGAATATACAGTATATACTGACTTTTATAAAACCTGTGAATTTAAAAACTATTTTAGCCGCCTATGCCTCAGGATTGACTTTTGATATAATACACGGGGTAAGTTCCTTTGTATTTTCAATTGTATTTTACAAGAGGTTTTTACCGATACTGCGGCGTTATAAGAGAAGACTTATCATAAGTAAGATAATTCAATAGATGGGGGAGAAATACTGATGAAAAGCAAAAAGAAAAAATTTATAATAATTGCTGCTGTGGCGATATGTGTTGTTATATTCGCCCTTGCAATTAAAGCTCAGAGTATATATACGAGCACTATTTCAAACAAACAGATGAGTGCCGAAAAGACTCCAAATAAATCCAGTGGTACAATTCAAACTGGTGGGGAAAATCAAGGCAGTGCTAATGGTGCCGGTGAAAATGGAGAAAACTCCGCTGCATCCGGTAAATTATCTAATGCATCAGGTTCCAGTAGTTCCAAGGGTGTTTCAAAGTCGAATGGCAAAAATGGACAAACTTCTTTAAATAAGGGAAGTTCTTCTAAAAATTCCGGTACATCTGCTGTTAACTCTCAGAAATCGGATAACCAGTCCTCTCTTGAGATAATTGATGCAGTTCACGGAAATAAGGTCATTTTCCAGAAAAGTATACAAGGCGTAGATGGGCAAACTGTGGGATATGCGACTCAAAAAGCCCTTGATGCGGCTAAAATGAGTTATACTACCAGGGGAAGCGGCTCGACAATTTATTTTTCAGATATAGGTGGATTGAAGGAGAGAGCAGAGGGACCGATGTCCGGATGGTGTTTTTATGTTAAAAAGAAAGGACAATCCCAGTTTACAAAGTCCAATGTGGGGAGTGGACAGTATGTATTGAAAAACGGGGACTCTGTAATGTGGAAATATGTTAAAAATGGTATGTAATAATTAAACTACATCTTTTAAAATAATTATAAATGGAGGGGAAATGTAATGTTAAGATCAAGAATAAAATATGCTGTTTTGAGTACGGCTGTAGCTTCAGTTTTAGCAGCTCAGCCTTTGCTGGTAAAAGCTGCTTCCGTAGATAAGTCCATAACTGATCCCAATAAAACATGGACTATAAAGTTCAATAGGCCTGTAGGTTTTGATGAAGAGACCAAAAATTCCATTACTGTAACAGACAGCAGTGGAAATGCCGTGAATGCAGGTATAAAATTACTGGACAGCAACAAGGTAGAAGTGATTGCACCGGAAGACGGCTATAAGCAGGGAGAAACCTATACTTTAAATGTAGGCGGCAGAGTTCATTCCATAGGAAATAGATATTTGAAAAATACTGCAAAATGTACTTTCCAATTCAAGCCTGCTTCCCAGGATTATAATTATAAATCCCAGGTGGATAGTTTACTTGACGGCACCGTGGACAAAATTTTGAAAGACGGGATTAAAGATGACTGGCAGGCATTGCTGGTGTATAAAGACGGAAAAGAAGTTCCTTCGAGTTACATTGAATCCCTTAAAAATAAGTTGAATTCGGCTCAGGAAGGTTCCCTTACTCCCATGGATTATGAGAGAATGACAATTGTGTTATCTTCTATAGGACAGAATCCTGCAAATTTTGAGGGAAAGAATTTAGTGGAAAAAGTATATAATAATGCGGACATGAACAACCAGGGCATAAATGCATATGTATACGGACTTATGGCCTTGAATTCCGGAAATTATGACGTACCGGACAATGCACTTTTTACCAGAGATAAATTTATAGATAAAATAATAGCTGCAAGGACGGCAGATAATGGCTGGAACTATGATCCAAGCAGTGAAGCTAAAGCGGATCCGGATATGACGGCCATGGCCCTTACAGCTCTGGCACCTTATAAAAACAGGGAAGATGTGAAACAGGTTATAGACAGTGGAATTTCAAGACTTTCTTCTATGCAGGACAGCAGTGGAGAATATTCCTCCATTATGGGTTCGGCAAACAGCCAGAGTTTATCCGAAGTTATCATAGCTCTTTGCAGTAATGGAATAGATCCTGCCGGCAGTGAATTTACTAAAAACGGCAAAAATTTGATAGACATACTTTTGAGCTACAAGGTTGATGGAGGATTCAGCTATGACAGGCAGAAGGCCGGGTATGATGCTTTTGCCACTGAACAAGGTGCTGAGGCGCTGGAATCCTACAAGATGTTCAAGGAGCAGTCCGGCAGTATATTTAGGAACTAAGGTGTTGAATATTAAAATGTGATAGATTTCCGGATGAAACCGGAAATCTATCACATTTTAGTTTTGGGGCTGGCGTACCTGAAAACCTTCTTCCCGCCATTTTTTCTTGGAACGTTCCGTCCTGTTTAAGGAGTTGTTATGTGCGTCCAATGTTGTTTCGTAAAAAACTCTTTGGCTGTCCAGGGCTTTTTTCCCGCCGCGCTTATCTATATGGGAATAGGAACCGTCGCTGTTTAACATTCTGGCCTTGATCGTATCATTTAACTGGGTGTTCAATATCCTTTTCAATTTATTTTTTACATCCGCATCTTCTATGGGAAATAAGAGTTCAACTCTCCTGTCCAGGTTCCTGTTCATCCAGTCTGCACTGGACAGGTATAGATCTTCTTCTCCATTATTGTAGAAGTAATATATTCTGCTGTGTTCGAGAAATCTTCCTACAATGCTTATCACGCTTATATTCTCGCTTACACC
Organism: Clostridium lapidicellarium; assembly: GCF_041224415.1. Lineage (NCBI taxonomy): Bacteria > Bacillati > Bacillota > Clostridia > Eubacteriales > Clostridiaceae > Clostridium > Clostridium lapidicellarium. The sequence continues at coordinate 135,917 of NZ_JBGFFE010000002.1, read as the reverse complement.
CTTTATGTTTGGCCTCAGACAGCATATGCCTCTTACAATTAACCGGATCTTCACTCCTGCACAGGAAGCGTCGTACAATGCTTCAATCACATGTCTGTCTACAAGTGAGTTCATTTTGGCAATTATTTTGGCCGGCTTGCCGTTTAAAGCGTTGTCTCTTTCGTGTTCTATGAGGTACAGGAACCTTTCCCTCAGGTTAAGCGGTGCTATACAGGTTTTCTTGAGTTCTTTCGGTATGGAATGACCTGAAAGCATGTTGAATATTACGGAAGCGTCCTGGCCGAAATAGGGGTTCGTCGTGAAAAGACCCAGATCCGTGTATATTTTTGCAGTTACGTCATTGTAGTTGCCGGTACCCATATGGACGTATCTTTTTATCCCGTCCTTTTCTTTTCTGACAACAAGTATTAATTTGCAGTGAACTTTGAGCCCTACCAGTCCGTAAATAACATGGCATCCTGCTTTTTCCAGCTGTTTAGCCCATATTATGTTGTTCTCTTCATCAAACCTTGCCTTTAGTTCTACAAGTACTGTGACCTGTTTTCCATTTTCAGCAGCTCTTATAAGTGATTTTACGATGGGAGAGTTTCCGCTGACCCTGTAAAGCACCTGCTTTATGGCAAGTACTGAAGGATCTTCTGCTGCCTGCCTTATAAATTCTATAACGGGTTCAAAGGATTCGTAGGGGTGGCTTAGAAGTATGTCTTTTCTGGATATGACGGAGAAGATATCTTCATATTCCATATTTTTCAGGGGATTTACCGGTTTTATGGGTTCATAGCACAAGTACTTGTACTTTTTTATGGATATGAGCTTATTTAAAAAAGTTAGATCCAGAGGCACATTCAAAGCATATTCCTGAATTTTGGATATTTCCATCTCTTTTTCGAGTGTCCTCACTATATCCTTGTTTATTCCCTTTTCAATTTCCAGCCTCACTACGGCTCCCCATTTACGCTGCTTTAAGGATTCTTCTATGGCTTCGAGCAGATCTTCAGCTCCCTCTTCGTCAACGGTCATATCTGCATTTCTCGTTATTCTGTAACACCCGCAGGAAAGTATATTGTCGCTTCCAAAAAGGGTTTTCAGGTTGGTTTTTATGATGTCTTCCAGAAGTATTATGTCAAAATCCGCCTCACCTGGCAGCACTACTATTCTGGGAAGCACCGAAGGTACCTGCACAGTGGCAAAGGACTTTTCCCCATTTTTTTCAATGATAAGTCCTATATTCAAACTCTTGTTTAATATGAGAGGGAAGGCGCTGCTGCTGTCTAGAAGCATTGGAGTCAGGACAGGGAAAACATTTCTACGGTAATAATTTTTTACGAATTCACGCTGTTCTTCATTCAAATCCCCCGGCTTCAGAAATTTTATATTCTCTTTTCCCAGGGCTATTTTTAAAGAACGGTTGTAATAACTGCACTGTTTTGACACTAATTTTGTCACGTTTGAATGTATCTTTACCAGTTGTTCTTTTGGTGTCAGACCTGCAGGATCTTTCTTATTGAAACCTGCCTTTATCTGATCCATGAGTGAACCAACTCTTACCATGAAAAATTCATCCAAGTTGGAACAGGTGATGGAGAGAAATCTCAGGCGTTCAAAGAGAGGGTGATTTGTGTCTCTACATTCTTCCAGCACCCTTTTGTTGAATTCTATCCAGCTTAACTCTCTATTTATAAAATTTTTACTTTTGTTAAATTTACTCATAAATTGAGCCTCCTTAAATTGTTGGTTTTAAGCCGAAGACTTCCTGGAAAAAGTTTGCTTTACCATTAAAAGCCCATTCTTCAAGGCTTATGTCTTTTTTTGATGCTATATTGAAAAATAATGTATCGCTGCTTCTTGTAAGTTTTATATCCGTTATTTTCTGCAGATGGGATGTATCAAGTGCTTCGGATAATTTTAAAATGGCGGACAGCATGGATGTAATCATCTTGTCTTTGGAATTTAAGATCGAATAATTATAATCTGTTTCTTTTGGTATTATGTCCCAGTGATATTTGGCTATGCTGGCTATTATGTTCAATTCCCTGTATGAAAATCCCATTATGTCCTGATTTATTATTATATTGTAGGATTGAATTTCAGGGTTTACTGTATCTATGAATTGCCCTACATCATGCAGCTTGCTGGATACCTGAAGGTACAGCCTTTCCGGTTCCCCCATCTTGTGAATTCTTGAAGTCTGATCAAATATTGAGAGTGCGATTTTTCCCACATAATCCGAGTGAGTTTTGTCAATACCATATTTTTTGGCAATGTGATCTGTGGAGCTTAAAATATCATCTGTGAGCATTATCCTGCGCGGCAGATTGTAGATGTTATCCGAAAGATCCTGGAGTACTCCGAGCCTTAAAGTTATATCGGGATTGTATATCACATCCGTATTTGCCATTTCAAGAAAACAATTAAACAGGAGTACTGTGGGGAGCAGAAGTTTTATTTTCTGGGTACTTATTTTGTATTTAAAAATTATTTGTTCTTCCGTCATGCCTTTGATTTCATTGTACAGCGATTTGAAATCTTTTTTAAGTATCACATTCTTCATTTTGGAATTATTGCCCCGGAGATTGATTAGATTCACAATTGTATGTATTTCGCCTCCAATTATTATGAGATTTTCTATTTTCAAATGCTTTGTATTGGACCTTATCCAGTACAGCTTGCTCTCTATGTATTCTGTCATTAAATTGGAAAAGTCCAGTATTTTATTTTCCAGTCCTATAAAAGTCTCTTTCAACCTGAGGGATCCTGCTTGAATGTGCTCCGTAAATTTCAACTTGTTATTTTCAAAGATCGAGGCTTCTACCGAACCCGTTGTTATACTTATCACCAATGTGGTTTTTTTATCAAAGAAATTGAATTCAGATATATTGTATTTTAGGGCTTTCATCATGTAGAAACGCTCTTGTGATACATTTATATCTTCTATTTTTATTCCCGTTCTTAATTTTACCTGCTCTAAAATATACTGCTTGTTTTCAGCTTCCCGTATTCCGCTGGTGCATACGGCCTTGCAATTTCTTATTTTATAATCCTTCATCACCTGTGTGAAGCCTTTTATGTCATTGCAGGTATTGTGAATGGTATCTACAGATATCCTACCTTTTGAGAAGGTATCTCTTCCTATATTTGTAGGTTTGATTAGATCTTCTAGAATATTGATGCGGCCGCCGGGATCTATATCGGCGATACTCATTCTCAAATAATTGGAACCTGCATCTATGGCTGTTACCGTCTGTGAGGATTTAGTATTTTTCATTTGAATCAACTCCAATGCAAATTTTAAAGTCTGGCATCTATATATTATAGACAATTAAATTATACTTTATTAAGGGTGGGGAATACCTTGATCTTAACAAGATTTTAACATGCAAATAACATAAGCTTAAAGGTAGTTGCAAATATTTGTTAAATATTTTTGAAACTTATATAGTATAATAAATATATTATATTGGTTATAATTTTATATAAGGAGACGAGTTATGAAAAAGTTAGCTGTAATAGACATTGGTTCTAATTCCATGAGACTTCTTATTGTAAAAGTCATTAATGGGAGAAATTATCAGCTCGTGGATGAATTGAAATCCATAGTAAGGCTTGGAAGGGATATGACAGCTGAAGGGGCCATAGATGAAAAAAAGATTGAAGCGGCAATTATTACGTTGTCCCATTTTAAAAGGCTGTGCAGTTCATATGATGTGACCGAAATAACAGCAGTTGCAACAGAGGCAGTACGAAGGGCCTCCAATCAAAAGGAGTTTATAAGCAGGGTAAAAGAGGAAATAGGAATTGACATAAGGGTACTTTCAGGGAATGAGGAAGCGTATTTTGATTACCTTGCAGTGGTCAACAGCATTGACGTTGACTCTGCTCTTTTAATGGATATAGGTGGAAGCAGCACTGAATTCATACTGGTTAAAAACAGAAAGATGGAAGAATGTATAAGTATTCCGATGGGTGCTATTACCCTAACTGATAAATTTTTATCATTTAAAGGGAACAAACAGAAAAAATTAAAAGAACTGGAATCTTTCCTGGTGTCTAGTTTTGACGGGATAAAATGGCTTAAAAAAGCTGAGGGCATGACACTTGTAGGTATTGGAGGAAGCCAGAGGACTGTTGCTAAAATACATAGAAACAAAATCAATTATCCTTTTAGTAATTCTCATAATTATATGATCTCTTCCAAAGATGTTGCAAATATTTATAATTCTTTAAAAGATATGGAAATTTCTCAATACAGGAAAGTTAAGGGAATATCCAAAGACAGGGCGGATATATTCATAGGTGCTATCTGCTGCATAGCCGGTGTAGTGAAATACTGCAGCACTGATAAACTGTGTATCAGTGAAAATGGATTGAGACAGGGGATAATCTACAGCAAACTTATAAAAAATTATCCTCCCCTTGTCGAGAACATACTTAATTTTTCCCTGAGCAATATAGTCAATAATTATGGGCTGCCAAAAGATCATTTGAAGCTGGTGTGGCATTTTGCCGAGAAATTGTGTTCGGCTTTTTCAGATGTATTACCTATGAAAGACGATGATTATAAAGTATTAAAATCTGCAATTATGCTGAGCGACTGTGGAATTTCACTGGGTTTCGGCAGCCAGAGAAAATATTCTTTCTATATTATTAAAAATCTGAAGATATACGGACTCACTCACAGGGAACAGATAATGGCAGCTTTTGTTGTGTCTGACTTTGAAGAGAGCAAAATTAAAAAGTCTGATTATTTTGGAAAAATTTTGGATACCAAGGATGTTGGAATGATAAAAAAATTATCCCTGATATTTTATATTTCAAGATCACTTGACAGGGCCTACGACGGCAATGTGACGGATATAGACATCAGGAGTGAAAAGGAAAAAATCATTTTGAATATAATTTCAAAGAGAGAGTCTCAACTGGAGATAGGTATGATTGACGAGTGCAAAGATTATTTTTACAAGGTATTTGGCAAAGTTCTTCTGGTAAAATGAGTTCATAGCAGATGAAATACTGTCATATTATATTTAGTGTATAAATTAAATGAAAGGATTTTTATATGCTCAATATATATGATTATATGAAGATTGGCGATGTGCTAAAAACAGCAGAAAAGTACAATGTGAAGAATATTATGGAACATGAGATCAAAGTGGAGAATTTTGCTGTACGAATATATGATGTAATGAATAAAAATTCTTATTTAAGGGGAACCTTTGGAAGTCTTTTGAGCTGCAGTGCAATTTTGCATGACGTAGGATGTTTTATAAACAAGACAAATCACCAGCGGCATACCAAATATATAATATTGCAGGAGGAGAATTTTAAGAATGTCCCCTGGGAGTTGAGGCATTGCTTGTCCATAGTTGCAGGAAGCCACAGGAAGGATTTGGATTGTGATATTGGCCTGTATGAGGGGGCAAGAAAGAGAAAACTCTTAGAACTGATAGCTATTCTCAGGGTATCTGATGCCCTGGATCATACACATAAATTAAATACTTCCATTGAAAATATAGATTTAAAAGAAAAATGTTTATACATTGATATGAGGGGAAATAATCTGGAAAAAATATTTTTGAAGCTGAATGATAAATCTAATCTGTTCGAAAAAATATTTTCTGTAAAGGTCAGGGCGAGAGAGGTATAAAGTTATAATTTATTATAATTTTAATATAAATAGTATAGTTGAATGTATCATGAATTTTGGGCAGGGTGATAAGCATGTCCCATAGAAAGATAATTGAAGAGTACTATTGTGATGTAAACAACCTGACGGATTTATTGTCTAAATTGACCAATTGCTACAGACTTCTTATAGGGGGAGCAGGAGAACTGAATTCCATAGCTTCCGCCCATAAAAAGGAAATAAAGGATGCCCTTCATAGAGTGGATAAGTTAGGCGATGTGATTGACAAACTTATAGGTGTTATAGATAAATCTACTGCGGAGTATGAACAATACTGTAAAATGAGAACTGAAATCATCAGCGGAAAGATGAAAGCCCAGTATATAGAAACCGAAATAGATGAAGAGCTGTTTTTGAATAATTTAGATGAAGTGTATGATGAGAATACAAAAGAAGAATAAGCCATACACCTATTCTTCTCTATAATGAATATCAAAAGTTAAAATTTTTTAAACCTATGTTTGCTCACCATAAGGTAGGAAAGACCTATTAAAAGTAAGATTGTAACTTCCTGAGGAAGAGGATGTCTCAATGTAATCAGACAGTAAAGTGCCATGAACATACCTGCAAAAGTTATTGGAATACCAAAGAATTGTCCGTCAAACTCAGTTACATTATATCTTGCCAGCCTGTACGCACCACATATTGGAAGCAGTAATACCAGTACATAACCCAATAAACCCATGGTGAAAAAATTATAGAGATTGAAAGCAAGAACTGAAGGTGCTACACCAAAAGAAACTAGATCCGCCAGTGAATCAAGCTCTTTACCCAAATCACTGGATGCTTTTAGGAATCTTGCAACTCTTCCATCGTATCTATCAGCTAAACACGCCAGCAGTATAAATGAGCCGGCCAATATATATTTTCCTTCAAAGGACATCAGTAAAGATATTATACCACAGCTAAGGTTGGCAAGCGTAAATGCATTTGGAACAGTACTTTTAGCTATTTTGATTTTAACCATAAATGGTTCACTCCTTAAATATCATAAATTTATTTTATAGAAATTTTATTGTTTAAATTGAGTAAAAAGTATATAATTACATAAGCTAATTATAACTCATTTCATAAAAATAGTTAAGTAAATAATTCTTTTTTATTGGAAATTTATAAATTTTTATTAAAAGTGTGTTTTCAAATTTTAATTTGGCTTTAAAGTATTTATAAAAAAGGATAGTCGGGAATTCATGAAGATTAATGATAAAAATATTGTAAAATTTATAATATTTGCCCTTTTGGTTTTATGCATCCTGATATTATTGTTTATCTATAAAGATAAAATATTCAATATAGATGTGTATAAAATTAAAAGTTATATACAAAGCTATGGGAAATTTTCTGCCATTATGTTCGTTGTCATGTATACATTAAGACCATTGCTGATTGTATTCCCGGCATCACTTATGTCCATTATTGCCGGAAACATATTTAATCCCCATATAGCTGTTTTGCTGAGTATGATTGGATGTTTTGGATCTGCTACCGTAGCTTTCCTATTGTCAAGATTTTTAGGACGCTCTTTTGTAAACAGGATTTTAAGGGGAAAGGCTTTGATATTGGACAAAAATATAGGACAGTACGGATTTAGAATTATGACCATAATGCGGCTGTCATTTGTATTTCCATATGATCCATTGAGCTATGCGGCGGGACTTACAAAGATGAAATACAGGGATTTTATTTTTGGAACACTTTTGGGAACCCTGCCTGAGATGGTAGCCTATTCTCTTATGGGGAAAAATCTGGCAGATCCCTTTTCAGTCAAATTCATACTTCCCATAGTGGTCTTGTTTGCGATAGCCTCTTGTTCTCTGTACATACATAAGAAAAAATCCAAGGATACCAATAATTTACAGGCAAAATAACCTCTGATTTAGGACATAATATTTTATGTAATCTAAATTACAAAGGGGTGTTTATAAATGAAAGTTAAGGATATAATGACCAAATTGGTAGTTAGCTTGAATGCCGATGACACTATTGAAAGGGCAGCTGAGATTATGCGGCACAATAATATAGGGGCCGTTCCAGTATGCGATAACAATAAAATTATAGGAATTGTGACAGACAGGGACATTGCCATAAGATCCTCGGTTAAAGGCGGAGACTACAAGTCGGGAAAAGTCAGGGATATAATGTCTTCAAATCCCGTAACAGGCTCTCCGGATATGAATGTGGAAGATGCTTCCAGAGTGATGAGCGAAAGGCAGATAAGGAGAATACCTGTAGTTGAAAATGACTGCCTGGTGGGAATGGTTTCACTCGGTGATTTGGCCACTAACTCCAAGTCCAATAATCATGCCGGAGATGCACTGAGCAATATATCTAAACCAAGTATGTCCTAGAGTTATAATTTAATAATTTGTAAATAAATCCACAGGAATTATCGGTAATCTTGTGGATTTATTCCTTTAGGTGATATAATATCAGGTGATATAAGTAGAAATTTTATTAAATATAGGTATATAAATAGGAGAGTTCAATATGAATAAGGTAAAATTTATTTATAATCCATATTCGGGAGAAAATGCTATAATGTCTAACATAGATGAAGTGATCAGAATACACCAAAAATATGGATATGAACTAATTCCTTTTAGAATTAGTTTTGATGTCAACATGGAAGATGCTTTTGGGGATGTGGATGAAACCTATAAATACATATTAGTAGCAGGTGGAGACGGAACAGTTGATGCTGCAGTGAATTACATGAAAAAACTGGACATAGATATACCGATAGCTATTCTTCCAGTGGGGACTGCCAATGATTTTGCAAAATTTATAGGCATACCAGGAAATATATCTAAGGCCTGTGAGCAGATAATAAACAGCAAACCTAAGAATTTGGATTTGGGAAAGGTAAATGACAAATATTTTGTGAATGTGGCCAGCACGGGGTTATTTACAGATGTGTCGCAAAAGACCGATGTAAATTTAAAAAACACCATAGGAAAATTGGCTTACTATGTTAAAGGTCTGGAACAGCTTCATAATTTGAGGAAACTCAAAGTGAAGGTTAAATCTGAGACAGCTTTTTTTGACGGAGACATGTACCTTATGCTGGCATTCAACGGCCAAACCGCTGGAAATTTAAATCTTGCCTATAAAGCCAGAATAGATGACGGACTGTTGGATGTCATAATTGTAAAAGCCGGGGTAATGAAGGATATTATTACCCTTTTTATAAAAATGCTGAGGGGAGATCATCTGGAAAACACTGAAAGTCTCATATATTTTAAAGCTGATAAAATACAGGTAGAGTGCGATGAAGGTATAGTTACGGATATAGACGGTGAAAGGGGACCTGATTTTCCGCTTACGATAGAATGCATAAAAGGTGGAATGAAAGTTCTGGGAGTTAACATGGGCTCAAAGCCCAAGGTAAATATATAAATTTTTATTTGAAAACAGTAATATAAAGCTAGCAACATTAATAGATATAAATTAGAATGCTGTGAGAAGGAGAGTACCTGGTGTTTTATATTTATATTTGTCTGCTGCCTATTATGTTTGTAATGATTGTGAAGGGACTTGTTTGGACTAAGCTTTTACCAAGTAAAGTAAAAATCATGGCCTTCTTTATTTTGACAGCCATGATGTTCAGATATATCTGTATCCTTATTTTATTTTTGGACAACAATATAAAATATTTATATATGCTTAAGATGCCTTTTTTCCTAAATTTAATTGCCGTACCCATGATAGCGCTTACTTTGATTTATATTTTTATGAGAAGGGACAATATCAAGTTTCATTATATTTTCATATTATCTGCACTGTTATGTGTACTGTACGGCTTTACCGTATACAATTGTGGGGCCGTGGTAAAGAATGTGCAGCAGTATCCATTTGTATGGGGGTATACGATGAATTTTCCAAAAGACTCATACATATACTGGTCATATGTGCTGTTCAATACTCTGGTGCTGTTTTTTTCCCTGGGGTTCATGGGCAAAAACAATCCGAACAGATTTGGCATATATATGATGGTATTTGCTGCAGCTGTAACTTCAGCGGAATTAATAGCCTGGTTCTTGAATGTAAATATATTAGTACAGCCCATACTGGGTGATATGAGCTGGATCGCCGTTTTTATTTATGTTCTAAATAAAATCAAAAAGAGAGTCGCTTCCGGCTGATCCGCAGGAAAGATCTGCTAAGAATGCCTTTTTCCAGTCCTGGGCGGATTTTTCCGGATGAGGCATTTATGATCATTTCCTATCAGGTCTTCACGGCCTGCTGCAATCAAGGCCTCTTTTACCAGCTTGTAGTTTCTTGGAAAGGCAAATTGTAAAAGAGCCCTCTGCATGTTCTTTTCTTTCTGCTTTTTCGGAACATAGACTTTCTTGCCGGTTAGAGGATTTGTGCCAGTGTAGTACATGGTTGTGGATAAGCTTCCCGGTGTGGGATAAAAATCCTGAACCTGTTCGGGTGTGTATCCCATTTTTTTTATATAAAGTGCCAGTTCTATAGCTGCATCCAGGTCGCTGCCGGGATGGCTGGACATTAGATAGGGTACCAGGTACTGCTTCTTGTCAAGCCTTTTGTTTATCTCGAAATATTTTTTTACAAATTTGTTGTATACGTCCATTCCAGGCTTTCCCATCTGCTCCAGAACTTTGCCGTTCACATGTTCAGGAGCTACCTTCAGCTGGCCGCTTATGTGGTATTTGCATAATTCCGTGAAGAAATCTGTGTTTTTATCCTCTATCAAATAGTCATATCTTATTCCAGATCGGATAAATACCTTTTTTATGCCCGGTATTTTTCTTATTTTTTTCAATAAATTTGAATATTCCCTGTGATCTACAATGAGATTTTTACATGGAGTGGGAAATAGGCACTGCCTGTTTTTGCACACTCCCACTTTTTCCTGGATTTTGCAGGCCCTGTGCCTGAAATTTGCGGTAGGTCCCCCCACATCATGTATGTATCCCTTAAAATCATCTAATGTTGTGAGAAGTTTTGCTTCATCTATTATTGATTTTTCACTTCTGCTCTGTACAGTTCTCCCCTGGTGAAAAGTCAGGGCGCAAAATGAACAACCGCCGTAACATCCTCTATGACTGGTGATGGAAAAACGCACTTCTCTAATTGCAGGTATTCCTCCCAATTTTTTGTACACGGGATGATAGGTTCTGGTATAGGGGAGATTGTATACTATATCCATTTCTTCTTCTGTCAATGGATACTGGGGAGGGTTTTGAATGACATAGTGATCTCCATGCTTCTGTACCAGAGTTTTACCTCTTATTGCGTCCTGCTCCTGATATTCCAGCTTGAAACTTTCTCCATAGGATTTTTTATCTTCCAGTACTTTTTCAAAGGAAGGTACCTCTATGTAGTTTTTCAGACAGTTTTTATCTTTTGAGGAATACACAGTTCCCCTTATATCTTTGATATCGTGTATATCCATGCCGTATTTCAGCAGATTTGCTATCTGTACTATGGATTTTTCCCCCATTCCATATATAAGCAAATCGGATTTGGAATCTACAAGTATGCTTCTTCTTATTTTGTCACTCCAGTAATCGTAGTGGGCAAACCTTCTCAAGCTGGCCTCTATTCCTCCTATTATTATGGGGGTATCCCTGTAGGCTTCTCTAGCCCTGTTGCAGTATACTATGACTGCCCTGTCGGGTCTGTATCCAGATTTTCCTCCTGGGGAGTAAAGATCCTCATGCCTTCTTTTCCTTGAGGCAGTATAATGGTTCACCATGGAATCCATATTTCCGGAGTTAATTAAAAATGCCAGCTTTGGTTTTCCAAGCTTTTTGAAATCATCTGCACTTTTCCAGTTTGGCTGGGCTATTATTCCAACTTTAAACCCCTCCCTCTCTAAAATCCTGGATATTATTGCGGTGCCGAAGGAGGGATGGTCTACATAGGCATCTCCTGTTATGAATATAAAATCCAGTTGCTTTATGTTGTTCAATTTCATATCTTCTTTGCTGATGGGTAAAAAATTTTTATTTAGATGCAATTTACATTCTCCATTCCTGTTTTTTCTGTTGGTTTCATTATAACATAGGGAGTTAATGACTGCAGAGTTCTATTTACAGTTTATTCATTTTTTGTTCATGATTTGTTCATGACCCCCGGGGGTTGCCTGTCCACCTTGTTTTTCTCGGCATTTTCCAGTGGGTTGCCTGTCCACCTGGCGTGTTTGATGGAGGCAAGCCTGCCCATCCTGCTTTTCTCGGAACTTTTCTGCACTGATCTAACAGAAATGTCATCGACAGGGGTGACCTGACTGTACCAAAAATGAATGTTTAGTATATAATGGATGTATAGAGAAATTTAAATCAAAAAGCATGATATTTGCAATTAACATGAGTGAGGCAAGGTAAAGGGGTATTGCCGTGCAAAAAATAAATAAATTTAGCATTTGCTTATTGCATTTTGGCGAATTTGTAATATAATTATAGTATAAAAGATAATACTATGTACTTGCATTATTATGTTAGGTGAGGCTCCTATATAGACAGATGCTGATGCCCGGAAACATCGAGAGATGCCAATGGGTCAACAGATATTACCGGATTAAGGTTTTATCTAATGCAGCTGGATTAATTTTTATCTTAAGCTATATAGTGCTAAAACTCGGACGAAAAAAGTTTTAGTTTATGTGGAGAGCCGAAAGGGCTCTTTTTTAAATTTTTAATTTAGGTGGTGTAGTTAATATGGATAACGGACCTTATGGAGGTCGGTGTGACTTTTTACAAATTGCAAAATTTAATAAATATCTGCGGAGGAATATTTGAGTAAATTCCTAAACTTTAACTTTGAATAGATACTGTTTAATTTTTGGTTTGAATATTTCTCCGTAAGTTAAAGGAGGAATATTTATGAAAAAATTAACTAGTTTCTTCTTGAGCAAAGTTCTTTATAGGAAAGTCTATGATGAATTCAACGAGTACGTTGGGAAACTTGTAGATATATATGTATCTACTGATCATGGAATGCCAAGAGCTATAGGGTACAGGATAAAGGATGGCTCGGAAATATCAGATTGTGAATGCAAGAATATAGATTTTTACGAAGATAACAATAAAGTTACTATTAAAGTTGAGGGCATGAGGGGAATAATAGTTCAGAGTTATTCATACCTTTTGTCAAAACATCTTTTGGATAAGCAGATTGTGGACATAAATGGAAAAAAGCTGGTAAGAGTCAATGATTTGAGGATTGCAAAGATAGCGGGAGAGTACAGGGTTGTAGCTGTTGATACAGGTATTTTGGCTCTCGGAAGAAGATTCGGCATCGAAAATATTATAAAAAAATTTTATGGCATATTTAACAGAAAAGCAGAAGATAGTCTTATAATCTGGGACAATGTAGAAGCTCTGGATATGGTAAACAACAATTTAAAGCTTTCAGTTCCCTATAAGAAATTGTCAAAACTTCATCCTGCGGATTTGGCAGATATACTGGAAGACATGGATGTAAACTACAGGAAAAAGGTATTTGAAAATCTGGATGAAAACTTGGCGACAGATACGCTTGAGGAAATACAGCCCAAAATACAGGCGAATATTCTGGAAAATCTGAGTGAATCTAAAAGAGATGAGGTATTGTTTAACATGCCCAAGGATGAGATTGCAGATATTTTGGACGAAGTTGATGAGGATACGGCAGAAAAAATGCTTTTGAACATGAAAAAAAAAGATGCCGATGAAGTGAAGACTCTTATGAATTATAAGGAAGAAACAATTGGAAGTATTATGAAGAAAGACTTTATTTCCTTCAATATAAATATAACTGTCGATGAAACTGTTGAGCTGTTTAGAGAAATTGATCCGGAAGATGAAATTTCCTATTATGTATATATTATAGATGATAAGGAAAGACTTCAGGGAGTTGTGTCCTTAAAAAGTCTTTTGCTGTCCGACGGTAAGTCTAAATTGAAAGAAATTATGGAAAATGATGTAATTAGTGTAAATCACAATGAAAATATAAGCAAGGCTATAGAAAATTGTTCCAAGTACGATTTACTTTCCATTCCTGTAGTGAATGATGAGGAAAAATTATGCGGTATAGTGGTAATAAATGATATTGTGGAAGATGTGTTGATACCTAGTTGGAAAAAGAGGTTGAGAATGGTTGGGTAAATCTGTGGAAGTTGCTGTAGATGGCTTTCTAAAAAAATATTGCACGGGAAATGTGTTTTGACAAGGCTTGTGATTATTAAACGGGGTCTTGTTGAAACACATTTATTTTGCTTTTTATTGACTATTCCCTATGTATTTTTTATTGTATTTGTGCATAAACTATGTTCACGTAAAGGTAAATTACAAGTTTAAATACTAAAGGAGAGATGGTCATATGGGCGGAAAGTCTGTGAATTTTAAAACAAGATTGGCAATGATACTTGCCATATTGTTCACATATATATCCACTTCTTTGTTTTTACTTCCCTATGACAACGCGGTGAAAGCTATAGCATATTCCTATGGCTCTAAGGGAAACGTGGTGACACAGATACAGACAAAACTTAAAAACTGGGGATATTATAATGGAAGTGTGGACGGGGCCTATGGGTACCAGACCTACACTGCCGTAAAATATTTTCAATCCAAGAATGGTTTGACTTCCGACGGAGTGGCGGGGGATGCCACATTGGCAGCCTTGGGCATAAATGTTTCCAGTGGAAGTACTTCTTCCGGAAGTGAAAGCAGTAACCAGAGTGTAATACTTATAGCGCGCCTGATAAACGGGGAGGCGAGAGGTGAACCATATGAAGGTCAGGTTGCCGTAGGTGCTGTTGTATTAAACAGGACAAGAGATCCAAGATTTCCCTCCACTGTACCCGGGGTCATATATCAGCCGGGAGCATTTACAGCTATAGTGGACGGTCAGATACATGCAAATATGGAACAAAGTTCTATAAATGCGGCCAGAGATGCGTTAAATGGCTGGGATCCTTCTGATGGGGCCATATATTATTTCAATCCTGCAACGGCTACCAGCTCGTGGATATGGTCGAGGCCTCTCATAAAAATCATAGGAAAACACAGGTTCTGCAGATAAGTTGATGGGGCTGCGGCCTGCTCAAATGTTAAATTTATAAAAACAGATAGTCAACATACATGAAATTTCGACAGCAAACTTCAATAAAAACTGTTAATATATAGTATAAAAGTATATTTATACTTTTAACTGGTTAGATGAAAGATTTTTATTGTCATATATAAGAGATAATTTATAATCCAGCTAATCATGAACTGACATATTTTTTTGCAACTATGTGGTAATATATTTTTGAGTCAATGATATTAGCTAATAATTACAGGGGGAAATGTTTATGATAGTTGAGAATTTTAGCTTTAATAAAATAGTGGGGGATAAAAAATACGCATATTTTTACAGGATGCTTAAAAAAAGTATTTCAATTCCATGCAGAAATGAATTTATACAAGTCCAATCCTATGGGATTGAAGTTGAGAGACAGGATATATTGAATAACAAATTGGTAAATGTAGAGAGAGAGTGCATTGAAAATATAAGTCCTGAAAGGTATAAAGTACATAAGCTGTTGAAGCTGCTGTATGATCATCAGGTATCTCCTATACACCTGGTTGATGTAATTGGGGACTATGTAGATGAATATATCCTGGATTTTGATAAACAGATAAATTATATAGCTTATTAGAGAAAGGAGGAGAAATCCTCTTTTTTTGTGTGAATTTAATTTATTATATATTATATTAAATAAATAAATATAATATAAAATTTGATAATTGCTGTATAATTAAGTTATTGAATGGAGGTGTAATATTTTGATATTTGGAATTGGAGTGGATATAGTTGAAATCAGGAGGATTAAAGAAGCTATTAGTAAACATGCCAATTTTATGGACAGAATTTTTAGCAAGAATGAAATAGAATATCTCAAGAGCAGAAATTTAAGGCCTGAATTTGTAGCTGGAAGATTTGCAGCAAAGGAGGCTGTGGTAAAAGCACTTGGTACCGGATTTAGAGGATTTGACTTCAAAGAAGTGGAAATAGACAGGGCGGCTTCCGGCAAGCCTACTATAATATTGAAGGGAAAAGCCAAATTGATGGCAAATAAATGTGGAAATTATAAAATACATCTTAGTATATCACATGGTGTGGATAATGCCGTAGCATGTGCAGTGATGGAGGTGGATGAGATTGAGGATAGCACCAGTGGAGATATGCAGGAAGATAGATGATTATACTATAAATGAGCTAAAGATACCCAGTATCATTTTAATGGAAAATGCAGCTTTAAAAGTAGTTGACAATATAGATTTAAAAAACTATGACAGTTTTTGTGTAATATGTACAAAGGGGAACAACGGCGGGGACGGTTTTGCCGTGGCAAGACACCTGTACAATTTAAATAAGAAAGTTCATGTGTTTTTGGTGGGGAAAGAGGAAGGCATGAGTGAAGAATGCCGGACAAATTTTAATATACTGAAGTCCCTGCATGTTGATTTGGACAAGGTTAGCTCTTTAGAAGATATAGCAGAACTTATGGAGAGCATAGATGAAAGCCAGGTAGTTATTGACGGCATATTTGGCACGGGAATCTCTAGAAACATACGTGGAATACAGGATTCCGTCATATCATTGATAAATGAGAAGAGCAAATATACTGTATCAATTGATGTTCCTTCCGGACTTAACGGAAATACGGGAGAAACTATGGGCAACTGTGTAAAGGCCGATAAAACTGTTACATTTCAGTTGTATAAGAAGGGTTTTCTCAGATATGGGAGCGATGAATTTACGGGAGAAGTGGTAGTGGAGGATATAGGGATTCCGGAAATTGCCATTAAAAAATTTATTGGTCCCGAATTTATAATGGATAAAGATTTTGTGGGGGAAAGGTTGAAAAAGAGGAATAAACTCGGACACAAAGGCGACTACGGCAGAGTACTTGTTATAGCAGGTTCCCAGGGATTTACCGGGGCTGCTTATATATGCACCCAGGGAGCTGTAAGAAGCGGTGCAGGGCTTGTCACCTTGGGCTGCTACAAAAATATACAGCAAATACTGAGTTCAAAACTGGTAGAGGGAATGACAATACAGCTGGAAGATGATTCAAGTATGAAAAAAGCAGTGGAAAAAAGTGATGCTATTGCCATAGGACCGGGTATGGGAGCAAATGACAGGACGCTGGATATTGTTGCCAGCATTTTGAATATTCCCGGAAAAAATGTAGTTATCGATGCGGACGGTGTAAATGTATTAAAGGGAAATTTGCAGATATTGAGGGATAAGAAGTGCAAGGCAGTATTGACTCCTCATCTTGGGGAGATGGCTAGAATAACCGGATTTGATATAGGATATATAGAAAAAAACAGGATAGAGGTAGCTAAAAATTTTGCAGCTCAAAACGGCGTAATTGTTCTCCTGAAGGGATACAATACTGTTATTACAGATGGAGAGAGAGTAGCTGTGAACCCTGAGGGGAATTCATCCATGGCCTCAGGGGGTATGGGAGATTGCCTTACGGGAATTATAGCATCCTTTGCAGCCCAAAAATATGATCTCTTTGAGGCAGCTTGCATAGCTGCTTTTGTGCATGGGTATTCCGGAGAGAAATTATCCCGATACATGTTCTGTGTGAATGCCGGCCATGTTCTGAAGGAACTTCCATTTTCCATAAAAGAATTGATGCGTTAAAAAATGTAATAAAAAAATAGTAATATAAGGAGATACAGTAGAATAAATTAATAATAAAGCTCTTTAAAAACTAGGAGGACGGCGTGAAAAAGCTGCTAATAGGTATAGCTGTTGTATTTTTTGTTTTACTTACTATTTTTTTATTTCATGATAGAGATATACAGAATACGGAAAAGATAATATATTATTTAAAGGACCTGGACAGTTACAGCTGTAATGTGAATATAAAGATAAAGAATGATAAACAGCAGATAAGTTACAGCGGCAGGCAGTACTATGACAGTAGATATGGAGAGAGGTTTGATCTGGACAGGGACAGAGTAATTGTATACAGTGGAAACAGGATATTTGTCAAGAATACTGACAACAGTGATAAATACAGTATGAAAAAGAATTTTAACAGCCTGTTTAAATTTTGTTTTATAGGAGAATATATATCACTGCTGTATACTAACGAGAAGATCGATAATTCTTTCAAAAAGATAAATGATCTCCAATATCAGGTTGTACATTTGGACATACCTGGTAATAATAAAAATATAAACAGGGCTGAGTTGTATATAGATTTGAAACACAATATTCCCACTTACCTGAAAATATTTGATTCCACCGGCAGAAACAGGATAGAAGTGGAATATACCGACTTTAAAGCAAATGTGGAAATGAATGCGGATATTTTTAAAATAAATTGATATTGAAGTAATTGTACTCACAATATTTGCTGAAATGGTATATAATTAAATCAATGTATTAAAATTATTTATTTTCTTTCAATTATATGTAGAGGTGATGTATAGATGTTTAGAAATTATAGACCGGTGTGGGAGGAAGTTAATTTAGATAATCTTACATATAACATAGGTCAAATAAAATCAAAAGTGGGCGATAGGCAATTAATAGGAGTGGTGAAGGCTGATGCCTACGGACACGGGGCAGTTGAGGTTTCACAGGTTCTTCTTGAAAATGGAGTGGAAAGGCTGGCAGTGGCTGTTCTGGATGAAGCCGTAGAGCTTAGGCAAAATGGGATAAAGTCACCTATAATGATACTTGGCATAGTGCCGCATACGCTTATTGATGATGTCGTGGATTATGACGTGGAGTCCATAGCTCCTTCCTATGAATATGCATGTCAGCTGTCTAGGGCGGCTGCAGATAAGGGAAAGATTGCCAGGATACACATTGCTGTGGATACTGGTATGGGTAGAATAGGATTTTTGATAAATGATAACAGCGTAGATGAAATTTACAAGATAAGCCAGCTGCCCAATATAGAAATACAAAGCTTGTTTTCACATTTTGCTACTGCAGATGAACTGGATAAAACCTATTCTGGCGAACAGTTTGAAAAATATAAGCTGTTTTATAAAAAACTACTGGACAGGAATATAAAGATAAATATGAGGGATATAGCTAACAGTGCTGCCATAATGGAACTGCCTGACACCTATTGTGATGCCTGCAGACCCGGAATAATAATCTATGGTTATTATCCTTCCTCTGAAGTGGACAAGAATCAGCTGAGTGTAAAGCCTCTCATGACTTTGAAAGCCAATGTTGTTCATGTAAAGACACTGGAAACTGGACAGTATGTAGGTTATGGAAGAAAATTTAAAGCCGGAAGAAAAAGTGTGATTGCTACTTTGCCGGTAGGATATGCAGATGGTTACACCAGGAGATTATTTGGAAAGGCGAAAGTCATAATAAATGGGAAATTTGCTCCTGTAGTTGGAAACATATGCATGGATCAGTGCATGGTTGATGTTACCGATGTGGGAGATGTCAATCCAGGGGATGAAGTTATTCTTATGGGGGAGAAAGATGGACTCAAATTTGATGCTGAGGATATAGCCAGAATCCTCGGAACTATAAGCTATGAAGTGCTCTGTATGGTGAGCAAGAGAGTACCAAGAGTGTATGTAAAAAATGGGAAAGTGGTAAAAGTTAAGAATTATCTGATCAGATAATTTTGATGGTAGATGTTTGTCTGCTTACTATTCTGGTAAGCAGGCGATATTGGCAATTCTGTCATATGCTTTTTTGACTGATTGAAAATAATAATTTGCTTGAGTTTTAGGTGAAAATTACATATGGAAATTTATACGGTGCATTTGCAAAAACCTTTTATTGTAAATTAATAATTATGTAGTATATTTACATACAATGATTTCATATATGACAATATTGTGAATATAAATTTAAAAATTGGTATAATATAATAATATGTGAATTACATAATTATTTGGATTGGTTAATGCCTGATTAATATTGATTTTTCCAATAAAATATAAAGATTGATACATACAATATTAAATTAATATCTATTGATTTTTACATATAAATTATAATAAGCTTAAATGAAGATATTTGAAGAGCTGTATTAGAATAATTATAGAGATAAAGACTCCCGTGTAAAAAAATACAAGCGTAGGACAATGAATTTTTTTTTGACAGAGCTGCGGATTTGGTACTATAATGAGCTTGTATATATTTTGCTTAGGGTAATAGGAGGTATTAATTTGTATATGTCAAATTCTAAAAGATTAGTAATAGACCTCTCAGAAACACTATATAATGAATTTAATAAAGCACTTAAGGAAGATTGCAAAAAAAGGAGTGAATTTATTAGGGAAGTTATCATATTATATATTAGTGAGAAAAAAAGGCTAAATAAAATATCAGAAATGGAAAAAGGATATAGGGAAATGGCACAGCTTAATCTTGAATTTTCAGAAATGGGCTTTGCAAGTGACATAAAAGAATTAAAAGAATATGAAGCGAAGCTTTCGGAGAGTGATTTGCCAGATGACGACAATAGTGAAAAGAGGAGATATATTTTATGCTGATTTAAGCCCTGTAGTTGGGTCCGAACAAGGAGGAGTGAGGCCTGTTATTATCATACAAAATGATGTTGGTAATAAGTACAGCCCTACCGTAATTGTTGCAGCTATTACTTCCCAGATAAATAAAGCAAAACTTCCGACTCACGTGGAGATATCTTCAGAGGCCTATGGACTCAATAAGGATTCGGTTGTGTTGCTGGAACAGATAAGAACTTTAGATAAAAGAAGATTGAAAGAAAAAATTGGTCATATGACAGATAGTGATATGAAGAAAGTAGATAATGCACTTTTGGTAAGTATTGGGCTCCAATAGTTTTACAGTTGAACTCAATAGCTTATAATTCCCTATAATTTTAATTTTAACGGAGAACCTGGATGTTCAGGTTTTGTTGTTGATTATAAGCCCCGGTGTTTTAAACACAGGGGTGAAGTTTTATACTGATTTATATAGTTAGTTCAAAAAGTGAAATTTTGTATTTTGTGGTAGAATAAAATTGAAGTTTTTATTAGGAGCATAGGAGGTAAAAATTGTGAAAAAAAACATAGATGAACTTAAAAAAATTGCTTCAAACATAAGAAAAGATATAATCAAAATGTTGACGAAAGCGGGTTCAGGTCATCCGGGAGGTTCATTATCTGCAGTGGAAATTTTAACTACACTATATTTTTATGAAATGAATATTGATCCTGAAAATACTAGAGATTTGGACAGGGATAGATTTGTATTATCGAAAGGACATGCAGCCCCGGTGCTGTACAGCACTCTTGCCAGAAGAGGGTATTTTGGCCTGGAAGAACTTAAAACTCTTAGGAAACTTGGATCCATGCTTCAGGGACATCCTAATATGAATGAAGTTCCGGGAGTCGATATGTCTACGGGTTCTCTAGGACAGGGAATATCTGCAGCTGTTGGAATGGCTCTTGGGGGCAAGATTGATAAGAGAAATTATAGGGTTTATACACTGCTTGGAGATGGAGAACTGGAAGAGGGTGAAGTTTGGGAAGCTTCTATGGCCGCAGCCCATTATAAACTTGATAATTTGACGGCTTTTATAGATGCAAACGGACTTCAGATAGACGGTACCTGTGAAGAGGTTATGTCTGCCTATCCTATTGGGGAAAAATTTAAAGCCTTCAGGTGGCATGTTATAGAAGTGGACGGACACGATTTTGAGCAGATTATAGATGCTATTGAAGAGGCAAAATCGACTGAGGGCAGTCCCACTGTTATAATTTGTAAAACCATTAAGGGAAAAGGGGTGTCCTTTATGGAGAACCAGGTAGGATGGCACGGTTCTGCACCTAATATAGATCAGTGTGAGAGAGCACTAAAAGATATAGGAGATGAAGAGTAATGTTGAATAAAATAGCAACCCGGGAGGCTTATGGAAAAGCACTTGTAGAATTGGGAGCTGAAAATGAAAAAATAGTGGTCTTTGATGCAGATCTTTCAAAATCAACCAAAACCGCTGAATTTAAGAAAGTCTATCCTGAGAGGTTTATGGATATGGGAATAGCAGAGGCCAACATGATGGCTGTGGCAGCTGGAATATCCACCTGTGACAAAATACCTTTTGTAAGCACTTTTGCAATATTTGCTACGGGAAGGGCATTTGAGCAGATAAGGAACTCAATATGTTATCCGAATTTAAACGTTAAGATATGTGCTACTCATGCAGGGCTTACTGTTGGTGAAGATGGAGCTTCGCACCAGTCCGTAGAAGATATATCTCTTATGAGAAGTATTCCAAATATGACAGTTATTTGTCCAAGTGATGCAGTTGAAGCGGAAGCTGCAGTTAAAGCTGTAGCCAGTATAAAAGGCCCCTGTTATGTAAGACTTGGGAGATCCAAGGTCTCCATTATAAATGACAGCAGGAATTATAACTTTGAAATAGGAAAGGCCATAAAGATGCGGGAAGGAAAAGATGCGGCAATAATTGCCACCGGAATAATGGTAGATGCTGCACTGGAAGCATACAATACCCTGGCTGAAGAGGGAATAAAGGTGTCAGTTTTAAATGTACATACGATAAAACCGATAGATAAAGAGGCAATAGTTGATATTGCAAGAAAAACGGGAGTGGTTATAACTGCAGAAGAGCACAGCATTATAGGTGGGCTTGGCTCTGCTGTATGCGAGGTATTAAGTGAAAATTCGCCCACACCGGTTATAAGAGTGGGAATTAAAGATACTTTTGGAGAGAGTGGAAAACCGGATGAGCTTCTAAAAGCCTATGGACTGACGGGTGACGATATAGTCAAGGCTGTTAAAAAGGGAATGTCCCTAAAATAAATCTGAGCAAAGAAGAGGTGTTTTACTGGAAAGCACCTCTTCTTTGATTTTGCCAGGAATGGCTTGTTTATCGTTAATTTCATATAATTAACTTTTGGTTTTCCATATTATTATGATATAATGTTTGATGTAACAGGCAAGCTTGGAAACTTGTTAAAATATTAAGGAGAGGTTTAGATGATACAATTTAAAAATGTGAGCAAGGTTTATAACAACAATTTATTTGCATTGTCCAATATAAACCTGAACATCCACAAGGGAGAGTTTGTATTTTTAGTTGGACCCAGCGGTGCAGGTAAAACTACATTTGTAAAAACTCTTTTAAAAGAAATTGAACCTACAACTGGAAATGTGATAGTTAATAATGTAGACATCACAAAACTCAAGAGAAGCCAGATACCTTTATACAGAAGAAGGTTGGGTGTTGTTTTCCAAGATTTCAGACTGATACCAACTCTCAATGTCTATGAGAATGTAGCTTTTGCGATGAGAGTGATTGAAGCACCCTTGAAAGAAATAAGAAAAAAAGTTCCTATTGTATTATCCCTGGTTGGACTAGCTAACAAGTATAAATCTTTTCCCCATGAGCTTTCAGGTGGAGAGCAGCAGAGAATTTCTCTTGCGAGAGCCATAGTAAACAATCCATCTGTATTAATAGCCGATGAGCCTACGGGAAATTTGGATCCGGACACTTCTATGGATATAATGGAAACTATAAATGACATAAATCATGCTGGAACCACGGTATTAATGGCAACCCACGCGAGTGATATAGTAAATGCTATGAGAAAGAGAGTTATAGCAATAGAGAAAGGTATTATTGTAAGAGACGAGCAAGGGGGTACATACGGCGATGAGGATTAGTACCATGGGTTTTTTTATAAAGGATGCATTCAGAAGTTTAAAGAGGAATAAGACTATAAGTATAGCAGCAGCGGCTACAGTAGCAGCTACACTTTTTATATTCGGGATATCCATGCTTACAATGTTGAATATAAAACAGGGTGTAGTGGAGATACAATCCAAAGTGGAGGCAAAAGTTTATTTGGAAGATAAAATAACTGTGCCTCAAAAAAGGAATATTGAAAACAAGATAAAAAGTATAGATGGTGTAGTTAGTCTTGATTACGAGACAAAATCCGAGGCGTTGAGCAAATTTAAGAATCAACTGGGAGAACAGAATAAATCTTTGGTGGAAGGACTTGACAAGGACAATCCGATTCCAAGTTCATACGTAGTTAAAGTGGAGAAGCCAGAAATCATATCCAAAGTGGTTGGCAGTATAAGAGGAATGCCGGGGATATACAGTATTCAGGACGGAAGAGGCGTAGTAGACAAGATTATAACTATAACCAGGACCATAAAATGGGTGGGAAGCATTATATTCATTCTGCTCATAGGAGTTTCACTGTTTTTGATAGGAAACACCATAAAGCTGACAGTTTACTCCAGAAGAAAAGAAGTAGGTATAATGAAGTATATCGGAGCTACAGATTGGTTCATAAGGTGGCCCTTTATTATAGAGGGTATTATAATTGGTATGACAGGAGCAATTGTGGCAAATCTGGTATTGTACTATCTGTATAGAATGGTTTATGTCAAGGCATCGGCTGCATTTATAATGATGCAGTTGATAAGTCCGCAGTATGTGATTACCACGGCACTTGGACTATTTGTACTGGCAGGTATGGTAATAGGTGCGGCAGGAAGTGTAATGTCCATTAGAAAGTTCTTAAATGTTTAAATTATTGGCTGAAAAGGTTGTTTCAAAGTTTCTTTGAAACAACCTTTGAGTTTTTTATTGTAAAAGTATTTACAAATATTTTCGCAAATTTATTTTCTTTAGTGTTATAATTATTTAAGATTTACATAAATACTATACTATATAGTGAATGTTTCAGAAAACGAGGTGTATAGTTTGAAAAGTAAAAAGAAATGGATAGCATGGACTGTAGCAATTGTACTTGTGACCAATATTCTTACAATGTTCGGAACTACTAATTTTATAAAAAATACCCAGGGCAATGTAATGGGAGAATTTTCAAAGTTATTTGAAGTTAGAAACCAATTATATAAATATTACGATGGACCTATAAACGACAATACATTGGTTGAGGGAGCCATTAAGGGAATGACTTCATCGTTGAATGATCCCTATACTGTATTTATGAACAAAAAAGAATATGATGATTTCAATGTTCAAACTGAGGGCAATTACAGCGGAATAGGAATTCAGGTTACGTCTAAGAACAATAAAATTGTTGTAATGAGCGTGTTTGAAGGTTCACCTTCCAAAAAAGCAGGAATAATTGCAAATGACATAATTCAAAAAGTAAATGGAATTACAGTAAATGGAAAAGATCTAAATAAAGCCGTGTCACTTATGAAAGGCGAGGAAAACACGGAGGTTACTCTTACACTTTACAGAAAAAACAAAGGTAATTTTGACGTGAAGGTAAACAGACAAAAAATAAATATTTCTACTGTGACGGGTGAAATGCTCCAGGGCAATGTGGGATACATACAGGTGTCTATGTTTGATGAAAACACTGCCAAGAGCTTTAAGAATAAATTAGACGAACTAAAGAACCAGGGCATGAAATCCCTGATATTGGACTTGAGGGATAACCCGGGAGGACTTCTGGATCAATGTGTGGATATGGTTTCCAACTTTGTGCCAAAAAACAAGGTAATAGTTTCTACGATAGATAAATATAATAATAAAAAAGAATACAAATCAAAAGGCGGTGATTTCAATAATCTGCCCTTAACTGTGCTTACCAACGGCAATACAGCCAGTGCTTCAGAAATATTTTCAGGTGCGGTGAGAGATTATAAAATTGGAACTTTAGTTGGAGAAAAAACTTATGGAAAAGGTGTTGTCCAGACCGTGCTGGATACTGGCAATGGAACTGCACTCAAGGTTACCATATCTAAATACTATACTCCAAATGGTGAAAATATACACAAGAAGGGAATAAAACCCGATGTCAAAGTTGAATACCCGGAATCTCTCAGAAATTCACCTTATGACAGAAATAAAGATCCACAATTTAGTAAAGCTTTGGAAATAGCAAAAAATAAAGTGAAATAAATGCTTTGATATTTTTGACGATAGGTGAATATATAATTATAATATATTTGAGATTTTAAGTTAGATGAGTTAGACAGGTAAATTCTGTCTAACTTAGTTCGTGGAGAGGGGAATTAGTTTTAATGATATTATTTTATACATTGAAATCTATAGCTTTTGCATTGACCGAACCTTATTTGATATTGGTTTTGGCTGTCCTGGTGTTTGCACTGTATAGAAGAAACAGACAGACAGTTGTAATGCAAAAAATGATAATTGGAGAGGGAATCAATTCTCCTTTTGAACTTACAATATCTCAAATTGTTATAGGAATTTTTGGAGGCATACTGGCAAGTGTCATCATGTCATATTTGGGGATAGTTTTTGATGAAAATTCGGCTGTAGACCTAATATTTTTAGCATCTATCGTCTTTATGTTTTTTAATGTGAGATTTATATGTTTTGCTTATTCGGGAGCAGTATTGGGCTTTTTAAGCCTTGCACTTACCGTGTCATCTCAAACTTTTAACATTCCCAATTTAGATTTTTTAAAAATAGATGTAGTGGCACTTATGAGTATGGTAGCTATATTACATTTTGTAGAAGGAATTTTGATTATATTGGATGGAAGGACAGGTTCAATTCCTGTTTTTTCAAGCAAAGAGGGAAACATAGTGGGAGGATTTGCTCTTCAAAGGTATTGGACAATTCCTGTAGCTATATTTTTTATGATTCACAATAAAACCATGATAGGAAGTTCATGGCAGGTGTCCGTGCCTAACTGGTGGCCGCTTATAAACAGTTCTATTCCCTACGGCGTTTTGAAAAGTGCGGTTTTGTCCCTGGTGCCATTTTATGCAGTGATGGGATACAATAGTGTTACTTTTACAAGAAATACTAAAGAAAAATCATTTTTGTCAGGAGTTTTATTGATATTGTACAGTATTGCCCTATTTGGAATAGCTCAACTGGCAGTTTTGAACATATGGCTAAAATTTTTGGCGGTTATATTTGCGCCTATAGCCCACGAGGGTATTATAATGCTTCAAAGATATCTGGAAATAAGGGGAACTCCCAAATATGTAAGCACCAGCGAGGGTATGATGGTTCTTGTAGTGGCGCCTAATTCCCCTGCCAGTGAAATGGGAATCAAAAGCGGAGATCTACTGGTGGAGATAAATAATGAAAAAATAGAAAATGAAGACAAGATAGCGGAAGTCATCAAAGAATGTTCAAATTTTATATGGTTTAAAGTAAAAAAGGAAGCGGGAAATTTTGAACAGGTGAGCTACAGTAAAATGAATGAAGACAAAAAGTTGGGGATAGTGTTTGTGCCTAGGAAGGTACCCCATAACAGCATGGTGGTAAAATTGAACAAGAATAAATTTTCTGATGTACTAAATAAGATAAAAAACAAAGGTAAGGATGATTAGAAAATGGGAAAATTTAAAATACATTCTAAATTTAAACCTACAGGTGATCAGCCTGAAGCAATAGATAATATAACAAAAGGTATTTTGAAAGGTGATAAATTTCAAACATTGTTGGGGGTAACTGGGTCGGGCAAGACCTTTACCATGGCAAATATAATAGAAAGGGTGCAAAAGCCCGCTCTTGTACTTGCACATAATAAAACATTGGCATCACAGTTGTGTTCAGAATTTAGAGAATTTTTTCCGGAAAATAGTGTGGAATATTTTGTTTCCTATTATGACTACTATCAACCTGAAGCTTATATACCGCAGACAGATACCTACATAGAAAAGGATGCCTCTATAAATGATGAGATTGATAAGCTTAGACATTCTGCCACCTCCGCACTTTTTGAGAGAAAGGACGTAATAGTTGTTGCTTCGGTATCCTGTATTTATGGACTTGGTAATCCGGAGGAGTATAAAAAATTGACATTGTCGTTGAGACCCGGCATGATTAAGAACAGAGACGATGTACTTAAAAAATTGGTTGAAATACAATATGAGAGAAATGATATAAACTTTGTGAGGGGAACTTTCAGGGTTAAAGGCGATATAGTTGATATATTTCCGGCTTCCTCAACAGATCGCGGGATAAGAGTTGAATTTTTTGGAGACGAGATTGATAAAATAAGAGAATTTGACGTGCTTACGGGAAAAACTATTGGAATCAGAAATCATGTTTCAATATTTCCGGCATCTCATTTTGCCACTTCAAAGGAAAAACTTGAGATAGCCATAAATAAGATAGAGGAGGAACTGGAAGACAGACTCAAGGAACTGACTTCACAGGACAAATTGCTTGAGGCCCAGCGCCTGAAACAGAGAACCAATTTTGACATAGAGATGATGCGTGAAGTAGGATACTGCAGTGGAATTGAAAATTATTCCAGAATACTGGACGGCAGGTCAAAGGGAACTCCACCTCAGACTCTTATGGATTATTTTCCGGAGGATTTTCTTTTGTTTATAGATGAAAGTCATGTTACACTTCCCCAGGTGAAGGCTATGTATGCAGGTGACAGATCCAGGAAAGATTCTCTGGTAAAATATGGTTTCAGACTTCCTTCGGCTTATGACAACAGGCCGCTCAAATTTGAAGAGTTCGAAAAGAAGATAAACCAGGTGGTGTTTGTAAGTGCTACACCTTCTGATTATGAATTGGAACATTCGCAAAATATAGTTGAACAGATATTGAGACCTACGGGACTTCTGGATCCGGAAATCATAGTAAAACCTATAAAGGGACAGATAGATGACCTGTATGAAAGTATAAGGGAAACTTCTGCCAAGGGGTACAGAACTCTTGTTACTACCCTCACAAAGAAAATGGCGGAGGATCTGACGGATTATTTTAAAAGTGTGGATATTAAGGCCAGATACCTGCATTCAGATATATCGACCATAAATAGGATGAAGATAATAAGAGATCTTAGAAAAGGAGAATTTGATGTATTGGTTGGCATCAATCTTTTAAGAGAAGGTCTTGATATACCGGAAGTTGCACTGGTTGCCATTTTGGACGCAGATAAGGAAGGCTTTTTGAGATCACAGAGATCACTTATACAGACCATAGGAAGGGCTGCCAGAAATTCTGAAAGTAAAGTCATAATGTATGCAGATACAATTACCGATTCCATGCACAGGGCCATAAGTGAAACCGAAAGAAGAAGGAAAATACAGATGGCCTATAACAAGAAAAATGGCATTACACCTACTACAATACACAAAGGTATAAGAGAAGTTATAGAATCAACTATGGTTTCTGAGAAAAAAGAAGAGTATAGCAGTTTAAAAGAAGCCGTAAAAGCCGATAATGAAAAGATAGATAAACTTATAGAAGTTCGCCAGAGGCAGATGAGAGCGGCAGCTAAGGAATTGAGATTTGAGGAAGCTGCGAAGCTGAGGGATACTATAGCAAAGTTAAAAAAGCAGAAGAAGCGAGGAAAAAGAAAACTTGTCTAAGGAGTTAAACCAATGAAGAATAGCATAGTTATAAAAGGAGCTAGAGTACACAATTTGAAAAACGTCAATTTGACCATACCGAGAAACAAATTGGTGGTTTTTACTGGCCTGTCGGGATCGGGAAAATCTTCTCTGGCTTTTGACACCCTGTATGCAGAGGGGCAGAGAAGGTATGTGGAATCACTGTCTGCATATGCAAGGCAATTTTTAGGACAGATGGATAAACCCGATGTGGATTATATTGAAGGTCTGTCTCCTGCCATATCCATAAGCCAGAAGACTACCAGCAGGAACCCGAGATCCACTGTGGGGACTGTTACGGAGATATATGATTATTTGAGGCTTTTATATGCACGTATAGGTGTGCCACACTGCCCAAAATGCGGCAGGGAAATAACCCAGCAGACAGTAGATCAGATGGCTGATAAAATTATGACCCTGCCCGAAAGGACTAAAATACAGGTGCTTTCTCCTATAATAAAGGGGCGGAAGGGAGAACATGTAAAAGTATTAAACAGTATAATTAAAAATGGATTTATAAGGGCGAGAATTGACGGAACTGTTATAGATTTGGAAGATGAAGATGTAAAACTTGAAAAAAATAAGAAGCATACTATTGAAGTGGTAATAGACAGGCTTATAATAAAAGGTGGTATGAGAAGCAGACTATCGGGTTCTATTGAAACTGCCCTTAAATTGTCAGATGGTATAGTCATAATAAATGTTCTGGGTGGAGAAGATATGCTCTTCAGTGAAAAGTTTGCATGTCCCGACTGCGGAATAAGTATAGGGGAAATTACTCCGAGAACTTTTTCTTTCAATTCACCTTTCGGGAAATGTGACACCTGTGACGGACTTGGAACTCTACTTGAAATAGACGAAAACCTTGTTATACCCGATAAAAAAAAGAGCATACTTGAAGGGGCTGTAATACCCTGGGGAGAAGGAAGTCTGAGAGAGGACTCCTGGACTTTCAGCATACTTAAGGCTCTTTCGAAAAAATACAAGTTTAAATTGAACACTCCTATAGAAAAACTCAGCCCCAAAGTTGTAGATATACTTCTTTATGGACTCAAGGGTGATAAGGTAAGAGTGAGATATAAAAAAAACAACAGGGTCATGGAGTTCAATCATTCCTTTGAGGGAGTAGTAAATAACTTAAAGAGAAGGTACATGGAGACAAACTCCGATTATATAAAAAGAGAGATAGAAAATTATATGAGCAACAACCCGTGCCCTGCATGCAAGGGAGCTAGACTGAATCCAGCAGCGTTATCTGTTACGGTGGGAGGAAAAAATATATTTGAATTCTGCAGCATGTCCATAACGGATGAATTGAAGTTTTTAAAGGAAATAAAGCTGTCCAAGAGGGACAGAATTATAAGTGATCAGATACTCAAGGAAATAGGAGGCAGGCTTCAGTTTCTAATAGATGTTGGATTGGATTATCTGACTCTCTCAAGGTCTGCTGGAACACTGTCTGGAGGAGAGGCGCAGAGGATAAGGCTTGCCACTCAGATAGGCTCAGGACTGGTAGGTGTACTCTATATACTGGATGAACCGAGTATCGGACTTCATCAGAGGGACAATGCAAGGCTTATTGCCACATTGAAGCATTTGAGGGATCTGGGGAATACGCTGATAGTTGTGGAACATGATGAAGATACTATGAGGCAGGCCGACTATATTGTGGATATAGGACCTGGGGCAGGAGAACATGGCGGAAAAATAGTTGCAGCAGGATCCATTTCTGATATTATGAAATGTAAAGGGTCCATAACCGGCCAATATTTAACGGGTGAAAAGAAGATAGAGGTTCCCAGACACAGGAGAAAAGGCAGCAGTAAATTTATAAAGGTAATAGGTGCCAGGCAGAATAATTTGAAAAGTATAGACGTGAATTTTCCGCTTGGGGTATTTAACTGTGTTACCGGGGTGTCCGGTTCTGGAAAAAGCACTCTGGTAAATGAAATATTGTATAAGGCACTGCATAAGAAACTGAATAATTCCAAAGACAATCCGGGGGCCTATGACAGTATTCGCGGCATAAAGAACATAGATAAGGTTATAAATATAGATCAGAGCCCCATAGGCAGGACCCCGAGGTCAAATCCTGCGACCTATACCGGAGTGTTTGACGTCATAAGGGAAGTATTTTCAAACACTGCAGAAGCCAAGATGAGAGGGTATAAGCCGGGGAGGTTTAGCTTTAACGTGAAGGGCGGCAGATGCGAGGCCTGCAGGGGCGACGGAATAATAAAAATAGAGATGCAGTTTTTATCGGATGTATATGTACCCTGTGAAGTGTGTAAGGGAAAGAGATATAATAGGGAGACTCTCCAGGTGAAATATAAAAATAAAAATATTGCTGATGTATTGAATATGACTGTAGAAGAAGCTTTTGAATTTTTTAAAAACATACCTAGGGTAAAAAATAAACTTCAGACATTGGTAGACGTAGGACTTGGATACATTAAATTAGGGCAGCCTTCTACACAGCTATCCGGAGGAGAAGCTCAGAGAATCAAGTTGGCTTATGAATTATCCAAGAGAAGCACTGGAAAAACATTGTATATACTGGATGAACCTACTACGGGGCTTCATGTGGATGATGTGAGCAAGCTTATAAATATACTTCAGAGAATTGTAGATTTAGGTAATACGGTGATAGTTATAGAACACAATCTGGAAGTTATAAAGTGTGCAGATTATATCATTGATCTTGGACCGGAAGGCGGAGAAAAGGGCGGTACTGTCATTTGTACCGGCACTCCTGAGCAAATAGCTAAAAATAAAAGCTCCTATACGGGACAATACTTAAAAGAAATGTTATAATTTATATAAAGGCTAGCATAGGTGCACACTTATAATGCTAGTCTTTCTATGTGTTAAGGAGGATACTTTTAAATGGATCTGAGTAAATTGAGTATTATTTTTAAAATTGTTATCATAGGTATAGTTTATATTATAATATTTTGGGCACTCAGGATAATGTATAAGGATATAAAAGTAGGCAGCAGACGGGCCAGGAAAGGAAATAGGAGGTCGTTTGGACTTGAAGTTTTGAACCCGGGCAGTAATTCAAACCTCAGAAGAGGAGCGGTGATTCCGGTTAGAAGGGAAATAACCGTTGGGAGAAAAAATGACAATCAGCTTGTACTGGAGGATCCTTATGCATCTGGGCATCATGCCAGAATTTATATAAGAAATGGAAAGGATTGTATATTGGAAGATTTGGAGAGTACCAACGGGACTCTTCTGAATGGGAAAAAACTGAGGGGAAAGCATTATCTGAATTCCGGAGATGAAATCAGGATAGGGAATACTTCTTTTAAATTTATAAGGTAGTTTTGATTTGAGTATTGTAAATTACTGTAAATAAATGGGTGGTGAAAGTATTGGACTCTAGTAAGGATGAAAAAAAATTATTAAAATATACATACCTTTTATGTTTTGTATGCTTTTTTAATTTGGCAGTAATAAAGCAGCCCTTTGACAAAGGGGCTATGATAATGGCGCTGGTAATATGCATGTTGATAGGATATTCTTATTTTGTAATAAGAAAATTTTTTTCTGACGGAGATAAATACATATTTATTTTTTCCAGTATACTGGCAGTTATAGGAATGGTAATGTTGTACAGAATAAATATGACAATTGCAATCAAGCAGATAATCTGGTTTGCAGTAGGAGTTACTGGATTTATACTCATTGTAGTTTTGATGCCTGATACCAGCAGGTTCAGCAAATATAAATACATATATCTATTGTTCACGCTTATATTTATGGGAATGGGTACTTTTATTGGGACCGAAGTAAACGGATCTAAAAACTGGGTGGATATGGGTGGATTTCAGTTCCAACCTTCTGAATTCGGAAAATTGTTTCTGGTGGCATATCTGGCAGCTGATTTGAAAGATTATAAAAATTTTAAGGATCTTATAATGCCTATAGTGGTGGTGATGATATCTCTTGGGTTTATGGTTACCCAAAAAGATCTTGGTTCCGCCCTCATATTTTTTGGTATAGCTGTAACCATGCTTTACATAGCTACTTCAAAATTCAAATATGTAATAGTCTGTTTTCTGCTGTTTGCCGCCGGGGGCATGATGAGTTATAATCTGTTCGGTCACGTCAGAACGAGAGTTATGATATGGAAAAACCCGTGGCCCTATGCAAACAACCAGAGTTATCAAATTGTCCAATCCATGTTTTCCATAGCATCCGGAGGGCTTACAGGATCGGGACTTGGACTTGGACACCCAGAATATGTGCCCATAAATACTACGGATTTTATTTTTGCGGTTCTTTGCGAGGAACTTGGCATATTGATGGGATTTGCAATAATAATATTATATTTTCTGCTGTTCTACAGGTGCATGAGAGCTGCCGTATACGGAAATGACGAATTTTCAAGACTGCTGGCTGTAGGATACAGTGCCATGATTGCATCACAGGTGCTGGTTATAGTTGGTGGTGTCATGAATGCAATTCCACTTACGGGCATAACGCTGCCTCTTGTGAGCAGGGGCGGGAGCTCCATGTTAATAACGTTCTTTTCGCTGGGTATAATTCAGAAAATATCAGAAGAAGGTAGGTAGCAGTATGAATAACATATTGAACAATATAAAAAAAGTGATGATGGTTTTTTTAATATGTTTTGTAGCTCTTATCTCCTATATGACTTATTTTGAGATCATAACAGGTCCTCAAATATTGAACAGTCCCTACAATAGGAGACTTTGGATAAAAAGAAATGAAGTTCTCAGGGGAACTATATACGATAGAAATGGAAATGCTCTCACCAAAAGTGAACCCATAAATCAGGAAACTCAAAAAAGGGAGTATACCGGCGGATCCATGTTTGCCCACGTTTTGGGATATGTGGATATCAAGTACGGCATTACGGGCCTTGAGAGGAAATACGATGAGGAACTTATGTCCTCAAATGTTCAGGATAGTATAAAGAGTCTCATATTAAACAAGGGAAAGTCTCAGAAGAAGGTTGGATACAGCTTGAAAACCACTCTGGATCTCGATACGCAGCAGGCTGCCTATAATCTCCTGGGCGACAACAAAGGTGCTGTTGTGGTATTGAATCCCAAGACCGGAGAAGTGATAGCCATGGTTTCCAAACCTTCCTTTGACCCGAATAATCTGCAGAATGACTGGAAACAGCTGAATGAAGACAGTAACAGGCCGCTTTTAAACAGGGCCACTGCAGGTCTGTATCCTCCAGGCTCCACTTTTAAGACTGTAACTGCGATAAGTGCCCTGGAGAATATACCGGGCGTTCAAAATAGAACCATTCAGGATACGGGCGAACTTCCACTTGGAGGAGGGTATACCCTCCATAATTTTGGAGGCGAGGTTCTGGGAACTATTGATTTTAAAAGTGCCTATACCCATTCGAGCAATGTATATTTTGGCGGACTGGGGATTGACCTTGGAAATGACAAATTAAAACAGACAGCGGAAAAGCTGTTTTTCAACAGAGAAATCCCGACGGACGGAATACCGGTAGAAGCCAGTAAATTTCCATATCTCAAGCCCTATGAAAAGGGCAGTATAGCGCAAAGTGCCATAGGACAGAGCAGCGACCTGGCAAGTCCGCTTCAGATGGCCGTAATTACGAGTACCATAGCCAATGGAGGGATCCTTATGAAACCTCATCTGGTGAGCGATGTACTTACGAGTTCGGGTCAGGAAGTAAGGAGCGTACAGCCAGAGCAAGTGGGGCAGCTGATTTCTGTAAATACGTCGGAGGTTATGCAGGGACTCATGAAGTCCGTTGTGGAATCCGGAACAGGAGTCAATGCTTCTGTTGAAGGATTGGATGTAGCCGGGAAAACGGGGACGGCAGATAATGAGTCCATGGGAAAATATTCACCGCCTCATTCCTGGTTTATAGGTTTTGCTCCCTACGAGGATCCACAGGTAGCTGTAGCGGTAATTGTGGAAAATGGAGGACAGGGAGGAAAGCTGGCTGCTTCCATAGCTTCAGAGGTTATAAGGGTGGCGCTCAGGAAATAGCATAAATTGTCAATTGCATAATTTTACCGGGAAATTTTGCTGTAAAATATGAAATTACCCTAAATTTAATGTTATAATGTAGTCAACAAAGGGGTTATTGGAATTAAAAACACAAAAATTGTCTAATATTATGACAGCTAAGAGGGAAAAAAATGAAGGGTAAAACTCATATAGGAATGGGACTGGTTACTTATTTATCAATTTACAACATAATTCCCGGCAAATTTAATTTCCTGGGACTTTTCCTGGTGGTATTCGCCTCCATATTGCCGGACGTTGATCATCCCAAAAGCATGATAAACAAGTACATTCTTCCTTTTAAGAATAAACTTACAAAAGTTGTGCTATATGGGTGTATCGGTCTGATATTTTTATGGTATGATTATCTGTATACGGATGCTCCCATAATGAAAGCTATCGGGATATCCTTCATTATAATAGCAGTATCTTCCCATAGAAATGGTTTAACTCACAGTTTTTCAGGAATGATAATGTTCTCCTTTATCATAGGCTATCTTGGAAATATGTATGATATCCATTATCTGGTTTATTATTTTATGATAGGTTATGGCATGCATCTGTTCTGTGATATGTTTACAAATATGGGAGTGCCTCTTTTTTATCCCTTTGAAAATAAGAAATTCAGATTTCCTCTCACCTATAGGACTAATTCTAAAGTCGGCTCTGTAATAGAAGAAATGTTGATGATATGTGGAATTTTATTTACAATATATAGACTTCCAGTTATATTTTGCAAATAGTTTTAGGAGTGATTTAGTGTTCGATTTTCAATATCAGTTAAAAGTGTTACCAGACAAACCTGGAGTTTATTTAATGAAAAATTCCCTGGGAGAAATCATATATGTTGGAAAGGCAAAGGTTTTGAAAAACAGGGTAAGGCAGTATTTCCAAAATTCGAGGAATCATTCTGAAAAAGTAAAGGCCATGGTCAGACATATTTCGGAATTTGAATATATTGTGACGGATTCGGAGATGGAAGCTCTTATTTTGGAATGTAATCTGATTAAGAAATATAGGCCGCATTACAATATATTGTTGAAAGATGATAAAAGATATCCATTTTTGAAGATAACTGTGAATGAGGACTTTCCCAGGATAATTTATGCAAGAACCGTATCCAGAGATGGAGCAAAGTATTTTGGCCCCTATACCAGTCCCTCTTCCGTATATGAGACCATGGAGGTTATAAAGAAGATATTTCCTATAAGAACCTGCAGGCTTTCCATAAAGAAAAATGGCAAAATGGTAAGACCATGCCTGAACTATTATATAGGGCTTTGCAAAGCTCCCTGCGGAGGTCATATTACCAGGGAGGAGTATGGAAAGATAGTGAAGGGTATAGTAGATTTTTTGTCCGGGAAAGATAAGAGTATAATTAAAAAATTAAAGGAAGATATGAATGCTGCATCGGAGAATCTGGAATTTGAAAAGGCAGCGGAATTGAGAGATAAAATATTTGCAGTGGAAAAAGTTATTGAAAAACAGAAAATAACTACTGTGGGATTTGAGAATGAGGACTTTATAAATGTATATTCGGATGGGAAGGACAGCTGTGTGCAGATATTCTTTTTGAGAACCGGTAAAATAATCGGCAGGGAACATTTTATTGTCGAAAACACGGTGGATTTACCTAAAAGTGAGGTAATATCAAATTTTATAAAGGAATTTTACGGAGGCACAGCTTATATAGGTAAAACCATATATGTTCCTGAAGTGGATGATATCCACCTTCTGGAGGACTGGCTCAGCATGAAAAAGGGCTCCAGGGTCTATATAAAAGTACCGTTTAGGGGTGAAAAAAGAGAAACTCTGGATTTGGTCGAGGAAAATGCCGAGACCACACTTAAGAATTTTAAATTGAAGTTTATTCAGGATAAAAAACTTTACAATACATCACTTGAAGAACTTTCTCAGATATTGGAACTTGATGATATCCCGCACAGGATAGAGGCTTATGATATATCCAACATCCAAGGGGTGGATTCGGTAGGTTCCATGGTAGTTTTTGAAGATGGAAGACCCAAGAACAGCGATTACAGAAGATTTAGAATAAATACTGTAGTGGGAGCCAATGACTATGACAGCATGAGGGAGATAATCAAAAGAAGATTTCAACATGGACTTGATGAAATAGAGAGGATAAAGGAAAAAAACCTCAAGTTAAGTGCTGGAAAGTTTTGTATTTTTCCGGATCTAATTCTCATGGACGGAGGTAAAGGGCAGGTAAATGCCGCGTTGCAGGTTTTGAAGGGCCTGAATGTAGATATACCTGTATGTGGAATGGTTAAAGATAACCACCATAGGACAAGGGGACTTATATATGACAACCGGGATTTGACCATAAACTGCAGTTCTAATGTAATTAAGCTTATTGCCAGAATACAAGATGAAGTTCATAGATTTGCTATATCCTATCACAGGAGCCTTAGAAATAAAAGGGCATTTCATTCAGTACTTGAGGACATACCCAATGTGGGAAAAACGAGAAGAAGGGCATTGTTGATGAAATTTGGAAGCATAGACAATATAAAAAAGGCAAATCTGGAAGAATTGACGGCTACGCCTTCCATAGACAGGCGTACGGCAAAAAACATCATTTCTTATTTCAAAATGGATGGTAAGAATTGAAATGTATATTCTTGATTAAGTAGTATACATACATTATACTAATTATAACACTTAATTTTAATTTTCAAGGAGAAACTTACAATGAATAAATTGAACAAATTTAAAAATTTTGCTATAAATCTAAGAGAAATATTGAATAGAGAAGATATAAAGATAGATGAACCCATGAAGTATCACACTTCTTTTAAGGTAGGGGGTCCTGCAGATATACTCCTTACCCCCAAAGATTTTCAACAGGTAGTAGATGTAATAAAGTTTTGTAGAAAAAATAACATACCCTTTTATATAATGGGAAACGGATCCAATTTGCTTGTAAAAGACGGCGGCATAAGGGGCATGATAATCAAGCTCATAAAATTGAACCATATCATTGTCGAGGGAAATAAAATTACTGCAGGAAGCGGGGCATCTTTGAAAGATGTTTCTACCGCCGCCTTGCAGAACAGTTTGACCGGAATTGAGTTTGCCTGTGGAATTCCCGGAAGTGTAGGGGGAGCAGTTACCATGAATGCAGGTGCGTATAACGGTGAAATCTCCAATGTGGTGGAAAGTGCAAAGGTTGTAGATAAATTCGGGAGGATAAGGATCCTCGACAGAGAGAAATTGAAATTGGGATACAGGATGAGTTCCATAATGATGTATGGATATACTGTCCTGGAAGTGACTTTTAATCTCGAAAAAGGAGAATATGATAGAATAAAAAAACGTATAGATGATTTAAATAGGAGAAGAAGAGAAAAGCAGCCCCTGGAATATGCTTCTGCAGGCAGTACTTTTAAAAGACCGGAAGGTCATTTTGCAGCTAAGCTGATAGAAGACAGCGGATTGAAGGGTGAGAGTGTTGGAGACGCCCAGGTTTCAGAGAAACATTCAGGATTTATAATAAACAGGGGAAATGCCACTGCCAGCGATATTTTGAATTTAATAGAGATTGTACAGTGCAGGGTAAAGGCAAAATTCAATGTGGATCTCTATACTGAAGTTAGAATCATAGGAGAAGATTAAAATATCAAATTTGCCGGATAAGTGGGGAATTGGTGCTTGTGCTGCACTTGATTCTCCATTTTAAGCTATATTTATTCTTACAATTCATTGTGCTATAATTAAAAAAAGCAAATTTGAATGAGAATCTAAATATGTATTGGTGGAGGAATGTGGCCATGAGATTTGTTATAGTGACAGGATTATCCGGGGCCGGGAAAACTCAGGCTATAAGAAGCTTGGAAGATTTAGGATTTTTTTGCGTAGACAATCTTCCTCCTACCCTTATACCTAAATTTGCAGAGGCCTGTTATCAGACTGACGGTAAAATAGATAAAATAGCTCTGGTAATAGATATAAGAGGAGGGCAATTTTTTGACGATATATTTGAGAGCTTGAATTATATAAAAAAAGAAGGATATAAATATGAAATATTGTTTTTAGATGCTTCAGACGAGGTGCTTGTTAAGAGATTTAAAGAATCCAGGAGGAAACATCCTCTGTCCCCTAATGGAAGGATTTTAAAGGGAATACTTATGGAGAGAAACAGGCTTAGAGACATAAAGGAAAGGGCAGATAATATAATAGATACTTCAAATCTTGCAACCAGAGAATTAAGGGAAAAAATAACAGAAATATATTCGGAAGAAGGACAAATAGAAACCCAATTGATGATAACCGTGCTTTCCTTTGGATTTAAATATGGTATACCGGTGGATTCAGATTTAGTGTTTGATGTGAGGTTTTTGCCGAACCCATTTTATATCCCATCTCTTAAAAAATATTCTGGAAAAGACAAACCTGTAGTGGATTATATAATGGATTTTAAGGAAACTGCTATATTTATAGATAAGCTGGAAGACATGCTGGAGTTTTTAATTCCAAATTATTTGAAAGAGGGCAAGAGGCAGCTCATTATATCGATAGGATGTACTGGAGGCAGACATAGATCTGTAACTATTGCCAATGCCATTTACGACAGATTGAAAGCTAATGGACATAAAGTGAACATAGACCACAGGGATATTGAAGAGGACGTAAAGAATAAAGGTGGTAAAAAACTATGAGAATTGTAGATTGGCTTAGACCCGGCATAAAGGTTAAAAGGTGGGTTATGCTTGGAGCCATGGGAGTGCTGTTTATAATATTTGGAGTGATAGAGTTTGTAAATAGGAGGTTTTACAGCTTTTATTATATTTCTTTTTATGTATTTTTAATTGCATCCGGGATATTTGTGGTATATATTTCCATAACTCAGGGAATGCGTTCCATAATAGCTTTGATAAACAAGGGGTACTTGAACGTATCTCTGGATTCAAAAAAATTGGAGAGCCTCATATATGAAAAACGCCTCCTGGTAAAGGGACCCAAAATTGTGGCTATCGGCGGGGGTACAGGACTCTCCACCATGCTTCGGGGTCTCAAATATTATACTTCGAATATAACTGCCATAGTGACTGTTGCAGATGACGGCGGCGGTTCCGGCGATTTGCGGGAGGATTTGGGAATGCTTCCGCCTGGTGACATACGAAATTGCATACTTGCCCTGGCGGATACCGAACCTTTAATGGAAGATCTTCTCCAGTACAGGTTTAAAGATGGAAGACTTAAAAATCAAAGCTTTGGGAATCTGTTTCTGGCTGCCATGGACGGAATATCTTCAAATTTCGAGGAGGCTGTCCATAAAATGAGTTCTGTCCTTGCAGTTACTGGAAAGGTTATGCCTGTTACATTGGACAATTTGGTTTTAAAGGCAAGACTGAAGAATGGTTCTGTAGTGGAAGGGGAATCCAATATCCCCCAGGAGGCTATCAGGCAGAACAGCAGTATAGACAGGATTTTCATAGAACCTGAGAATGCAAGGGCCTTAAAGGAGGCAGTGGATGCCATATTGGATGCAGATGCCGTGATATTGGGGCCGGGAAGCCTTTATACCAGTGTAATTCCCAATCTTCTGGTAAAGGATATAGCAGGTGCGATGCGAAATACAAATGCCCTGAAGCTTTATGTGTCTAATATAATGACCCAGCCTGGTGAAACGGATGGGTTTGCCGTAGAAGATCATATAAGAACGATTTTTGATCATGTGGGCAGTGGTATAATTGATTATGTGATTGTAAATGTAGGGAAGATAAACAGAGAATTGGAAGGAAAATACAAGGAAGAGGAATCACATCTGGTCAAGATAAACGAGGAGGCCATATCTTCCCTGGGAGTAAAGGTTATAGAAGGTGATTTTATAAGTGCTAAGAATGGACTTATAAGGCATAATTCCGAAAAATTGGCTTCTATATTGATAGAGACTATCATGGATAAAAAACTTCTGTATGACAGAAAGAAAATAATAGAATATTTCTATTTATCGGAGAGGTTAAAGGAAATAAAGAGATAAGCGGGAGATTGAATATGTCATTTTCGTTGAGGGTAAAAAATGAGATCTGCAGATATGCGAATATGAGCAGAGAAGAAGCTGTGGCTGAGTTGTCTGCAATAATGAAGGTAAGCGGTACTTTACTTTTGGGTGGGATAAAAAAGTTTGGCTTTAAGATAATTACGGAAAATGCTCCCACTGCCAGGTTTCTCTTCAAGCTGTTGAAGGATAAATTTGATATACATACGAAGATACTGGCGAAGAGAAGTAATTCTCTAAAAAAAAATCATATATATGAGATAATTATATCGGAAGATGGAAAAGTAAGGGGACTTCTCAAAGAAGTGGGAATTTTAAAAGAGGAAGGAGATATCTTTTCCCTGGATTACAGCATACCGAGGGATATGGTGAGGACTGATCTGCTAAAAAGGGCATATATAAGAGGTGCATTTTTGGGAGGGGGAAGTATCAGCAATCCTGAGAAGACATATCATCTGGAGTTTGTAACCCATAATGATGTATATGCAGGCGATTTGAGCAGCCTTATAAATGAGTACGGATTGAATTCTAAAATAATACAGAGGAAGAACAGCTTTATAGTGTACATCAAGGAAGGGGAACAGATAGTAAATCTTTTAAGTATAATGGGAGCATATTCTGCACTTCTGAAGCTGGAAAACATAAGGATAATGAAGGACATGAGAAATAATGTAAACAGGCTGGTAAACTGTGAAACTGCAAATTTAAGCAAAACTGTGAATGCATCGGTAAGACAAACGGAAAGCATAAAGCTTATACAGAGAAGGATAGGTCTAAACAGGCTCCCTGAGAATTTGAGAGAGATTGCCGAACTTAGGTTGAATTATCCGGATGAATCTTTAAAGGAATTGGGTGAAATGCTGAAACCCAAGGTAGGTAAATCTGGTGTGAACCATAGGTTAAGGAGAATTGAAAAAATAGCAGAGGAGCTTAGAAAAGAAAGGTAGGAACAGAGTATATGTCTAAGCATGAAGATGTAATAAAATATATACTTTCACTGGAAGTTGGCACCAAGATTTCAGTTAGAAGTATAGCGAGTGAATTAGGCGTTAGTGATGGAACAGCATATAGAGCTATAAAAGATTCTGATACTCTGGGAATAGTTACTACCATCCCGCGGGTTGGAACTGTTAGAATAGAAAAAGTTGGGAAGAAAAATATAGATGTCCTGACCTATGGTGAAGTTATAAATGTAGTGGACGGTAGTTTGCTGGGAGGTAAGAATGGTATACATAAGATGCTTCACAGTTTTATAATAGGGGCAATGACTACAGAAGCTATGAAGCGGTATATAAGAAAAGACTGCCTTGTTATAGTTGGAAATAGAGAAGATGCACAAAAACTTGCACTTTTAAATGACGCGGGAGTTCTTATAACCGGAGGTTTTGGATGCAGCGATAGAATAAAGGAACTGGCCAATGAAAAATGTCTTCCCATAATATCCAGCAGCTATGATACTTTTACTGTAGCCAGCATGATAAACAGGGCTATTTCTGAAAATCTCATAAAAAAAGACATAGTTTTAGTAGAGGATATAATGGAGGACAGTCCGTGCTACCTTAAATCCACAGACACAATTGAAAAATGGAAAAAAATAATGCGTGAAGTCAAACACGAGAGATATCCCATAGTGGACAGTGAGAAGAGAGTGGTTGGAATTGTATCCCTGAAGGATTTGTCGAACCACTATGTTGATGATGAACCAGTCAGCAGGATAATGCACAAGGATCCCATCACGGTGACTCCTAAGACCACAGTTGCCTATGCAGCCCATATAATGGGATGGGAGGGTATAGAGCTTTTCCCGGTGGTAAAAGGCAAGAAGTTGGCAGGTGTCATAACCAGGAGGGATGTAATAAAAGCACTTCAGTATATGGCAAGACAGCCCCAGTCGGGAGAAACCCTTGAGGATTCCATGTTGAAAAAATTCGAATTCAATATTGAGGACAATGTGGCGCATTTTAAGGGAAAGATAACTCCTGAAATGCTGGATCCCATTGGTACTGCTTCCTGGAGCTCGCTGAACATGCTCCTTTCCACTGTTGCAATTATGATTTTGAGGCAGAAAAATAATGCAAATATTTTGGTGGACAGTATAAATACCTATTTCATGAAGCCTGTACAGATTGACAGCGAGATTGAAATATATGTTAATGCGATAGATGAGGGTATAAATTACTGCAAAGTGGAAGTTGATATGTATGATGAAAAAAAAAATATAGTCGGGAAATGTATTTTGTCCGCAAGAATGATAAGAAGGTGAAAAGTCCTGATTATTAGTGGAAACTAGGGGGTTGATTGTGATTATGGAGAAAAAATGTAAATGGGTTAGCCTGCATCAGCATACGGAGTATTCCCTTCTGGATTCTTCAGCCAAGATTCCTGAACTCATAGCAAGGGCCAAAGAGCTGGGAATGAACAGCATGGCCATAACGGATCACGGAGTTATGTATGGATGTGTGGATTTTTATAAGGAGGCCAAAGCTCAGGGAATTAAACCCATAATAGGCTGCGAAATATATGTATCCCAGGGAGATATGCATGTAAAACAGAATAATGGCAGAAACAAAAATTATCATCTTGTGCTTCTTGTAAAAAATAAAGAAGGATATTCAAACCTGATGAAGATAGTTTCCACTGCCTCTATTGAGGGATTTTATTATAAACCCCGTGTGGATCATGATTATTTAAAATCCCACAGCAGGGGACTCATAGCATTGAGTGCCTGCATGAACGGTGAAATACAGTCCCATATATTAAATGATGATCTTGATGCAGCCAAAAATGCGGCAATTTTTTACAGGGATACTTTCAGTGATGGATTTTACCTTGAACTACAGTATCATGGAATAGAACAGCAGCTTAAAATAAATGACCGGCTCATTTCAATGTCAAAAGAGCTTGGTATTCCCCTGGTGGCTACTAACGATGTCCACTATATAAGAAAAGAGGACTACAGGGCTCATGATATCCTGCTCTGTATACAAACCGGTAGGACTGTGGATGAAAAGGACAGGATGCGGTATCCCTCGGATGAATTTTATCTGAAGTCCCCGGCAGAAATGTATAAGATGTTTTCAAATGTGCCGGAGGCTCTGGAAAATACAGTTAAGATAGCAGAAGAGTGTAATTTTGACTATGAATTTCACAAGTCAAAACTTCCCAAGTTCCCTCTCCCGGAGGGAGTGGATGCCTATGCTTATCTGAGGGATCTGTGTTATAAGGGGCTAGAAAAAGGATATGAAAA
Organism: Clostridium lapidicellarium; assembly: GCF_041224415.1. Classification (NCBI taxonomy): domain Bacteria; kingdom Bacillati; phylum Bacillota; class Clostridia; order Eubacteriales; family Clostridiaceae; genus Clostridium; species Clostridium lapidicellarium. The sequence continues at coordinate 91,610 of NZ_JBGFFE010000002.1, read as the reverse complement.
TGTAACTGAAAAATTAAAGGAAAGACTGGAATATGAACTTGGTGTAATAAAAACCATGGGATATGTGGATTATTTTCTCATAGTCTGGGATTTTATAAGATTTGCAAGGGAAAATAAAATCATGACAGGTCCCGGCAGGGGAAGCGGAGCTGGTTCCATAGTTGCCTACACTCTTGGGATTACAAAAATAGATCCTATAAAATACAACCTTATTTTTGAACGTTTTTTGAACCCGGAAAGAGTTTCCATGCCTGATATAGACAGTGATTTTTGTTATGAGAGGCGTGGAGAAGTCATAGATTATGTAGTTAGAAAATACGGGGAGAATAACGTATCACAGATTATAACATTTGGAACCATGGCAGCCAGGGCAGTCATAAGGGATGTGGGCAGGGCCATGAATTATTCCTATGCAGAAGTGGATAGAATAGCGAAAATGGTTCCCACAGTTCCGAATATAACTATAGACAGGGCACTTGAAATGAATCCGGAGTTCAAGGAGGCATATGACAGCGAGCCGAGAACCAGGGAACTTATAGATGTGGCGAAGTCCCTTGAAGGACTTCCGAGGCACACTTCTACACATGCTGCTGGAGTCGTGATAGCTTCGAAACCTCTTGTGAATTACGTACCTCTTCAAAAGAATGACGATAATGTAGTAACTCAGTTCACAATGAATACTTTGGAAGAACTTGGGCTTTTAAAGATGGACTTTCTGGGTCTGCGTACCCTGACTGTTCTCAGGGATGCCGTGGACATGATAAAACAGGATAAGGGGAAGGAGATTGATCTTGACAATATAGATTATGACGATCAATCCGTATACAGTATGATAGGCGAGGGGGAGACGACCGGCGTGTTTCAGCTGGAATCCGCCGGAATGACATCTTTCATGAAAGAGTTAAAACCGGATTCACTGGAGGATATTATAGCAGGAATAAGTCTTTACAGGCCGGGGCCCATGTCAGAAATCCCAAAGTACATCAAGAATAAAAAGAATCCGGATGAAATTGAGTACATAACTCCCCAGCTCAAACACATTCTTTCTGTTACCTATGGGTGCATGGTGTATCAGGAACAGGTCATGCAGATCGTAAGGGATTTGGCTGGCTATTCCATGGGCAGGAGTGATCTTGTAAGGAGAGCCATGTCCAAGAAGAAACACAAGGTTATGGAAGAAGAGAGACATAATTTTGTATATGGGATAGTGGATGAAAATGGGAAAATACAGGTTCCGGGCTGTGTAAGAAATGGTATATCTGAGGATATTGCCAACAGGATATACGATTCCATGGTTGATTTTGCCTCATATGCTTTTAATAAATCCCATGCAGCTGCTTATGCAGTGGTGGCATTTCAAACTGCATATTTGATGCACTATTATCCTGTAGAATTTACGGCAGCCATGTTAAACAGCGTGAAGGGCGACAGTGAAAAGGTTGCCTATTACATAAGGTTTGCAAAAAATAAGGGTATAAAAATACTTCCTCCAAGTATCAACGAAAGCTGTGCCAAGTTCACGGTGGAAAATGGCTGTATCAGATTCGGACTTTCTGCTGTAAAAAATGTGGGTGAAAACATAATAGACAGCATAGTCGGGTCAAGAAATCAACATGGTAAATTCAAGGATCTGGCCGATTTCTGCAACAGCATAGATATTGGTGCAATAAATAAAAGAGTGGTGGAAAGTCTTATAAAGGCAGGTGCCTTTGACTGCTTTCATGTATACAGGTCCCAGCTTGTGGCAGTACATGAGAAGGTAATTGACGGCATAATAAATTCCAGAAAAAGAAACATAAAAGGGCAGGTCAGCCTGTTCTCACAAATTGAAGACAGAGGAGTGAAAATACAATATCCCGAAATAGGGGAATTCAAAAAAAGAGATATGCTTGCAATGGAGAAAGAAATGACCGGGCTGTACCTTTCAGGGCACCCTCTTGAGGAATATGCCAAGACCTTGAAACTTCAAACAGATACTAAAATATCCGATATAGTGAGTGTAAAGACCCTGGAAGAGGGCTTTGTAGAGGAGAGCAAGGTAAAAGACGGTGACAGGGTCGTGGTTGGAGGAATACTTTCGGAAGTATCCAAGAAAATAACCAGGAACAACGATATGATGGCTTTTGCAAAGATAGAGGATCTCTACGGCATTGTGGAGATAATAATATTTCCCAAGGTTTTTCAGAAATTTAAAAATTTAATTTATGATGATTCTATGATTATAGTAGAAGGCAGGGTAAGTGTAAGAGAGGAAGAAGATCCCAAGATTCTCTGTGAAAACATAAAACCTCTTGTGAGAGTGGATATCAATAAGCTTTATATATTGATAGGGGACCAGTCGGATTTGAAACAGGCCGTAGATGAAATCAAAACTATATTTTCAGATTTTAAAGGAAATATGCCTGTATATTTATGTACAGCCAAGGAGAGAAAGAAGTTCAGACTTGACAGAGAACTCTGGGTGGAACCCAGTTCAGAACTTGTTTCTATTTTAAAGAAAAAATTTGGAGAAAAAAATTTAAAGATAATTTAAAAATTGGTATATTTTATTGCCGAATAAACAAAATAACATAGGAAGAGCTTTTTCACGGGTTTTGGCAGCCGTGTTCTGAAAATCAGCACCAAAATATGGTGAAAAGGCAATCGTTGTATGTTATAATTGACGTGTAGAAGTTATAAATTTTATTTGTAGTTTCAATGGGACATAAAAAGTCCCTGCGGTCACAGGAGGTAACAAGTATGAAAACAATAGCTGTGTTGACAAGCGGCGGAGATGCTCCAGGCATGAATGCTGCCATAAGGGCAGTGGTGAGAACGGCTTTGGATAAGAAATTTACTGTGATGGGGATAGAAAGAGGATACAGCGGCCTCATAAACGGTGAAGTTATGCCTATGGAAAGAAAAACTGTGGCGGATATCATACAAAGGGGAGGAACTGTATTGAAAACTGCCCGCAGCGAAGAATTTAAGACTGAAAAGGGAAGAAAAAAAGCAGTGGGCGTGCTGAAAAAATTTGGTATAGACGGACTGGTTGTAATTGGAGGAGATGGTTCCTTCAGAGGGGCCCAGGAATTGTCCAAAATGTCCATAGCCACTATTGGAATTCCCGGTACCATAGATAATGACCTGGCATATACGGATTTTACCATAGGATTTGACACGGCAGTAAATACGGTATTGGATGCCATAAATAAATTGAGGGATACTTCCACTTCGCATGAAAGAGTGAGTGTAGTAGAGGTTATGGGAAGAAATTGTGGGGATATAGCGCTTTATTCCGGTCTGGCAGGAGGTGCCGAGAACATAATTCTGCCCGAGATAGGATATGATGGGGATGAACTGTGCAGAAGCATAATCAGGGAAAAAACCAAGGGCAAGCTGCATAATTTGATAGTCCTTGCCGAAGGTATTGGAGGAGCTGAAGCTCTTGCTGAAAAGATACAAAAGGTTACTGGAATAGAGGCTAGAGCCACAAAACTCGGACATATTCAAAGGGGAGGAAGTCCCAGCTGCATGGATAGAATACTGGCTTCCAAATTCGGGTACAGAGCTGTGGAACTGCTGGAAGAGGGAAAAACCTCTAGAGTTGTTGGAATTCGGGGTGGAAAGATTGTCGATTTGGATATAGATGAGGCTTTAAACATGTCAAAACATTTCGATAATAAGTTGTACAATATAGCAAACGCATTGGCTTAGAGGAGGGATATGTACTATGCAAAAGACTAAAATGATTTTTACTATCGGACCTGCAAGTAGTTCGGAGAAAGTTTTATCGAAGCTTATTGAAGCCGGTATGAATGTATCCAGGCATAATTTTTCACACGGGGATTATGCCGAGCATGAAGAGATGATAAATACTGTAAAGAAATTGAGGGAAAGATATGACAGGCCCATAGCAATTATGCTGGACACCAAGGGCCCTGAAATAAGAACGGGGAATTTTAAGGATGATAAGGTGGAATTGAAGGAAAATGAACATTTTGCCGTCTACTGCGGGGAAGATGTCCTCGGCGATGATCATAGATGTTCTATAACCTATGATGGGCTGTGTAAAGATGTCAAAAAGGGAAACCACATATTGATTGATGATGGTTTAATTGATTTGAAAGTTGAAGGTATTGAGGGAAGTAAAATAGATTGTACAGTTGAAAACAGCGGAATTATCAGCAATCACAAGGGAGTAAATGTTCCGGGGGTTTCCGTATCACTTCCGGCTCTTACTAAAAAAGATGAAGAGGATCTGAAGTTTGGATGCAGGATGGGTATAGATATGGTGGCGGCTTCTTTTATAAGAAAAGCTGCAGATGTGCTTGCTATAAGGAAGGTGCTTGAAGCAAATGGAGGACAAGATGTACAGATATTTTCCAAGATAGAGAGCCGTGAAGGTGTTGACAATATAGATGAAATACTTAAATTTTCTGATGGGATAATGATTGCAAGAGGGGATATGGGAGTTGAGATTCCCATAGAACAGGTACCCATGATTCAAAAAATGATAATAGAAAAATGTAACAGGGTGGGAAAACCTGTCATAACTGCTACCCAGATGCTGGATTCCATGATAAGAAATCCAAGGCCTACAAGGGCTGAAGCATCCGATATAGCCAATGCCATATTTGACGGGACGGACGCCATAATGTTGAGCGGGGAATCTGCAAATGGGAAATATCCTGTACAGGCAGCCCAGACCATGGCAAAGATAGCCCAGACTGCAGAGAAGAAAATAAATTACGATAACCTGCTTGAGAGGAAAAGAGAAGCTCATATACAAAATGTTCCCAATGCCATAAGTCTGGCAACTTGTACTACTGCTTCCGAGTTGAATGCTTCTGCCATAATAACTGCCACCCAGAGTGGACATACAGCTAGGATGGTTGCAAAATACAGGCCCGAATGTCATATAATAGCTGTGACTCCGAGCCATAGAGTTGCGAGAAGTCTTGCTCTCAACTGGGGAGTGTACCCGATAACTGCGAAGAGGGCGAATTCTACTGATGAGCTCATAGAAAATTCTGTTAACATAGCTTTAAAGAGCGGTTATGTGCAAAAAGGCGACCTGGTGGTCATAGCTGCAGGCATACCTGTCAGTTATTCCGGAACCACCAATATGCTGAAGGTTCACATAGTGGGTGATATCCTGGTTCAGGGCAGAGGTGCAGGGATAAGACCCGGCTACGGTAACGTGAAAGTTGTTGGAAGTCCCAAAGAATCAGATGAAATTGTTGAGAGAGACGATATACTGGTAGTTAAGAATTTGGATAGGGGATATATGAGTGTGCTGGACAGGGTGTCCGGGGTTATAGCGGAAAGCGGTGGACTGACATCTCATCTTGCCATCGAATGTATATCCAGGGAAATACCTATTATATGCAGCGCAGGAGGTGCTACTGAAGTACTTAAAACCGGGACATTTATAACTATGGACGTTATAAGGGGCATTGTATATAATGGTAGAGCCAATATAATGTAAATCAAAAAAAAGAGCAGCTGACAGCTGCTGTAAAATAAAAATCCTGCAAAGATCAAATATGAGCTGATGAATTCAATTATTTCTGAGAGTCCTTTGAATCCTTTGAATCATCTGACAGATCTTTGCGGTATGAAAAATTGCATGGTTCTCCGTCGCAATTCAATACGATATCGTCATCTTTACCTGTATATATTGCATTTTTGTCCACTGCGTCCTTGTGAAGTTCTCCCTCGTTTGCATTTTCCTTTGATTTTAAGTTCTTTTTGTCCTTCATTATAATACCTCCAAATTTATAAATTTTAATATTTTAAAGTAATTGTTATATTGTCTTATTTAATAATTATTATTGATTAATTATTATTATAACATACTTTGCCAGGTTGTCAATCCTTTTTTGGCTTATTTTGTTTTTTAATTTATAACATTGGAAATAATTATAAATTTATTGTATAATTATTAAATATGTGGATAAAATTATATAATAGAAATCAAGGCAACTGATTCTATATTTTTTGCACCTTTAAAGGTGCAATTTTTTTATATGCGGGAAGAGTTCGGTTTAAAAATAATGTATACTATATGTAGATAATTAATTTTTTTGGCAGGTGAAGACATGAAGGAAAAAATAATGAAAAATTTGAAATACATATTAAGAATAAGTGGAATTGGATACCGCGGTGAAGGGGTCGGAAGGATAGACGGGTTTACGTTTTTTATACCCGGAGCTCTGCAGGGTGAAAAGGTAATTGTAAAAGCAGTAAAAGTAAACAAGAATTTTGCCTTTGGAAAACTGCTCGATGTGGTTGAGCCCTCACCTGAAAGAGTCAATCCACCCTGTGCCGTATATAAAAGATGCGGTGGATGCCAGCTGCAGCATATGTCCTACAGTGCACAGCTGAATTTCAAAAAAAACAGGGTGAGAGAGTGCCTCGAGAGAATAGGAAAATTTGAGGTAACCGAATCCAGCGGGGAGAATTCGTTAAAACTGTACGATACTCTGGGGATGAAAAATCCATACAGGTACAGGAATAAGGTACAGCTTCCAGTTGGCAGGGACGAGTCTGGTTTAAAGATTGGATTCTATGCAAACAGGAGCCATGACATAATAGATATGGACAGCTGTCTCATACAGGATGAGTCTGCGGATAGAGTTGTGAAATCTATAAGAAAATGGATTGAAAAATACAATGTCCCCGTTTACGACGAAAAGACCGGCAGGGGAATCATAAGGCATATAATGATAAGAAAAGCCTTTGTTACAGGAGAGATAATGGTTGTAATTGTGACTTCCGTGTCCGAAATTCCTCACAAGGCTGAATTTATAGAAGCCCTGATCCAGAATATTCCCCATATAGTGAGTATAATTCAAAATATAAATGACAGAAGGACCAACGTTATACTGGGAGATAAATCTGTAACACTGTGGGGAAAAGACAGTATAAGCGACTATATAGGCAAATTCAGATTTAACATATCACCCATGTCCTTCTTTCAGGTAAATCCACTGCAGACTAAGATCCTCTACCGAAAAGTACTGGAATATGCCCATCTTACGGGGAATGAAATTGTATTTGATGCCTACTGCGGCACCGGCACCATTTCTCTTTTCCTCTCGCAGAAGGCAAAAAAGGTCTATGGAATTGAGATAGTGGAGTCTGCAGTTGAAAATGCCGGAGTAAATGCCAGGGAAAACGGCATCCACAATGTGAAATTCATATCAGGCAAATCTGAAGAAATAATACCAAAACTTGCAGAAGAGGGCATAAAGGCCGATGTGATGGTAGTGGATCCTCCGAGAAAAGGCTGTGATGCAGCTCTTCTCCGTTCCGCTGCCAGTATGTCCCCGAGGACTATAGTCTATGTATCCTGTGATCCTGCCACGCTGGCCAGAGATCTTGGGATATTGAGCAATCTGGGCTATAGACCTGAAAAGGTTCAGCCAGTGGACATGTTCCCGCAGACGGCCCACGTGGAGACTATAGTTAAGCTCAAAAGGAAAGACAGTTAGAGAAATTGGTATAACTGTGGTTATAAAATCGTAAAAGCTGTATATGTTTGGTGATACAGGGGTAGGAAACAATAAATATTTTACTAGAATATAAAACCACTCGTCTATATCATACGTAAACAATAATTTTGATACAATAGAAGTCCTTGATTTTCAAGGACTTTGAGTGCTTTTTGAAGGAATTTAAATAGAAGAATTAAGGCTTACAGCTTAGGATAAAAGGTTATATAGCAAAGCAATTCTAAGTTTAAAAATGATTAGAAGTGTGGTACATCTCATATTTACGAGGATACTTTAAAAAAAGCTTTTTTATAGGCTTTTAATAGTATTGTTAAAAATAAAGATGAGATATTAAAAGGTTACGAAGTTATAATACAAGCTTTAATTGATACTGCAAAACTAGATAAGGAAAGTGCTAATCTACAAAATGAACTTGAAGTAGTAGCAGAATTATTAAAAAGTGTGTGGAGGAAAATGGATACACAGCTTTAGATCGAGCTGAATATGAAGAACGTTATAATCCATTAACAAAACGTTATGAAGCTATAGAAAATAAGATTACAGAAATTAATAACAAACGGATTGAGAGAACTGCTAAACAAGAGAGAATAGAGGAATTTATAAAGATATTAGAAAAAAGTTCTACTATTTTAACAGAGCTTGATGATGGGATTTGGAATGCAGTTATCGAAGTAGTAAAAGTGAATTCGGAAAGAAAGATAACCTTTGTTTTTAAAGATGGGTTTAAGTTACAGTGGAATATATAAGTAGATGAATACCCGTATAGTTGGCAGAAATGATTACTTTACGGATATTTTTTACTTTAATTGATTAACTTTGTTTTATTTATGTAAAAAAGTGCTGCTGCATATTTAATTTCAGAGAAATAGTCTATATACTTACTTTATAAGTAGTAAAATTTAAAAAACTGAAAAAGTATAAGAAAACAGAATAGAGGTGAGCCATATGTCAAAATACACGGATGAAGAAATTAGAAAATTTTCTAAAATTACTTGTAAAATTGCAGCTGATTATCTTGGAATATCACCAATGGCAGTCAGCATTGGCATGAGAAATGACCTGCTTCCAATAGGATTTGCTATACATAATGAAGATAAATATTCAAATAGCTGGAGTTACCAAATTATTGCCGAACGATTAATTGCATATAAGTATGGAAGAATATCAGAAGTTCAGGTTCAGAACATAGAAAAGAGTCTCAATACAATTATTTCTCAATTTGAAGAAATGAAAAAAGATCTGCTTTTTATATTAAGCGAAAGCGTGGAACAAGAGACCTAAAATTATTCGAATATGCGTTTTCGCTTGATTCTGAAGAGAAAGATATTGAAGAGAAAAATAGTACACTTTAAACCTAAAGAAATTATGGAAAAGAGGGATTGATATGCCTGAGGAACAATTCATTAAAATAAGTAGAGAACTTCTGTATAAAGAAATATGGGAAATCTCAGCATCTGGTGTTGCAAAGAAATATAACGTTCCCTATGCTGAACTGCTTAGGCTTTGCAAGGAGATAGAACTCCCTATTCCACCATCAGGGTACTGGACTAAGTTGAGTTTTGGAAAACCAGTTTCTAAAACACCGCTGCCAAAATCTTCTCATAGTGAAGTTTTACTTCCTATTAACATTATACCAAAACACTTAAAACATTCATCTTCCTCTGAAACCATAGGTGAAGTGAAAGCAGAGAAAAGCCAATCAAAAATACTAGGTGATACTATAGATATAGTACAGACTGAAGGTATCAGGAAACAATCAGACGTTGAAATTATAGATGGAAATAATAGTCAGCTTGCTTATCGTACAGTTTCAGGAGAACGAAATATTTATAATCGTGAAAAGCTATATGAAGAGGTATGGTCAAAATCAGTTGTTCAAGTGGCACTTCAATATGGTGTATCGGATGTTGTGATACACAAGGTTTGCAAATCATTGAATGTGCCTGTTCCCCCACGAGGATATTGGGAAAGGATTCATGCTGGGGAAAAAGTAAAAAGGCCTCATCTTCCTGCTGCAAAAGGAATTGCTGAAGAAATTGGTTCAAAAACTTTTGAAGGTATTAAAGTGCAAAATGTGACACAACAGACACTTGCTTTTTTGACAGCAGACGAACGGCAAAAGGTATTAATTGCAGCGGAGCAGCTTCAAGTATTAGATGAAAATGTAAAATTGCATAAGAAAATCAGAGCTTACCAAGCTAAAGTAAAGGAATGGAATAAAGACGACAAAAAACCGGAAGGCTCCCAAAGAAGTTTTAAAAATTATTTTAATCGACCTCCTTTTCTTGCTGGTGTCATTTCAAATGAAACACTTCCACGTGTTTATCGTATTCTTGATACTCTTTATCGTCAAGTTGAGTCGCTGGGTGGTTCAGTTAATGAAGATCTTTCACTTACAATTAGAAACGAACATGTAACTTTTGAAGTATTTGAAGCTCAAGATAAAATCAATCATGAAATTAGCCGGCAGGAAGCACAGCAATTAGTTATCTATGAAGATGCAAAACGCCATAATGGATGGGCAAGTCAACCCAATATTAGAAAATATGATTATGTTTTCAATGGAAAACTAAGAATTTGTATCCGTAAAAGTAGACATTTTAGGGATTCCCAAAAGGAAAAGGTAGAATCTAGGCTCGGTGATATGCTAATAGAACTCTATGAAGAATCTGAAGTGGTTCGTAAAAAACGAGAAGCTTTTGAAGATGCGAAAAGGAAAGAAGCTGAGGAGGAAAGGCTACGTGAAGAACGTAGAATTCGATATAATGAGGAAGTTGATAAGACTATTGCATTAACAAATATGTCACAGGATTATTATACAGCCTGTAAAATCAGAGCATATATAAATGCTTTAGAATCAAAAGTTGACGTGAATGATGAAAAGGCTGCTGAATGGATTGAATGGGCAAAGAAAAAGGCTGATTGGTATGATCCAACGGTAGATAGAAAAGATGAGTTATTAGGTGAGAGAGAACATGGCGAAAACGAAGAGAGAAAAGCCATTAGAAAATCATATTATTAGTAAAAATAAGTTTTGATTTAAATACAGTGCACCTTTTAGCAGAAATCATATACAGTTTAGCAATATTAAAATCGATACCTTCAATGAAGAAGTCGCTAAATTGTATCAATATTATAGTTATTAGACATGTGGGGACAGTTGTTAAGATTAAAAGAAAAGACAGTTAGAGACATTGGTATAGCTGGGATTAGGAAATGTTAAAGGTTGTATATGTTTAGTGATACAGGGTTAGTAAACGGTAAGAAAAAGAAAATATAGCAAAAGTTATTAAGCTAGAAAGCCTTTGAGTGTTGCAGGTGATGCACTTAAGGCTTTTTTATATAGACAAAATGTGTGTTAACTGATATAAGATTATGAATTGAAATTTCCTGTGCTATAATATTTATGTAAAACGGTGGTTAGGAGCGATTAAAATGTCTGATATAAAATTATTTAAAATAGATGATAAAGTAGAAGAGCTGCCAGCTAAATGGGCAACATTAGAGAGAGAATTGCAAACATTAATTGAAAAAAATATGTCTGTATTTTTTGGCGTCAACTTTCTTAAAAGTGAATATACAACATCAAATGGAGGGCGCATAGATAGTTTAGGCATAGATGAAAATAATTGTCCTGTAATTTTTGAATATAAAAGAGCTAGCAATGAAAATGTAATAAATCAAGGATTGTTTTATCTGGATTGGCTTTTGGATCATAAAGCTGATTTTGAACTTTTAGTTATGAATACATTAGGAAAGGAATTCTCAGATAAGCTTGATTGGAGTATGCCACGCCTTATTTGCATAGCGGGAGATTTTACTAAATATGATGAATATGCTGTAAAACAAATAAATAGAAATATAGATTTAATACGATATAAAAAATTTGGAGAGAAACTTTTGATGTTTGACCTGATAAATTCTAATGTAGCTACAGCAATTAAGGACACGAATACAGAAAAAGTAGTTAAACAGAGTACAGATAAAACTTTTGATGAACAATTGGAAACGACGAGTTCAAAATTAAGAGAATTATATTATTCTCTTAGAGACTATGTTTTGGCATTAGGCGATGATGTTACGGAAAATAAATTAAAATTGTATAGTGCATTTAAGAAAATAAAAAATATTGTATGTGTAGAAGTTAGGATGAAAAGCATAATGCTATATTTAAGGTTAAGTCCAGAAGACATTGTGCTTGAAAATGGTTTTACAAGAGATGTAAGTAAAGTTGGCCATTGGGGAACTGGAGATTTGGAACTCACAATAAAAAATGCTAAGGATTTTGAGAAGGCTAAGGAATATATTGATAAGGCTTATGAAATGAATTAATCAGCCTGAAATGATTTCTCAAAAATTACTTTTTAGTAGTTAGCGGAGAGGTAATTATAAATATGTGTATGTAAAAGGTGATTAATTTGCAACAGAATAAAAGTAAATAGGGGGACATTATTTTGAAAAATTTATTATTAGGTAATGGTATTAATATTCAATTTGGTGGGATTGCATATAGTAGCAATTTTATTATGAAGAGGATAAAATATCGTGCCAAACTTGATAGTTATAAAAGATTATTTGGAAATAGGCTTACAGGGAGTGAGATAGTTAATTTATTAGAAAACTTTGTTGGAGAAGGTAACAAAATTCGTGATGGTGAGTATGATACTTTTGCTATAGATATAGACACCACAGATGCGTTAAAAGATTTTAAAAATCGTTATGATTCTTTGATAGAGAATCCATATGATATTATGCTTGAAGATTGGTTTTTTGTTGTTCATATGTTCTTTTTAAAAAATATTGATTTGGAGGAAAATAGGCAGTTAGCTGTACAAGGGTTTGAATATTTAATACTTGATGCAATATTTAATAGTGGTAAAATTCAAGAAATTTATAAAGGCATGAAAGAAAATAAAAAAGTTGGACGATTTTTTCAATCTTTTGATAACATATATACTTTGAATTACGATAATAATATCGAGAATTTAACACATAAAGAAGTTTACCATCTTCATGGGGACTTTTCAGTTTTAACAAATAGTGAAAATGAAAAGAATGTTTTAGGTTACATTAGAAGAAACGCTGGTGAAACTGTAGTTCTTGATGATATGATACATTGTTTTTGTAATGCCCTTTTGAGTTATAGTGGCAAATTAAAATATAAAATAATAAGTGATAATCATCGCTTAATTATGGAATCCGAAACTTTTGCAAATAGGTATGCAGATGAAGTGGAATTTAAGAAGCAGGTAGAAAAACTAAAAGAAGAAAAGCCTTTAGAATATAAAATGATTATGACAAAGATTTTACATCCAGAGTTGAATATGGCAACAGAATACCACTTTGATAGCTTCAGTAAAATAAAAAATGAACTGTATATTATAGGAATATCTCCTAACAATGATGCGCATATTTTTGATGCTATATTGAACAATAAAAGTTTATCTAAAATAATTTTCTATTACTATGATGAAAGAGATAGAATGTTTATTGAAAACCACTTTCCAAAAGAGTTATTTCAATGTGAGAAAGTGAATACCCTATGGGCAGCATTAGATTGCAAAGTTAAGACGTATAATTGTAATTACAATTTGGCAATTAAAGATTTTGAAAAATTTATTGATATATTCAATGCGTTATCAGATGATGCAGTCACAAAAGAGACTATAGTTAAAAAGATAAATCAGATTCCTAAATTTGAAATGCAACGATTGTGTAAGTTAGTTAAAGAAGATATGAATAAGAGAAATCCTAATCATTCTACAACAAGTGAAAAAGAATTTTTACAACAGAATGCAAGTATTAGTTATATAGCATTACAGGAAGGTGTAGTACCTTCTGTGCTTTATATGATTTGTATAATGAATTTTGAGTACATTAAAAATTAAAATTGCTGAAATTATTTTGTAAAGATATATTCCTACAAACGTCAAAACTTAAAAAATAGCTGTTGCTTTATTCCCACGAACGAACATATGTAAAAAAGGCGAAATTTACAGTCTCAACCTGAGTTCACATTGATCCAAGCCCTATTAGCCATACGTAAACTATAATATTGATACAATAGAAAGTTCTTGATTTCAGGGACTTTTAATTTTTTGAACTAAAATGAGTAAGAAAATTTAAGAGCTGAAGTTTGATTTTAATTATAAAAATATATATTTGTGGAATTTTAAATTAGGATGTGTATTCTTAGCAGATAATGATAGATAAAAATTTGAAAATGTAGGTTTGTTTTTTTTACGTGAAATTAAGGATATTTAGATATTTGTTTGGTTTTGAAAAAAATATATGTAATGGTAACTATGTGAACTGCTCCCTGTCAAGTAGACAGATGAAAAAATAAAAATGTTTTTATATATTCAACCATGGTTTTATGGTTGGATATATTTTTATGCTGCTTTATTTTTTAAATAAATTCTGTACTCTAATGGCGTCATGCAGTTTAATCGCTTTTGGTATCGACCAGTGTTATAATAATCTATGTAATCGGTGACTGCTTGCTTAAGTTCATTGTAGGAATTAAAAGACTTTAAATAATACATTTCAGATTTTAACATTCCCCAGAATGCTTCCATTGGACCATTATCAATGCATCTGGATATTCTTGACATACTTTGTGTCATTTCAGCATCATTTAGCTTTTTCTTAAATGCCTTGGTAGTATATTGAAATCCACGATCACTATGAAAAATTGGTTTCGCATCAGGATATTTCTCATGAGCTAAATCAAAGGTTTTAAATACAAGATCATTGTTATTAGAGTGACCAATGACAAATGAAACAATACTCTTGTCACTCAAATCCAATATGGCACTTAAGTAGGCTTTACTGCTTGTACCATACTTCATCTCTGTTACATCAGTAAGCCATTTTTCACCAAAATTATCTGCTATAAATTTACGGTTCAGGATGTTATCCGCTGTAACCTGTGGAGTAGATTTAATATACTTCTTTCTTTTTCGTCTGCAAACAGACTTTAAATTTAGTATCTGCATTAGTCTGTAAACCCGTTTATGATTGATATGAAAATCATTTTCTCTATTCAACTTTATTGTCATTTGTCTATATCCAAGAATTCCACCTTTTGCCTCATAGGCATCTTTTATTAGCAGTATCAATACTTTATTAAACATTTCATTTTTATTTTCTTTGCGGCTTAACCATTTATAATAAGAAGAACGTGGAATTTCTGCAAATTTACATAATACCGAAATAGGATATTCTTTTTCATTGTGTATTTCTTGAATCGCTACATAAATATTTTCATTCTGAACTTGGCTTAAAATCGCCTCCTTTCTATTTCGTCGAGTTTTTTTAAGAATTCCATCTCCATTTCTTTTCGCTTGTTTTCTGCCTTTAACAGACGATTTTCAGCGCGAAGTTTTTCCAACTCTGACATTTCATCTTCAGGTTTAATATGACCTCTGCGGTCAAGCAGTCCTTTAACTCCGTTTGTCTCATATTTTTTAAGCCAGGTGTAAACCTGTTGGTATGATACTTGATATTTTTCAGCTGTTTGAGCATAGTTATTTTCATTCTCAATACAGCATTTAACTATTGTAATCCGTTCTTCATAAGTGGTTTTTCGTCCTTTAGTCATGATAGTTGTTCCTCCTGTTCCAGAGGTTTTTAATTCCTCATGACTATTATACTTTATAATCCACTTTCTGAGTTGAGTTGTACTACGCATTTTATATTTAATTAAAATTTCTGGTACTGAAAGCCTACGGCTGAAATAATCGTGTACTGCATTTTTCTTTATATATGAAGAATATTTTCTGCACTTATTATTTTCCTTAAATGCAGTAATTCCAAAAGTCTTATATAAACGGAGCCAATCTTTAAGTCCAGATTGACTTACGTTATATATACGACAGCTTTCTCTGAATCCATTAGTACCATTAAGATATTCAGTTACAATCTTTACTTTTTCTTCAAAGGAAAACTTATGTTTAAATGACATTGAAAATACTCCCTCCTAAGTAAACAAGTTTTATTATTTCACTTGTCTACCTAGAAGGGAGCATATCAATGGTGATGTGTCATCTCATTTTATGATTTATAAAAATCTATGGAAAATATCAATTGCAAGTTTTGTTTGAGTAAAAGCTAAGAAACTATGGTCATCTTTTGATGATAAAAAGCTGAGCATTAAATTAAATATACAGATGTATGGTAGTATAATAGAATATAGCATATATTAGATAATTTAATAGAGGAGAGGATTTTGTGGATTATACAAAAGTTGAATTGCTTCAATATTTTAGGAAAAACTCAGAGGATACTTTTAGAAAGGAATATTCAATAAAAACAACTAATCAAAGTAAAACTAAACAAATGGATAAAAATATGGACAAGCTTAAAGCAGAAATTATAGAACAAATTGAAAAAAGATATATGAAGAGAAATGAAAGGGTGGAAAAAATATTTCTTGCTACATATTGTTGGACAGTTGTTTCTTTAGAAAGAAGGAATGCCTTATGGGCGTACAATAGTATGGATCTTTCACGTAGGAGCGGGGAACTATGGGAAAGGTTGATTAAAGTATCTTGGAAGTATCCTGTTAATGAAGAAATATCTATTTTTAAAGCCCCAAGTTTTGTTGATGTTATGAGCAAAATTAAGATATCATATAGAAATAAACTGGATAGGATGAGCTTATCAGATATCGAGAAAAAATGGATATATACTGAATATACGAAAATTTGGGATCTTTTGGGCAAAGGTATTAATTTGGATTCAGACCAGTTGTTTGAAAATTCAAATGAAAAATTTATTATAGATTTTAAAGGAAGCTATGGAAGCAATGAAAAAGGGAATAAAGATAGGCTGCTTTCTGTAGCAAGGGTTTATTCTTTACTTAATTATTATCATTTAACAACTAAGCCGTATAAATGTATTTTAGCAGTTAGAACAATTCAGGGAGCTGGACATAATTATTTAAGACAGCTTGAAGATTCTGGATTATGGAAAGTTAGAAGAAGAGAAGAAGTATATAATATGGTTCAAGAATTTACTGGTTTTGACATTTTAAATTGTATTAGTGAAAATCAGCTAGAATTCTCAACGGATTTTAATCAAGATACTATTAATTATATGAAAAGTAATTTTACATCAAGACAACATCAAACGTTCCTTGATTACTATTTGACTTGGTGGTAGGAAAATATCAGTTTTAATAAATGATTGATATTAAAGAATAGTATGGTATAATCAATTCTGACTTAAGTATTAACTTAAGTCAGAATTTTTAGTAAAGGAGCGTTAGTTAATTATAGAAATCTAAGAATAAGTGAGCATATTAAAGAAAATCAAAGATTATGGAGGAAGGAGATTTTGATATGGGAAATATTTATTGCTCTTATTATACTAAGTGTGACTATATAACAAATTATATGTGTAAAATGCTTGATTTTAATGAACAGCATAAAGTTTTAGAGCCATCGGCTGGAGATGGTGTGTTCATCGATAAACTTATCGAGCAAGTACCAAATATTAAAATTGATGCATTAGATTTAAATCAAGAAGCGGTTAAAGTTTTAAAAAACAAGTATTCTAATAAGCCAAATATTAATGTAATTCATACTGATACACTTTTTAATGAAGATCTAGACAAATATGTTAAAAATGGAGGAGAATATGATAGGATTATAGGAAATCCGCCTTATGGTGCTTGGTTAGATTATGACAAGCGAGCGGATCTAAAAGAAAAGTACAGTGGCTATTATGTGAAAGAAACATATTCCTTATTTTTGCTTAGGTGTATATCTTTATTAAAAAACAAAGGAAAATTATCTTTTATTATACCTGATACTTTTCTATTTTTACATAGACACTCTAGTTTGAGAGAATATATACTTACAAATACAAAGATAATTGAAGTAATAACTTTTCCTTCAAAAGTTTTTCCTAATGTTCAATTTGGATATTCTAAATTATCTATAATAACATTGCAAAAGGAAAATGATAAAAATACTGCAACAAATCATACACTTAGATTGATTACTGGATTAAAGGAGAAAGAGGACATTGATTTAGTTAGAGAAGGTAAGGCTAATAACTTCAACTATATGGAATTAAATCAACAAGATATTTATAATAATCCAAATCACGCTTTTTATATGAATATAAATGAACAAATTAATGAAATTATTAATAATGCTGAATGTAGATTAGGTGATATAGCCAATTGTGTAACTGGAATATATGTAGGAGACAATAAAAGGTTTATGAAAGTGAAATCACTAAATGTAAGAAATTCAAAGGGATATGAAATAATTTCAGAGGATGAAATTGCTAATGAATATATTGAAGAACCAAATTTAATTAATGGTTTATCCGAAAAAAAATACATTCCAATTGTTAAGGGAAGTTCAAATAGTAGATATTTGCGAAAAGAATACCCATGGTTTGTAAATTGGAGTGCTGAAGCAGTAAACCATTATAATAATGACAAAAAAGCTCGGTTTCAAAACTCACAATTCTATTTTAAACAAGGAATAGTTCTTCCTATGGTTAAGTCTAGTATGATTAGAGCTACATTGATTTCAAATATGGTTTTTGATCAATCTGTAGTTGGTGTATTTCCTAAGCAAGAAAAATATACTTTATTTTTATTAGGTTTGCTTAATTCAGATATTGTTAGAGATATAATTACTACTATTAATCCCTCAGCTAACAATTCAGCAAACTATATAAAAAAGATACCAGTAATTATTCCTAATGAAGAGATGTTTAACTTTATTATCCATAAGGTTAAAACAATCATTAATTGTATATATAATGGAGAAGATGAGGTTGCTATTAGAAGTATCCATAATGAATTAAACTCAATTTTTAGTAGTTTATACTTAATATAAACAGAATTTTATAGTTACAAATCTGAGCTAACAAGTTAACGAAAAAAGATTCTTTATGGATATAGAAGATAGAGCGGCCTGAAATGTACTTAAATTGATGACTGCAATGATCTAGATAGAAAAAGTCGGGTAATGGCAAAAGGTATACTCAAGAGTTTAAAGCTGATGTAATGGAAAATTTTATTAAACTAAAAGGAATAGTAAATATGTGATATTCAGAGAATTCATAGTTCCGAAGTGTCCACCTTTTTTGAGATAGCATGCAGGTTCTAGAAATTTTATACTTTAAATGATTAAATTATTAATCAAAATGATGAAAATGTATGCTTTTATTTCTAAGTAATACAATAAATTAATTTAATAAAAAATCTTGACAATGGAAACTGTTTCCTGTACAATAATGTTATCAGATATGCGAACACGCTATACAGCGTAGAGAGGTAATAAAATGGATGATATATTTAGTTTTGGAAAATTTATAGCAGATAAAAGAAAAAAACTCGGAATAACATTGAGAGGAATGGCCGCTGAACTAGGAATTGCTCCCGCATATCTCAGTGACATTGAAAAAGGCAGAAGATATCCGCCGGATATGGATAGGCTTATACAAATAGCTAAAATTTTAAAATTAACTGAGGATGAGAAACATACAATGTTTGATTTAGCAGGAGAAGGTAAGAACACTATAGCACCTGATCTCCCGGAATATATTATGTCGTCTAAAAAAGTCAGGGTGGCATTAAGAAAAGCTAGAGAAGTTGCAACAGAGGAGGATTGGGATGAGTTTGTTAAAAAGCTAACTGAAAAAGGAGGCAAAGCCTAGTGCACATTGAAGTTAAAAGAAAAAGTAACGGTCTGCCAGTTCTTTCTAAAGGTGATATTGAAGAAATTGCGGAAGCATATTTAGGGGACTTTGATTCGAAAATATTAGAAAAACCTATGCCAACACCAATAGAAGAATTTTTAGAAAATTATTTACATCTTGAAGTTGATTATGCAGATATAACACCAGATGGAAGTGTTCTTGGATTAACAACTTTTAATAACGGAATTCTTACTGTATACGATTTAGAAAAAGATAAGTACAAGGATATATATGTGAAAAAAGGTACTGTAGTTATAAACAATGGTTTACTTACAGAAGATCAAGAAGGAAGATGCAGGTTTACCAACGCACATGAATGTGGCCACTGGATGCTGCATAGAGAAATGTTTGAGACGCATGAAGATCAGCTTAATATTTTTGATATGTTAGATAATGAAGAAGCTAAGTCAATAAAGTGCCTTAGAAGAAGTTTTGAAGATTATCCAGAGAAAAGAACATTTAAAACAGACAATGACTGGATGGAATGGCAGGCAAATTATACATCATCATGTTTGATAATGCCTAAAAAGACATTTATAATAGCGGCACAAAACATATTTAAAGAAGTCGGTATTGGTGATGATTATATAACTTTAGATAGAGATTTTGATACTTATGAATTTGCAAATGATATGTCAAGAGAACTTGCTGGAATATTTAACGTATCAATACAGGCAGCTTCAATTAGGCTGAGGCAATTAAAACTTGTAAGGGAAGAAACAGCACAATTAGCATATTGCTAATGTGCTGTTCAGTACATACTTTTTTTAACTTTATGTTAGCAAATTAGCTAACAAGCATAAAAGGTAACATAAGAGGGGGACGATTATGAATTTAAATTCTTCAAAATTGAAAGAACTAATGGAGATAAATGGTTTATCTCAAAATAAGTTAGCTGCCAAAGCTAATGTATCAAAAGGAACTATAAGTAGGGTTCTTAGTGGAAAAAGAGGAGTAG
Organism: Clostridium lapidicellarium; assembly: GCF_041224415.1. Classification (NCBI taxonomy): domain Bacteria; kingdom Bacillati; phylum Bacillota; class Clostridia; order Eubacteriales; family Clostridiaceae; genus Clostridium; species Clostridium lapidicellarium. Next base: position 71,426 of record NZ_JBGFFE010000002.1, on the reverse strand, counting down.
GCTGCAAGGTTGCAAGTGGACTTTTAAGAGTATTTCCAGAAGAGTCAGTAGATACTTTATTTAAAAAGAAAGGGGTGTTATAGATGGATATTAATATTAGGGTGAGAGTTGATTCTCCAGATATTATGAATGCTTTACTAGCTTTAGCTGAAGCGTTACCACAAATGAAAACAGGGGTTCAAATAAAAGAAGAACCTAAAGAAGTACAAGCATCAAAAGAAAAGGAAGAAGTTAAAACTACAACTTTAGAAGAGGTGAGAGCAGTACTTGCACAGCTTGCACAAGATGGTAAGCAGAAAGAGGTGAAAGAACTTATTAAAAAATTTGGTGGTAAAAAATTAACTGATATACCAAAGGATAAATACTCTGAGTTATTAAAAAAAGCGGAGTTGATTTAATGGGTGAACATGCACTTTTATCAGCTTCGAGTTCTCACAGGTGGATACAATGTCCACCTTCTGCAAGGCTTGAAGAAAACTTTGAAAATAAGGATAGTATTTTTGCTGCAGAAGGTACTGCTGCTCATGCATTAGCTGAATATAAACTAAAAAAGTACCTTGGAATAAAGATAAAAAAACCAAAGAGTGAATTTGATGAAAAGGAGTTGGAATATTATACAGATATTTATTTTGATTATGCCTGCGAACTTATAGCAGAAGCTAAAATTAGATCAAAAGATCCAATTATTCTAGTGGAACAAAAATTGGACTTCAGTAATTATGTAAAAGATGCTTTTGGTACTGGAGATCTTGTTATTGTTGCTGATAAGATTCTGGATATTGTTGATTTGAAATATGGAAAAGGTGTAGACGTTTCAGCTGCTCATAATCCTCAAATGATGCTGTATGCCATAGGTGCTCTTAATTTATTTGACAGCCTTTATGACATTGAAAAAGTAAGAATGACTATTTGCCAGCCGAGACTTGACAACATATCAACTTTTGAAATTACTGTAGATGACTTGATTAAATGGGCAGAAGATGTAGTAAAACCAAAAGCAGATCTTGCCATAAAAGGTGAAGGAGAATTTTGTGCCGGGGAGCACTGCAGGTTCTGCAGAGCTAAATTTAATTGCAGAGCAAGAGCAGAAGAAAATGTAAAAATGGCACAATATGATTTTAGAAAAGGTCCGCTTTTAAATGATGATGAAATTACAGAAATATTGTCAGGCATAGATGAACTACAAAAATGGGCAAATGATATCCAAGCCTATGCACTTGATAAAGCTGTAAATGAAAATAAGAAATGGGATGGTTTTAAGTTAGTAGAGGGAAGAAGCAGCAGAAAATATAGTGATGAAGAAGCTGTTTCTAAAACTTTAATAGATGCAGGATATAAAGAAGAAGATATATATTCTAAAAGTTTATTAGGTATTACAGCTATGGAAAAAGCTATGGGTAAAAAGAAGTTTAAGGAATTGCTTAATAATTTAGTTTACAAACCTCAAGGCAAATTGACCTTAGTGGTTGAGAGTGATAAAAGACCAGAAATAAAAAATACTGCAGAGTTAGATTTTAAATAAAAGGGAGAAGTGATAGTTATGATGTCAAATTTAACAAAGGTAATAACCGGTGTAGGAAGATTTAGTTATGCAAATGTATGGGAAGCAAAGAGTATCAATGGTGGAGATGCAAAATATTCTGTGAGTTTCATTATTCCAAAATCAGATAAGGCTACAATTAAAAAGATTAAAACTGCTATTGAAGAGGCAAAAAAGGAAGGTATATCAAAACTTGGAGGTAAGATACCGTCTAATCTGAAGATTCCTCTTAGAGATGGAGATATAGACAAACCTGATGATGAAGCCTATGCAGACAGCTATTTTATAAATGCTAACAGCAACATGAAACCTGGAGTTGTGGACAAAAATGTACAGCCTATATTAGATCAGAGTGAATTTTATAGTGGATGTTATGGCAGAGCCAGTGTTGTATTTTATGCCTATAATGCAAATGGGAATAAGGGCATAGCCTGTGGACTTCAAAATCTACAAAAGTTAAAAGACGGAGAACCACTAGGAGGAAGAAGTAAAGCTGAGGAGGATTTTGAACCAGTAGAAGTCGAAGATGATTTTTTAGACTAGAAGGGAGAGAAATCTCCCTAACTCATTTAGGAGATGGTTAATTGTTAGCTATTGATGTAGAAACATATTCCAGCACAGATCTTATAAAATGCGGAGTCTATGCTTATGTAGAAGCTTCAGATTTTGAAATTTTATTATTTGCATATGCTTATGATGATAACCCTGTTGAAATTATAGACTTAGCTTGTGGTGAGAAATTACCACAAGCTGTAATAGGAGATTTGATTAATCCTAAGATTATTAAAACCGCTTTTAACGCTAACTTTGAAAGAACGTGTTTAGCAAAGTATTTAAACAAATTTATGCCGCCAGAGCAGTGGAGATGCAGTGCTGTTCATTCACTTGAATTAGGACTTCCAACAAGTCTTGATAAAGTAGCTAAATGCATGAATCTTCAGCAACAAAAAATGAGTGAAGGAAAGGCTCTCCTTAGATACTTTTCTATGCCCTGTAAGCCTACCAAATCTAATAATGGAAGAACCCGCAATCTGCCAGAACATAATAGAGAAAAATGGGAGATATTTAAAAGATACTGCAAACAGGATGTAGAAGTTGAAAGAACTATAAGAAAAAAGTTAGATAGGTATCCAGCTGCAGAAAATGAATGGAAGCTGTGGGCACTGGACCAGAGAATAAATGATGGTGGGGTTAAGATAGATAAATTACTAGTTGAAAATGCTATAAAGTGTGATGAAGTTTATCAAAATCAAAAGATAAAAGAAGCTGCGGCTTTAACAAATCTTGAAAATCCAAATAGTCCGTTTCAATTAAAAGAGTGGCTTGAAACTAAAGGTATAAAGGTTAAAAGCTTATCTAAAGAAAAGGTAAAAGAATTACTAGGAGAAGTAGAAGATAATAAGGTTAAAAGAGTACTTGAGCTCAGGCAAGAATTATCCAAAACTTCTGTTAGAAAATATGAAGCTATGAAAAGAGCTATGTGCCATGATGAAAGAGTTAGGGGACTTATGAAATTTTATGGAGCAAATAGAACTGGGCGATGGAGTTCTAAGTTGGTTCAAACTCAAAATTTACCAAGAAATAATATGGATAATTTAGAAGATGCACGTATGCTCCTTAAAGCAGGGAATTTTGAAATGTTAGAAATTTTATTTGATAGTATACCGGATGTTTTATCCCAACTTATAAGGACAGCTTTTATTCCATCAAACAATTCAAGATTTATCGTATCAGATTTTAGTGCCATTGAAGCTAGGGTTATAGCCTGGATTGCAGGAGAAAAGTGGGTTATAGATACATTTAAAAGCAGCGGAAAGATTTATGAAATGACAGCAAGTAAGATGTTTGGAGTTCCAATTGAAAAGATAGTAAAAGGTAATCCCGAATATGTACTTAGGCAGAAAGGTAAAGTAGCAACTTTAGCCTGTGGATATCAAGGAAGCAGTGGTGCACTTATAGCTATGGGAGCTGTAAAGATGGGATTAAAGGAAGAAGAACTGCCGGAGATTGTTGCAGCCTGGAGAGAATCAAACTCTAATATAGTAAGACTTTGGAAGAAAATTGAGACAGCAGCAATAAAGTCAGTAGATGAAAAGAAAGTAGTGAAAATGCAGTATGGACTTGAATTTTCGTGTAGAGGTGGAGTTCTATTTATTAAGCTTCCGTCAGGCAGGAGCCTTGCTTATGTAAGACCTAGAATTGAAACAGATGTTAGATTTAATAAGCCTAAGCTAACTTATGAAGGAATAGAGCAAGGAACTAAGCAGTGGGGAAGACTCAATACTTATGGAGGAAAGCTTACTGAAAATATAGTTCAGGCAATTGCAAGGGACTGTCTGGCAGAAGCTATGCTAAGACTCGATAAAGCGGGATACAAGATAGCTTTCCATGTTCATGATGAAGTGATATTAGATGTACCAAATGGCTTTGGATCATTAAATGAAGTAAATAAAATTATGGGGGAACCTATAGAATGGGCTCCCGGACTTCCACTAAAGGCAGACGGGTTTGAAACAAGTTATTATAAAAAAGATTAAGCAAGGTGGTGAAAAGTATGAACACTGAGGTTAATTCTAAAATAAAGTTGAAGAATGATGGGATTATTAATATTGCTGTAGGTAGAAATCGTAAAGAATTAAAGTGGAAAAATAAACAAATGAAATGGTCAGAGTTTTTAGATAGAGTGAGTCAAACTACAAAGACAGCAGAAACCTATGAAGAATATAAAAAATTTTCAAAGGGTGAGCAGGATAACGTTAAAGATGTTGGAGGTTTTGTTGGTGGTACTTTAAAAAATGGAAGAAGAAAAAGTAATTCACTATTAAATAGATGCCTTCTTACTTTAGATGTTGATTATGGAAAAGAGGGATTATGGGATACCATTGAAATGTTATTTGATTTTGGATGCTGTATATATACAACCCATAAGCACAGCAAAAATAAGCCGAGGTTCAGGTTGATCATTCCTCTAAGCAGACAAGTAAATCCAGAGGAGTACGGAGCTGTATCCAGAATGGTTGCATCTGATATAGGTATAGATTATTTTGATGATACAACATATGAACCTTCAAGGCTTATGTACTGGCCTTCTACATCACAAGATGGAGAATTTGTTTTTGAATATATAGATGAAAAGTGGTTAAATCCAGATGAAGTTTTAAATAAATATGAAGATTGGCATGATACTTCATTTTGGCCTGAATCTTCGAGAAGTATAAAAAAGAGAGAAAAGTTGGCAGATAAGCAGGGAAATCCAAGAGAAAAAGGCGGCATAATAGGAGCTTTCTGCAGAAGTTATACAGTAATGGATGCTGTAGAAAAGTTTTTAAGTGACACCTATGCACCATGTGCTGATGAGAATAGATACACTTATACTAAAGGTTCAACTTCAGGAGGACTTGTTATTTATGAAAATGGTGACTTTGCTTATTCTCACCATGGAACAGATCCGGTGTCAGGTAAACTTTGTAATGCATTTGATTTAGTAAGGCTCCATAAGTTTGGTAATCTAGATGTAGATGTTAAAGAAGGAACACCAATAAATAGAATGCCATCTTTCAAAGCAATGCAGGAGTTTTCAATGAAAGATAATGAAGTGAAAAGACAGATAGCAGAGGAGCACATTAAAAATGCTAGAGAGGATTTTGCTGCAGGTGATGATTGGATAGATAAACTAGAGATTAATTCAAAAGGTGAGTTTAAAACAACTTTAACAAATTTTGTACTTATAATTGGGCATGATCCTGCTTTAAAAGGAATTGCTTATAATGAACACAGCGAAAGAATAGAAACATTAAGTGATATGCCTTGGAAAAGGTTAAAGGTTGGTTGGTCTAAAGGTGATGATGCGGGATTATCCTGTTATCTTGAGAAAAATTATAAACTGTGGGCTCCAAGTAAATGTCAGGACGCACTTTTAAAAGTTGCTATGGAGAAATCTTTTCATCCTGTAAAAGAATATTTAAATTCTCTTACTAAATGGGATGGAATAGAACGTGTAGATACACTGCTTATTAAATATTTAGGTGCAGAGGATAGTGAATATGTTAGAGCAGTTACCCGTAAAACTTTGTGTGGGGCAATAGCTAGAATTATGAAACCGGGAATTAAATTTGATACCATACTTGTTTTAAATGGCCAACAGGGAATAGGAAAAAGTACTCTTTTATCAAAATTAGGTGGAAAGTTTTTTAGTGATTCTTTAACTATATCAGATATGCATGATAAGACAGCAGCAGAAAAACTTCAAGGTAATTGGATATTAGAAATTGGAGAATTGGCGGGTATTAAAAAAGTTGATGAAGATACACTAAAGTCCTTTTTAACAAGGCAGGATGATAAGTTTAGAGCTAGCTATGGGCGTACAGTGGAAGAACACCCAAGGCAGTGTATTATTGTGGGCTCTACTAATAAGGAAACAGGATTTTTAAGAGATACTACAGGTGGAAGACGATTCTGGCCTGTAAAAGTTTATAGAAATTCTAGATTAAAACCCTGGGATATAAAGGATATAGATCAAATATGGTCTGAAGCATTAGAGATGTATAACAAAGGTGAATCTTTAATATTAGGTAGTTCATTAAATGAAGCAGCAGAAAAAGCACAAATTGAAGCTTTTGAAAGTGATGAAAGAGAAGGTGTAGTTAGAGAATACTTAGACAAACTTTTACCTGATAATTGGGTGGATATGGATTTATATGAGAGAAGAAGTTTCTTAAGATGTGATGATGATTTAGCACCAAAAGTTGTGGGAACAGTAAAACGTGAGTATGTTTGCATAATGGAGATATGGTGTGAATTATTTGGAAAAGATGCAAGTACTCTTAAAAAATCAGATTCATACGAAATAGGTGGAATAATGAGAAAAATTGAAGGATGGAAAAAAGATAATGATAGGATTCGCCTACCTATTTATGGCAGACAAAGAGTATTTAAAAGAGAAACTAAGGGACAATAAATATTAACTTGTCCCATACCATGTCCCAAGCTTTAAGGCTGTATATAACAAGGACTTAAAGGCTTATTAGGACAAGTGGGACAACTATTTTATATAGAGATATATGAATTAGAGATAATAGTATATATGTATGTTCCTATATGCGTATATGTATATAAGAAACCAGTGTCCAAGTTGTCCACTTGTCCCGGGATGTTTTAAAAGCTAGTAAATAAGCCATATGTAGTTGTGTACAACTAAAATAGGGGTATGGAATGTTAGAAAGTAAGATTGAAAATAAATTAAAAATTGAAGTTAAAAAACGTGGTGGTATGGCACTAAAGTTTGTATCGCCTGGTTTAGCAGGTGTGCCAGATAGAATTGTTTTAATGCCTAAAGGAAAAGTTGCATTTGTAGAACTTAAAGCACCAGGTAAAAAAATGAGAGTTCTGCAGCTTAAAAGAAAAAAACAGCTTGAAACTTTAGGTTTTAAAGTTTACCTAATAGATAGTTTTAAAGCAGTTAATGATTTTATTCAGGAGATGATGCTGTGATTTATAAACCTCATAATTATCAGAAGTATGCTGCACAGTGGATTTTAGATAAAGAAAAAGCAGGACTTTTAATGGACATGGGACTTGGAAAGACTGTAGTAACACTTACAGCCATAGATGAACTTATGTATGACTATTTTGATGTTACAAAAGTTTTAGTTATAGCTCCACTCAGAGTAGCAGAAGATACCTGGACCAGTGAAAGTGAAAAGTGGGATCATTTAAAACATCTAAAAATATCAAAAGTACTAGGAACAGAGAAAGAACGTACAGCAACATTAAATTATAAAGCAGATATTTATGTTATAAACAGAGAAAATGTGGTGTGGCTTGTGAAATATTATGGGAGATATTGGCCTTTTGATATGGTTGTTATAGATGAACTTTCAAGTTTTAAGTCTTCAAGATCTCAAAGATTTAAGGCATTAAGAAAAGTAAAACCTAAAAGAATAGTGGGACTTACAGGAACACCAGCACCAAATGGACTTATGGATTTATGGTCAGAGATTTATCTTTTAGATGGAGGAGAAAGACTTGGAAGAACAATAACAGGATATAGAGAAAGATATTTTTTACCGGATAAAAGAAATCAGAATGTGATATTTAGCTATAAGCCTAAAGAAGGGGCAAAAGAACATATTTATGAAAAATTAAAAGATATATGTGTAAGCATGAAAGCAGAAGATTATTTAAAACTTCCAGATAGGATAAATAATATAATAAAAATTAATTTATCAAAAGCAGCAATGAATAAGTACAAGCAACTAGAAAGAGATTTACTTCTCCCATTTAAAGATTCAGATGTAGTTGCAAATAATGCTGCTGTACTTACAAATAAGTTACTTCAAATAGCAAATGGTGCTGTATATGATGAGAATGGTGATGTTTTAGAAATTCATGATGAAAAAATAAAAGCCCTAGAGGATGTTATTGAAGCTGCTAATGGAAAGCCAGTACTTATATTTTATTCCTATAAACATGATAGAGATAGGCTTCAAAAATATTTTAAAGCAAAAGAATTAAAAACATCAGAGGATATTAAAGCCTGGAATAAAGGAGAAATTCCTATAATGTTAGTGCATCCGGCATCAGCAGGACATGGACTTAATCTTCAGGCAGGAGGAAATATAATAGTTTGGTTTGGACTTACCTGGAGCCTAGAACTTTATCAGCAGGCTAATGCCAGATTGTATAGGCAGGGACAGAAGCAAAATGTAATAGTGCATCATTTAGTAGCAAAAGGAACTATGGATGAAGATGTAATGAAAGCACTTCAAAATAAAGAAGTAGGACAGGAAGCACTACTTCAGGCAGTAAAAGCAAGACTTAATAATATAAAGTGACGAGGAGGAATACACATGAAACTTGTTTATATCTGTTCTCCACTTAGGGGCGATGTTGAAAAGAATAAAGAACGCGCAAATAACTATTGTCATTTTGCTGTAAAAGAAGGGGTATTGCCACTTGCACCACATACGATATTTACACAGCTCCTTGATGATGATATTGAAGAAGAACGCAAAAAAGGAATGAATCTCGGACTTGAACTTTTAAAGCATTGTGATGAATTATGGGTCTTTGGAAATATGATATCTGATGGGATGAAGGGTGAAATTAAAATAGCTGAAAAACTTGAAATGCCTGTGATAAGATTTAGCTCTGATTGTAAAAGAATATAGAACTAGTTTAGGAGGTTTGTTATGGAAACTAGAGAATATGTGGAGTATCTTTTGAAAAATTATAACGAAATAGTGAAGGATGTTGAGCAGATGAAGTTTGAATTAAAAACTTTTAAAGATGTAGAATCAGATGAGGTCATAGAATCACTAAATTTTTCTTCGCCAAATGATGAGAAAATTTCAACAAGCAGTATTTCAGATAAAACCTGCAAAATAGCATTAATATATGACGAGGTAGTTAAAAGAATAAATAATGAAACTAAAGAAGAAATTATTAAAATGATTAAGGCTACAGAATTTGAAATTACAAGATTAAATTACTGTATAGATAGATTACAAACTAAAATAAAAGAGGTTATTAAAGGGGTGTATATAAATAAAAAATCATTGAAATACATTGGAAATGAACTATTTATAAGTGAAAATACTGTAAATAGGTATAGAAAAAAGGGAATAGAAGAAATAATTGCAATGTATAATATCAGTAGACTGGCCATATAGCTGGTCTACTGATATTATATCATAAATTAGAAATATTTTTATTTGAAAATATATGAGTAAAATAGTATATTCATAGTATAATTTGTTTAATATGGTAGAGAAAAATATAAAAAAATTAACCTACTAGGTTAATAAAATTTGACTATGGAGGGTATAATATTATATAATGAATTTAGAATTTAAGTCTAGTAAAATAAAAAAACAATGTGAGAATCCTAAAATAGCTCAAAGAGAGTATGGTGCAAAAATTGGGAATAAGTTAACTCAAAGAGTTGCAGAATTAAATGGAGCTAAGAGTTTGTTAGATATAAGTAAAATTCCAGCGGCAAGGCTACATCAATTAGAAGGAGCTAGAGCAGATGAATATGCAGTTGATTTAGTTCACCCGTTTAGATTAGTATTTAAGCCTATTTTAGAAAAAAAAGGTGACATCAATAAACTAGAGTGTATTAACATTGTAAGAATTGAGGAGGTGATCGATTACCATGGAAAACAAAAAAGATAATAATAAATTTATGCCTGCTATTGCTATACCTCCAGGAGATACAATTCGTGAGAATATGGAGTATTTAGGAATGAATCAAGAAGAATTAGCTGCTAGACTTGGAATAACACCAAAACACTTAAGTAATGTTCTTAATGGTAATGCCCCAATAACTTATGAGACGGCTCTACGTTTGGAAACTGTTATCGGGCCGAGTGCTGAATTTTGGATGAAATTAGAAACACAATATCAACTTGATAAATCCAGGATTGAGAAAGAAGAAGAATTAGCACTTGACTTGGATATTGTAAAGAAAATTCCGTATAATAAAATGAGTAAGTTTGGATGGGTTGAGGAAACGACAGATAAGAAACAAAGAGTAACTAATTGTAGAGAATTTTTTGGAGTAGCCAACTTGTCTTTAATACAAACGTCATATAATGTGATGTTTAGAAAACAAAAGCTAAGGAATGAAATATCTGATTTGAGTGTTTTAGCATGGTTGAGAAGAGCAGAACTTAAAGGGCAATCTATAGAGGTTGAAGAATTTAATAAAAATAAATTAAAAAATTTAATTCCAACTTTTAGGAAATTGACATTGAGCGAACCTAGTGAGTTTTATCCTGAGATCAAAGAACTATGTGCTAAATGTGGAGTTGCATTAATGCTAGTACAAGATTTGCCTAAAACTTATATATTTGGAGCAACAATATGGAGAAACAATAAAGCTATATTAGCTTTAAGTGTTAGAGGTAAAAGAGCAGATATATTTTGGTTTACTTTTTTCCATGAGTTAGCTCATTTAATAAATCATTCAAAGAAAGAGTTCCATATTAATTATGAAAATGATGATAGTGAAAATGAGGCGGATAAGATGGCTAGTGACTATCTTATCCCTAATAAATTATACAATGAGTTTATTTCAGAATGCAATTATAAGAACAAAAGTTCTATAATTAAGTATTCTCATGAAATTGGAATTGCACCATGTATACTAGTAGGTAGGCTACTTCATGATAGATTAATAGATTATAAAATGTATAGTGATTTAAGACCATCTTTTGAAATTGTTTCAAATAAAAGTAATTAACTGATACTTTTGTGTTAGGAAACAGTTAGTCAACAGTAGAAAAGTTGATTGAAAGTTGGCAGTAATAATCCCCAAAACGTGTGTTATAATTTAAAGTGTAGAAATGTATAAAAACCTCTTAGAGCAATCTGAGAGGTTTTTCATAAGTAAAATTAAATATAGCTTCTGAGGAATTTTCCTTGGTGGCTTTTTTTATTGTTGGAGGAATTATGAATAAATGCAGAAGATGTGTATGGAGTGACAAAATAAGCGGTGACCTTATATTTTGTATGTTTCCAGGATGTATAAGAAAAAGTAAGAGGGTTAACAAAAATGATAGACCTAGAAAAAATATATAATCTTTGTAATAACTTTGAAGGATATTGTAGAGCTACTGGTATTAAAAAACTTATGGCACGAGGACTTAATGAAGGAGATGCAGTTAGTTATTATAATATTTGGAGAAGGCATTACTTAGAGTCAACTAGAGATGATTTGAGACTATCAGGGATTTTTATAAGGCAAGGTAGAAATAGAAAACGTCTTGAAGAATGTTCATACAAAGAAAGACAAAAATATTTAGAAGCCTTAAATAAGGATCAGCTAATTAAAATAACACAGGCTGTACTTAAATGAGTAGAGGTGAAAGTTGTGCCATTTAAACATCAAAGACCTTGTAGTTATCCAGGATGTCCTGAACTTACAAGTGAAAGATACTGTAGCAAACATCAAAAGGAAATAGAAAATAAGTACAACAAGACAAGCAGACCTTTTAAGAAACTCTACAACGGTAGATGGAGAAAACTTAGAAAACAATTTTTAAAAGAGCATCCTCTTTGTGAAGAATGTAAAAGAGAAGGTGTAGTTACCGCCGCAGAAGTAGTTGATCATGTTATACCTCACAAAGGTAATGAAGAACTTTTCTGGGATGAGAGTAACTGGCAATCTTTATGTAAGCATCATCATGATGTTAAGACTGCAAAGGAAGATGGTAGGTTTGGAAACAAGAATGAAGTTTATTCTTATTAAGTTATCAACAGAAACTTGTTTATAACCTGTGGACAACATGTTGATAATTTTTCAAAGGAGTAGGAAGAGGTAGGGGGTATAATTTCCTCTGGGGTTGTGCCGAAAAGGCCGGGTGGCCCCCTTCGTGTGAAAAATCGCAAAATTCCATAGGGGGGTATAGGCTAAAAATCAAATATGAAGAATGTTGAATTTTAAAGGAATTACAGAAAGTTTTGCACCTTAAGAAGTTAAATTAAAAATATACTTTTTAAGGTGTTTTCTATTTGCTTTTAAGGAAGGTGATAATTTGGAGATTCAAAAGGTATCTGTTAAAAAGCTTAATCCAGCTAAATATAATCCAAGAAAAGATTTAAAGCCGGGAGATCCTGAATATGAAAAGCTTAAAAGATCAATTGAAACTTTTGGATATGTAGAACCTGTAATTTGGAATAAGAAAACAGGAAATATTGTAGGGGGACATCAAAGATTTAAAGTTTTAAAGCAGGAAGGTGCGAAGGAAATTGAATGTGTAGTCGTTGATATAAGTTCAGATAAGGAGAAGGCGTTAAATGTAGCTCTTAATAAAGTAAGTGGAGAATGGGATATGCCAAAGTTAGCTGATATTTTAGATGAGCTTGATAAATCTATGTTTGATATCTCTCTTACTGGATTTGATGCAGCAGAGATAGAAGATTTATTTTCTAAAGTTCATGATAAAGATGTTAGTGACGATAACTTTGATGCAGATAAGGCTCTTGAAGAAATAGAAGAACCTATAACAAGAGCAGGTGATCTGTGGATCTTAGGAAAACACAGGTTAATATGTGGTGACAGCACTAAAACTTCTGATGTTGAAAAGCTTATGAATGGAAAGAAAGCTAATCTATGCGTTACCGATCCACCTTACAACGTTAATTATTCAGCAGGAAAAGAAAATGAAAGAGTTATAAAAAATGACAGCATGGATGATAAGAGTTTTCATGAATTTTTATTGGCTGCTTTTAAAAATATCTATTTAGTATTGGATGATGGTGCGGGAGCGTATATTTTCCATGCGGATACAGAAGGATTGAACTTTAGAAAGGCTTTTAAAGAGGCTGGCTTTCATCTTTCAAGTGTATGTGTTTGGGTAAAACAGTCATTGGTTTTAGGAAGAAGTGATTATCAATTCCAGCATGAGCCTGTACTTTATGGATGGAAACCAACAGGTAAGCATAGATGGTATTCAGACAGAAAACAGACAACTGTATGGAATTTTGATAGACCGAGCAAAAGTCCAGAACATCCAACAATGAAGCCAGTACCATTAATAGCATATCCAATTAAGAACAGCAGCATGACAAACTGTATAGTATTCGAGCCTTTTGCAGGAAGTGGATCTACTTTAATTGCCTGTGAACAAACAGATAGGATATGTTATGCAGTAGAGCTTGATCAAAAATATTGTGATGTTATTGTAAAAAGATATATAGAAACTGCTGGGAATGAAGGAGTTTTTCTAATTAGAGATGGCAAAAATATAGAATATAAAAATGTGCTTAAAGTTGAATAAGACTCTTGCTATTACTGTGCTTTAGAGTGATATATAGTATAACAAAAAAGCACATGGAGGAAAACAAAATGAAAGCATTATTTGGAAGAAAGGTTTTAAATTTAAAGGAACTTGAGGAATTTACAAAAGAAGCTAAAAAGGATGGAATGAGAGGAACAGCTTATGAAGTTATAAAAGAAATTGAATTAATTGATGATGAATTTGAACAGTTTGAAAAGGAACTTTGGAAGGATCAAACATGGATATCAGAAGAAGATGGCGGCTGCAATGAAAAAGGTGAGTTGAGATGCATAAGAGCAAAAAATACAAAAACAAATGAAAGCATCTTGGTAGATTCAGAAGGATATACATACCCAAGATATACAGCCATAGAAAAATAAAAAGCTTGCTGGGCTTTTTTTAGTGTATAAATTTAACTGATGCTAATATAAAAAGCATAATTGCTGAAATAGTTATAAGGGTATCTATTCTTATGAAACTTGATTTTTTCATTGATATCACCGCCTTGGTACTCATATTAGCCTTTATTCAAAGGAAATAAACCTTCATAAATAACTTGATATATCTGTGTTTTAGAGTGATTAATGTAATAACAAAAAGCACAGGAGGTAATTGATTTGGAAAGAAAAGAAGCTGTAAGAATATTAGGTGAGCATTTTGGTGTGAAACCAGAATATATGGGGGTACCAAGTTTTGCTTATCAAATTAAATCACTACAAGGAGTTATAACTGTTGATAAAGAAGGCGGTATCAAAAATTCAGAAGGCATAGAAGTAGAACTTGAAGAATTGTTAAATGATTTTCAAGAAGAAAGTATAAAAGCAGAGACTGAGCATTCAGAAATTATATTCTCAATGGCTGGGCATACAGGGATCACCTTAAGAAATTTAATAAATATGATAAGCAGCAAGCAGACTCTTATAAAAAAGGCATTAGCAATTGAAACGGATATTGTTACAGGAGAATTTGTGGAAGGTATAAACAATATAAGAATTGTAAGTATTGAAGATTTTAAAACAGCAGTTTTAGAAATTGGAGCAGAAAAGTGTCCGGGTATTAGTTTCGATTTTGAAAAGAAAACTTTAGAATTTAAATTTATAAAAGGAATTGAGGATGCTGAAATTGCTGACCAATTTGTTGAGGCACTTAATGAAAGCTCAAAGAAGTTTAAACATTCTTCTCCAAAGGAAAGGCAAACGGATAATGAAAAATACACCTTTAGAACCTGGCTTTTAAGGCTTGGATTTATAGGAGATAGGTATAAAGAGGCAAGGAATCAATTACTTAGTAAGCTAGATGGCAACAGTGCTTTTAGAAAAAAGTAATAGGAAGATCCTATTACTTTTTGATTACTCGATTAATTATCAGTAAGTTTTTTATAAATTGCAAGGTTTGCTGAATTTTTTCCAAGAAATTCAATGCGTGATTTTAAATTAAATTGATTTTTTTCATATGCTTGAAAAAATAGTCTTCCAGTTGATATGTGACTACCAGGTGTAGAATTGCTCCAATCACTAGCAGAGAATAAATCCTTAATTGAGAAAACATTACCTGATTTTTTAGAAGGTAGTTTATCAAGAACTTTACCAACAGTTAATATTTCGTCAATATAGTTAGGTAATGCTTGGGATATAAGATAGTCAGTTACTGTTAAATTTTTAGCATCTGCATATTTTTGAAGTTTTTTTAAGGTGGATTTTGAAACTCTTAAAGTAATTTGAGGCATAATTATCATCCTTTCAACAATGTAATTACATAGTATGAATGTCATAGTATGTAATTACATTGTATTGAATAAAAGATAAAATGTCAATAATTAATTAAAAAATTAGGAGGTGAAACCATGGCGACAAGAGGAAGAAAACCAAAACCAACAGCTCTAAAAGTTCTTGAAGGAAATCCAGGAAAAAGACCATTAAATATAAATGAACCAAAACCCGAAAAGAAAGCTCCAAAATGTCCGTCATGGCTTGAACCAGAAGCTAAAAAAGAATGGAGAAGGATGACAAAGACATTAGAGAAAATAGGTGTACTTACAAAAGTAGATGCGGCTGCTTTTGCTGGATACTGCCAGGCTTATGCAAGATGGAAAGAAGCAGAAGAGTTTTTAACAAAGCATGGTACTATTTTTAAAACACCATCAGGATATATTCAACAGGTACCGCAGGTTTCTATTGCTCAAACTTATCTTAAAATTATGAAAGACTTTTGCTCTGAATTTGGATTAACACCATCATCTCGTACTAGGATTAGGGTAGGTACAGAAACAGGTAAAACTGATGATCCTATGGAAGACATTCTAAGGATGGTGTGAAGATGTTTGACGAAAAGAAAGCAGAAAAGGTAGTAAAGTTCATAAATAATCTTAAGCACACAAAGGGCGTGTGGCATGGAGTTCCCTTTGATTTATTACCCTGGCAGGATAAAATTATAAGAGACATATTTGGAAATGTTAAAGAAAATGGATTTAGACAGTACAATACGGCTTATGTAGAAATTCCAAAGAAAAATGGAAAAAGTGAAATTGCCGCAGCTATAGCTCTTTACCTTACCTGTGCAGATAATGAATGGGGGGCTGAAGTTTATGGCTGTGCCGCAGACAGGCAGCAGGCATCTATAGTTTTTGATGTAGCAGTAGATATGGTTGACCAATGTCCGGCACTTAAAAAAAGAATAAAGCCTGTAATATCTCAAAAGAGATTAGTGTATATGCCTCTTGGAAGCTTTTATCAAGTTTTGTCATCGGAGGCTTTTTCAAAACATGGACTTAATGTTCATGGAGTAATTTTTGATGAGCTACATGCACAACCTAATAGAGAATTATATGATGTTATGACAAAGGGCAGTGGTGATGCAAGAATGCAGCCGCTGTTCTTTTTAATTACAACGGCTGGAACAGATAGAAATTCTATATGCTATGAGGTACATCAAAAGGCAGAAGACATTTTAAGAGGTAAGAAAATTGATAAAACTTTTTATCCTGTGATATATGGAATTAAAGATGAGGATGATTGGAGCTTAGAGGAGAATTGGTATAAAGCTAATCCATCACTAGGGCATACCATTGATATAGAAAAGGTTAGGAATGCTTTTAATAGTGCAAAGGAAAATCCAGCTGAAGAAAATATATTCAGGCAGCTTAGACTTAATCAATGGGTTAAACAATCTGTAAGATGGATGCCTATGGATGTTTGGAACAAGTGCTCTTTTGAAGTTAATATTGAAAAACTTAAAGGTAGAGAATGTTATGGCGGCTTGGATCTTTCAAGTACTAATGATATTACTGCCTTTGTTTTAGTATTTCCCCCAATAACTGAGGATGATAAATATTATGTTTTACCTTTCTTCTGGATACCAGAAGATAATTTGAAACTTAGAGTAAAAAGAGATCATGTTCCTTATGATGTATGGAAGAAACAGGGTTTTCTTGAAACTACAGAAGGAAATGTTATTCATTATGCTTTTATTGAAAATTTTATAGATAAACTTGGGACACAATTTAATATAAAAGAAATAGCTTTTGACCGCTGGGGAGCTGTGCAGATGGTTCAAAACTTAGACGGCTTAGGTTTTACTGTAGTTCCCTTTGGTCAAGGCTATAAGGATATGAGTCCACCAACGAAAGAGCTTATGAAAATAACTCTAGAACAGAAAATAGCTCATGGAGGACATCCTGTATTAAGTTGGATGATGGACAACATATTTGTGAGGACTGATCCAGCTGGAAACATAAAACCTGATAAAGAAAAGTCTACTGAAAAAATAGATGGAGCTGTAGCTTTAATAATGGCTCTTGATAGGGCAATAAGACATGAATCTAAAGAATCAGTTTATGAAAAAAGAGGAATGAGAAGTTTACTTGATTAGGAAGTGATGTTTTGAAATTTATAGATAGATGTAAGCTTTTTCTTACTCCACAGAATGCATTATTTGAAGTCCTGCAGAAATATTCTCAGGATTTTTTAAGTGGAGAAGATGTTCCTACAGCAGATAATACAACTATAGATGCTAATACAGCTATGAGTTTTACAGCAGTTTTTGCTTGTAACAGGGTACTTTCAGAAACTCTTGCTAGTTGTCCTATATTTTTATATGAGAAAGACAGTAAAGGCAATAGAGTTCAAGTTACAGATGCTCCAGAATATCAGCTGATGCATTATAATCCAAATCCAGAAATGACACCGGGGCAGTTTAAGGAAACAGGAATGAGTAATATGAACTTAGGTGGAAACTTTATAGCTCAAAAGGTATTTAATCTTCATGGTGATTTATTAGAACTTAGACCTATTTTATGGAATAGAGTAAGGATTGATATAGATAAAGACACAGGAAGGCTTCTTTACTTTATTGATGGTAAAACTGAGCCGAAGACAAGAGATGAAATACTGCATATACCGGGGTTAACTTTGGATGGCTATATAGGAGTAACACCTCTAACTTATGCGGCGTTAACTATTGATATTGGATTATCTCAAGACAAGTTTGAAAGAAATTTTTATCTTAATAGGGCATCGACAAGTGGAATATTTCAGTATCCTAATGAGCTAGGAGACGAAGCTTTTAAGAGATTAAAAAAGGACATAAAGAAAAATTATACAGGGCTTTCTAATGCAGGAGTGCCTATGATACTTGAGGGTGGAGGTCAATTTAAAGAAGTTACTATGAAACTTACTGATGCACAGTTTTTAGAATCCAAGAGATTTAGGATAGAAGATGTGTGTAGGATATTTAGAATACCACTTCATTTGGTACAAGATTTAACAAGGTCAACCAACAATAACATAGAACACCAAAGTCTTGAATTCATTGTTTATACAATGCTCCCCTGGTTTAAAAGATGGGAAGAAAATTTGAATTTGCAGTTGCTTTCAAATGAATCAAAAAGAAAAAATAGATATTTCGAGTTTAAAGTGGATGCACTTTTAAGAGGAGATGCCCAGACTAGAGCTTCAGCTTATGCACAGGGCAGACAATGGGGTTGGCTAAGTGTAAATGATATAAGAAGACTTGAAAACATGGACCCAATTGAAAATGGAGATATATATTTACAGCCTTTAAATATGAGTGAAGCAGGTTCTGTTGACATAGAAAATAAAAATAAGGAATTGGCGGAGAAAATATATGAAATGATTTCAAAAGGTGGTGAAAAGCGTGAGTAAATGTAAGAAGTTTTGGAAGTTTAATGCAAAAGAAAATAGTGATGAAGGAGAGCTTCTTTTATATGGAGATATAAGTGACTCCACTTGGTGGGGAGATGAAATTACACCTAAAAATTTTAAGGAAGAATTAGACTCACTTGGAGATATTAAAACCTTAAATGTTTATATAAACAGTGGCGGCGGTGATGTGTTTGCAGGACAGGCGATATATTCAATGCTAAAAAGGCATAGTGCAACAGTTAATGTTTATGTGGATGGACTTGCAGCAAGTATAGCTTCAATAATTGCTATGGCAGGAGATAGAGTTAAAATGCCTAAAAATGCAATGCTTATGGTGCACAATCCCTGGTCTTTTGGTATGGGGAATGCAAATGATTTTAGAAAATTAGCTGATGATTTAGATAAAGTAAGAGAAAGTATGATCTCAGTATATGAGGATAAAACAGGAATGGAGAAAGAAAGTATAGTTGAACTGATGGATGCAGAAACATGGATGACAGCAGAGGAAGCAGTAGAATTTGGTTTTGCAGATGAAATTGAAGAAGAAAAACAAGTAGCAGCTTCGTTGAATAATAGAATATTTGCTATTAATGGATTAAAGGTTGATATTACTAGATATAAAAATCTTCAAGTAGGCAAAATTCAGTTTAAAGAGTCAATTCCAAGTGAAAGTAAAATTAATAAGCTTAAAGAACAGCCTGTTAACATAGAAGAAATTAAAGAAAAAGTTACAGACAATAATAAAAATCCAACAGCTAAGGATGAAAAGCAGGTTCCTATAGATTTATACAAAAAGTTAAATGAAATTCATGAGAGGAGATTTAATATATGAGTTTAAAAGAAATATTAAAACAAAAACTTGACTCACAAGCAGCTGTAGTACAAGGTGCAATTGATGCAGCAAGAGCAATGAATGAAGAAGAGCAAAAGTTATATGATGATTTAGAGGTAGAAATTAAAAATCTTGAAAAAACAATAGAAGCAGAAGACAAGCTGAAAGAAAGAGAAAAGCTTAATAAGACACCAGTAAATGAGCCTATATATGCAAAGCCTAAAGATCCTAATGATAAAAAATGGAAAGGCGGCATGGGAGAATTTCTTCAAGCTGTAGCAAAGGCATCTTCACCAGGTGGAATAATGGATAATAGACTCATATATCAAAATTCAGCATCAGGTTTGAATGAAAGTGTAACGTCTGAAGGCGGCTTTATGCTGGAAAATGATTTTATACAGGATATGTTTGATGTTATGATGTCAGAAAGCCAGGTTGCAAACAGAATAAGAATGATTCCAATTGGTGCAAATACAAATAGACTAAGAACTCTTGGAATTGATGAAACTAGCAGAGCAAATGGAAGCAGATGGGGCGGTGTTCAAGCTTACTGGATAGCTGAAGCAGAAACTGTTACAAAATCAAAACCTAAATTCAGAGAAATTGATATGGCACTTCAAAAATTACTGGCACTTTGTTATGTTACAGATGATTTACTTCAGGATGCAACAGCTCTTGAGGCAATAGTAAAACAAGCTTATGCTGATGAAATGAGTTTCAAAATAGATGATGCAATTATAAATGGTACTGGTGTAGGAATGCCGCTTGGAGTATTAAATTCAGATGCACTTGTAACTGTAGCAAAAGAAAAAGATCAAGCTGCAGGAACTATAAAGTATGAAAATATACTTAAAATGTGGAGTTCAGTGCCCGCAAGGCTTAGAGCTAATGCCGTGTGGTATATTAATCAAGAAATAGAACCACAGCTTTACACAATGGCACTTAATATAGGAACAGGAGGAGCACCTGTATTTTTACCATCTGGAGGAGCTTCAAGTTCACAGTACAGCACTCTTTTAAATAGACCAATAATTCCAATAGAGCAGTGTTCTGTGCTTGGTAAAAAGGGAGACATCATACTTGCAGATCCAACCCAGTATATTGGAATAGATAAAAAGGCACCAACAGCAGATGTGTCAATACATGTAAGATTCTTGTATGATGAGCAGGTATTTAGATTTATTTATAAATTCAATGGTGCTCCATATAGAAGTAAACCTATTACACCTTATAAAGGTGCTAGTTATTTGAGTCCATTTGTTACTTTGGGGGATAGGTAAGCAGATATAATATTTTTATTGTGTATAAGTTTTGATATAATATATATAAAATAGTTAATAACTTTTATACATATTATAGTTAATTTATATTGGGGGAATAAGGATGGATGTATTTGGGTGTCTATTACCAAGAAATTTGATCTACGCTATTCCATATTTCAAATGTCAAGGATCAAATATACCTGAAATAGGTAAGGAGTTTCTACAAGAACAATTATTATTATCTGAAGAAAATCATGATTTAGTTAAATTAGCTCGTGGTGAAGGAAGAAAGTCTATTTTAGATTCTATAATTGATAAACCTGATATAATCTTTGATTGGGGAGAAAAGTCTATACATGCATTTTTGGAAAATTCTAAAGTTAGGGATTTTTTGGAACCAAATGTAGTAAATAAAGAGATGTTGTTAAGTTTTGTTAATTTGTACAAAGAAGAACTTGCCAAACATTGTAATAGATACTTTAAAAAGCGTAACCCGTATGTCAATAGTGATGAGGTTATTGATAAGATAAGGAAAGCTATTAAGAGTATAGATTCGTATAATGAATTAATTATTATTAAAGACTGGTTGTGCTATGCTCTTCATACTGCTGGTAATAAAGATTTTAGAGCAATAAGTCCATGGGT
Organism: Clostridium lapidicellarium; assembly: GCF_041224415.1. Classification (NCBI taxonomy): domain Bacteria; kingdom Bacillati; phylum Bacillota; class Clostridia; order Eubacteriales; family Clostridiaceae; genus Clostridium; species Clostridium lapidicellarium. The sequence goes on along the minus strand of NZ_JBGFFE010000002.1, from coordinate 50,205 downwards.
TTCAACATCAATGGGAGATAAGAGATATAAAACTGCTTATCTTTATGGTTCTGGAAATTATAGCATATTTAAGCCCAATAATAAGAATTACTCATTTAATAAAAGATTTGTTGTTTTAGATTACTGGGTACCTGTTAACGAGGAAGGCCTTACATATAGAAATGCTGATTATGTTGGGAATAAGTTAAGAAATATGGGAATACCATGGCATTTTAATAGGCATAATGAAGTTATGGTTAAGTATGGTCTGCTACCACATCAGTTAATAGGATACTATTATTTTGAAAACGATCAATTAAAATATTATTTTATAAATCATCACTATTTAGATGAGTGGAAGGAAAATAGTAATTTTAAAATTGGTGATAATGTATATATAGACCAAACAAATGTTGATTTCCCAAGTAATAATCCTTATAGGGTAATATACTTAAAGCATGGAAGAAGTTTTTCTATTTTTGGTAGAAGGTAAAATTAATCTAATGCAAATTTTAAAGTAAGGCAGCCTTAGTGCTGCCTTAGTTATTTGAAGGAGGAAAATGAATTATGACATTAATTGAAAAATATAAATTAATACAAGCATTTGAACCTAAAACAACAAATGCTGCAATAACAAGTAATTATGTAACTTTAAAGAATTCTATTACAGCAACAGTTGTTGTAAATCTAGCTCAAACAGTGGGGCATACAACACAAATTCCTTTATATCAGGCACAAGATATAGAAGGAACTGGTGCAAAGCCTTTAGCAAATGATGTTCCTATTCTTGCAAATGAAGATGTTTCAGCAAGTGATACATTAGTAAGGCAAGCAGATGGAGTAAGTTATACTGTAGCAAATACTGCAAAGAATAAGCAGGTAATATTTCACGTTGATCCAGCTAAACTTGATATAAATAATGGGTTCACTTGTTTAAATGTGAGAATTGGAGCTAGTTCACAAGCTACAAACTTTGCAAGTGGCGAATTTATATTGGAAAATAAATATGCTGAGGATGAAAAAAATTAGATATTAGGTAATTAGATTTTGGGAGCCATCTAGGCTCTTTTGTTTTTGGGGTGATTTTATGGCTTTAAAAATTATAACACCACCTGCAGCTGAACCTATAACTTTGGAGGAAGCAAAACATCATTTAAGAGTAACCGGAAGTGATGATGATATTATTTTGCTCAGTATGATCAAGCAGGCTAGAGAATTCTGTGAGGATTTTCAAAACAGAAAATACATTACCCAGACTTTAGAAATGGTATTAGATTCTTTTCCAAATGATAATTATATTTCATTTAAAAACTGTTCACCAGTTCAAAGTGTAGAAAATATTAAATATTATGATACAAATGGGCAGGAATATATATTTGATTCAAGTAACTATATTGTTGATACAGATAGCTTTGTTAACAGAATTGTACTTGGATACTGTAAGCTATGGCCAACAATAGCATTACAATCTGTTAATGCTGTAAGAGTAAGATTTACAGCTGGCTTTGGAAATACAGGAGTAGATGTTCCTGAAACAGTTAAATGGGCAATGATCCTCCACATGAGACTTCTTTATGACGATTATAAGCCTGATGAAAGAACTAAGATTGAAGAAGCAAGAAATTCATTATTAAGTATGAATAGAGTGATACCAGTATGAGAACTGAGGAATTGAAACATAAAATAACCTTTCAAAAACTTACAACAACTACAAATGAAAACGGATTTGAAGTTGAAGTATGGGGGGATTACTTAACTGTTTGGGCAGCAGTATCAAATCTGATAGGAAGAGAATATTTTGCAGCTGCAGCTGTGCAGGCAGAAAAAACTGTTAAGTTTACTATAAGGTATCTACAAGGTATAACAGGTGATATGAGGATATTATTTGAAGATAAACAGTACAATATAACTTTCATAGATAACATTAAATATAGAAACAAATATATAGAAATAAAAGCTTTGGAGGTTGAGAATAGTGGCTAATATAGAACTTACGGGTGTTGATGAAATATTAAATAGGCTCCAACAAATAGGTTCAAATGTAGGAAGACTTGAAAATAAAGCATTAAAAAATGCGGCAGAACCCGTACTTGAAGATGCAAAAGCAAATGTTCCTGTGAGGACTGGGAAACTTAAAAAAGGTCTTAAGATAACCAATGTAAAAAAGAAAGAGGGGATAAAATACATTTTTGTAGGTGTAGATAAAGGAGATAATTCAGAAATATTTTATGGAAAGTTTATTGAATTCGGTACTAGTAAGAGAGCAGCCCATCCTTTCCTCCAGCCTGCTTATGAGAAAAATAAAAATACAATAAAAGAAATTATAGCTGAAACTTTGAGGGAAGGATTAAAGTGATAAACAAATTAGTAGTAGAAGCTTTAAAACCTCTTAAAGTACCTGTTTCATTTCAAAAATATAAAGGAAAAGAAAATACTTATATAACCTTTTTTAATTATCTAGAACAGGGTGAGCAGTATGCTGATAATGAAGAAAAAGCTACAGGTTTTTATATTCAGGTAGATGTATGGAGCAAAAATGATTATACAGAGATTGTAGAAAAAGTAAAAAACGCTATGAAAGCCGCAGGGTTTATGAGAACTTCTGCGGCTGATTTATTTGAAAGTGATACTAAAATATATCATAAGGCAATAAGATTTTTTATTCAGATGGAAGGGGGACAGTAAGTTATGTCAGGAATAGTAAATAGTGCTCCTATAGGAGTAGAAAATTTAGTTTATGCTGTTTTAACAGATGAAGTAACTGCAGTTTATGATAAACCGGCTTTAATTTCACCAGCAATAAATGTAAAGATAAATCCAAAGAGTAATTCAGATACGTTATATGCTGATAATAGAGCTGTAGAAACAGCTACATCATTAGGTGAGATAGATGTAGAAATTGAAACGCAGGATCTACCACTTGAAGTACAGGCAGAACTTTTAGGACACAAGATCGATTCAGCAACTAAAGTAATGTGTTCAGATGTTCAAGATTCAGCACCATATGTTGCTGTAGGTTTTAAAATTAAAAAAGCTAATGGAAAGTATAGATATGTATGGCTTCTTAAAGGTAAATTTAGTGAACCGGAAGAAGAACATTCATCACAGGAAGATAAAACAAAATTCCAGACACCTAAAATTAAAGGCACATTTGTTACAAGAACAGATGGTAAGTGGAAATATACAGCTGACGAAGATAGTGGATTTACAGGTGGAGCCACATGGTTTGGCAGTGTGTATAAACTAATAAGTATACCAGCGGCACCAACTAATCCAGTACAGGATGATACAGCTAATACTTTTGGATGGACTAATGTTAGCGGATATGATAAAGCATCAGATTATGAATACAGCACAGATGGTGGAGCAACGTGGTCAGCAGCAACAGCGAATCCACAAAGTGTTGGAAATAGCAGTTATGTTATAGGAAAAGTACAGGTAAGGGTAAAGGCAGATACAGAAAATAATAGACCAGCAGGGTTAGTATTAAGTTCAACATCAGCATATACTGCAGGTTAAATTAAAAATTTGGAAGAGCCATGTTAATTTCTGGGAGGGATAGAATGTGGAGATAGTATTGAACAATAAAACATATGTAATGCCTAAAGTTAAAACGAGGATGCTTAGAAAGGCTATTGAAATTAATGAAAATATAGATTTTAGTAACATGAAGACAAAAGATTTAGATGGACTCGTGGATTTTATAGTAGATTTATATGGAAATAAGTTTAGTAGAGATAATTTTTATGATGGACTGGATGCAGATAAACTTATAGAAACTCTTAATAATAGTATAAATGGTATAGTAGGAAATCTAGGAAACAAGTTAAAGGAATTCCCAAACAAGTAAGCGGAGGTAGTGATGAAAAGCTGTCTCCGCTTGATTTTATAAAGGAGATTTATTCTAAACTTTTAGAACAGGGATGGACACTAAATGATGTTGATGAAATGGATATATTTTATTACTTTGACATTTTAATTTACAGGGCAAATAAGAAATACAAGCAGAATTTAGATGCCGTTTTAAATATATTGTAAAGAAGGCGAGAGAGTGGCAGAAGAACTTGGAAGTTTAGCTGTAAAAATAGGTCTAGATAGTTCGGGTTTCCAAAATGGTATAAGCAGTATTAATAGAAATCTTAGAGTTCTTGACAGTGAGTTTAAAGCTAACACAGCAGCTCTTGGAGAAAATGCAAAGGGAATTGAAGGGCTTAAATTAAAAGAGGAAAGCCTTTCTAGACAAATGGAACTTCAAAAACAAAAAGTAAGTGCACTAGAGCAAGCCTATATTAAAAGTGCTCAGACAAAGGGCAAAGACAGTAAAGCCACTCAAGAACTTGAAATAAAACTTAATAAAGCTAAACAAGCACTTTCTAATATGGAGACAGAACTAGGAAAAACAACTAAAGAGATGGAAAAAGAGTCTGCTGCCACAAATAAACTGGGAAGTGGTATACAAGCTTCCATGACTAAAATGCATACACATGTTTCAGGTGCATTTAATGGTATTAAAAGTGCAGCAATTGGAGTAGGTACTACTCTTGCCGGTGGACTGGGGTTATTTGCTTTAACAGAGAAGGCAGTTGAAAGCGGAGATGCTACATATAAACTTTCGCAAAAATTAGGAATAACTGCATCCGAAGCTGGTAATCTTAATAAAATGTTGAAAATAACTGATACAGATACACAACCATTTATATCTACAATGTTAAGGTTGGATAAAGGTATAGAAGGTGCGGGTAGAAATGGTAACGCAACAACAAAGTCACTAGAGGAATTTGGAATAAAACTTACAGATGCAAATGGTAAATTACTCCCTATGCCTGAGCAGCTTAAAAAATTATCTGAAGGATATCAAAAAGCAGCTGCAAGTGGAAATGAAGAGGCTTTTGTAGCACAAGTATTAGGTGCAAAAGGACAAGAATTAATACCAATCTTGCAGGATTATACAGAAGCTTCAGAGGCCGCAAGCAAAGTTAAAGGTTTTGGTGTGGACCCAAAAGAAGCTCATGAACAAGCTGTACAAATGAAAGTACTGAAAATGGAAATGAGCCAATTTTCAATGGTTATGGCTCAAGTTTTATTACCAATAGCAAGTGCAGTACTCCCAGTTATAAGTAATTTATTCACAAGTTTAGGAAAAGTTATATCTGATAATAAAAAAACTATACAGGATGCAGTAAACAGTATTGCTAGTGTAGTAAAGACAATGGGGGCAGTAATAACACCAATTATCAAGAATTTATTTGATTTTATAGCCAAGCATGGGGAATTAACAAAAGCAATTATAATAGGTATTGTTGCTGTATTAGGGGAGTTAAAGATAGCTAAGTTTGTAACGGATATAATTACAGGAGTAAGCAATATAAAAAAAGCAGTAGAAGGACTGCAGGGACTATCTAAAATAGGAGGGATTTTTGAAGCAATCTTTAAAATAAATCCGCTGGCTTTTGGTATTCTTGTAGGAATAACAGCCATAGCTGCAGCTGCTTATCTAATCATAAAAAATTGGGAACCCATAAAGAAATTCTTTAGTGATCTCTGGAATGGAATTAAAACTACATTTAATAATTTTTGGAACTGGCTAAAGGAGTTTTTTAGCAAGTGGGGTACTGAAATATTAGTTGTAATAGCTCCTTTTATAGGTATACCCTTAGAAATTGTAAAACATTGGGATACTATTAAAGCTGGATTAGGTGCAACCTGGAATTGGATAAAAACTACTGTAACAAGTACATTCACATCTATAGGTACTTTTTTTACAAATATATGGACTAATATAAGTAATACATTTAACAATGTTTTAACAGCTATAACTACATTCATAAGTAGTAAATTTGGAAGTATGTCCACTGGAATAAATAATATATTTAATGGGCTTAAAAGTTATTTTACAGGCATATGGGAAGTTATTAAAAATATATTTCTTGGAGCAGTTCTTTTAATTTTAGACGCAGTAACAGGTAACTTTAAAAAACTAAGTTCTGATGCCCAAGGAATATGGAATAACTTAAAAAATGCTTTTTCTGAAATATGGAAGGGCATACAGCAAATTTTCACTGGAGCTTTGCAAGCTATATCAGCATTTTGCTCTTCAATATGGAAAGCAATATCAAGTACAGCTAAAACTATTTGGAATGATTTTAAAAATTATATAGAAACTTTATGGAATAGTATAAAGCAAAGTGGAGAAAATGCTTGGACTAAATTAAAAGAAACTGTAATAAACCTGTGTACTAATATAAAAGAAGGAGCTATAAACATTTGGAATGCTCTTTTAAATTGGTTTGCTGAACTCCCAGAGAAACTTTATAGTTATGGATCTAGCATGTTTACAAGAATGAGAGAAGGAGTAGAAAGTACTATAGGAAATGTAAGAAGTTCCATAGAAAATGGCATTAGTAATGCATTAAATTATCTGGCAAGTTTACCGGGTATAGCATGGAGCTATGGAGCAGATTTTGTAAATGGAATTGTAAATGGCATATGGTCTGCTGTAGGCAGTGTTGAAGATGCAGTAAGTGCATTAGCAGCTAAAATAAGAAGTTATCTTCATTTTTCAGTTCCGGATGAAGGACCACTTACCGACTATGAAAAATGGATGCCGGATTTTATGGCTGGTTTAGCTGAAGGAATAAATAAGAGCAAACACATTGTTGCTGAAGCTGTAAATGGATTGTCATTAGATATGAAAGTGAACTCTAGTATAGCAGAAATGGCAGTACCCTATAACAATAGCCTAAAAGAGAGTGAAAACATAGGTAATAGAAACGGAATTATTTTGCATATAGAAAATTTTAATAATTACACTGAAAAAGATATAGAACAGCTTGCTTATGAACTAGAGTTTTATAGACAGAAAATCTCTATGGGGAAGGGAGGAGTTTAGTGTGCTTAGTTTTAATTTCGGTGGTAAGAATAGTTACGATGACTTTGGCATTTTAATATCTCAAAGACCAGGTATTCCTTCTCCTAAACGCAGAGTAAGTACAATAAATATTCCCGGAAGAAATTCTAATTTAAGGTTTGATGAAAAAACCTATGATGATATAACACTAACCGTTGAGTGTTCAGTAAAAGATAGAGAAAATATTGCAGATAAAATTGATGATATAACAGCCTGGCTTTTTAAAACGGGTGAAAGTAATTTGATATTTAGTTTTCAAGAGGATAAAAAATACATTGCTCAAGTTGTAAATGCTATTGATTTTAAACAAGTTTATAAATATTTTAGTGAGTTCCCTATAATATTTAACTGCAGACCTTTTAAATATGCAGTAGAAAATAATATAGTAAACATAATTAAAGCTGAAACTACTATAAATAATCCGGGAACTATTGAAAGTGAGCCTGTAATAAGTATTTATGGTTCTGGTGATATAGCTTTTAAAATAAATGGGCAGCAGATAAGTCTTAAAGGTGTATCTGAAAAAATCATAGTAGATTCAGTTATACAAGACTGCTATGATGATGCCGGAAACAATTTAAATGGGAATATGTCAGGTGAATTCTTAAAAATGAAGCCTGGTGAAAATATTATAGAATGGAGTGGAAATGTTACTAAAGTTGAGCTTTTACCAAACTGGCGGTGGTTGTAATGATATGCATCTACGATAAGAAAACTACTAAAGGAAACTTTGATAACAATGGTATTGGAATCTTAAGTGAAGCCATAAGCTGTTATATTACTGAAGAACTAAATGGAGATTATTCATTAGAGCTAGAGTATCCTGCTAATTCTAAAAAGTCGAAGTATCTGGTTGAGTGGAATATTATCAAGGCAGAGGGTCAGCTTTTTAGAATATATAAAGTAGAGAAAAGCAGTGATGGCAAAAATGTTATTAAAGTATGGGCAAAGCATATCTTTTATGATCTTTCCTATTATTTTATAGAAAATATGAAGGCTGAAAACTGCAGTGTAAAAACAGCCATGCAGAAATCTTTAGTAGGAGATTTGATAACCATATATACAGCAGACAGTGATATTATAACTGCAAATACAATTAATGTTGAAGAAAAAAATCCTGTAGAAGCCATATTTTTAATAATTAATATATGGGGCTGTGGTGAATTAAAAAGAGATAACTTTGATATTAAAATATTGAAAGCCATAGAAAAAGATGCAGGAGTATTGATTGCACAAGGTAAAAATATAGCAGGTTTGAAATTTAATATAGATACTACAAGTGTTGCAACTAAGCTTTACCCTGTAGGAAAAAATGGTATAAAACTTACTGAAAAATATATCAGTGTTCCCAACTGGAATAGTGATGCATATCCACCATTCCCTATTATAAAGAAGGTTGAATTTAAAGATGCTGGAGATGAAGTTACTTTAAGAGCACTTGCTAAAGAATCAGCCACTGTAATAGGTTTAAGCAGGGTAAATATTGATGTGGATTTTATTGAACTCAGTAAAACAAAAGAATATGAGAAATACAAACATCTTCAAACAGTTAATGTTGGAGATTTAGTTATAGTAAGACATAAAGATTTTAATATTGATGTAAAAGTACCTGTAATTAAGGTAAAGAGAGATATTTTAAATTGTGTAAATATTAAAGTTGAACTTGGACAGCCAAAAGACAGTATATTAAAACAGCTTGATACAGCAAATATTAAAACTACATTAGATGAACTTGGAAATAAGGTAGCTGAATCCTTTAGCTCAATGCTTTATTATGCAAATCCAGTAGCTTTAGCTATAGGCACAGCAGCAATTGAACCTGTATATTTAGGAATAACGGCAGTAGCAGATACAAATCTATCTATGAACTTTACTATGTGCTGCACAGCCAGCAGTTTGTGTACAATAACAATAGAAATTCAGTTAGATAACAAAGATATTCCATTTATGCCGAAGCAAAAATTACAACAAGGGGATAACGTTATAGGTATACCGCTTGGAATTCCACAAGTTCAACAAGGGGCACACTACATTGCAGTATTTCTAAAAGTAGATGCTGGTACAGTAAATATACCTATGTTCAATCTTCAATGCATGATAGATGGAAGAAATCTTCAGGGCGGTTTGAGTGCAGAACATCCACACGCAGAATGTTTTGAAAAACAAAAACTTGTAAATATGAATGGATTATATTTGAGTAAAGTAAAGAGTAATTATATAAAAACGGAATTGCAGAATCCTTTGACTTCAGTTTTTGGTGTTCACAAAACAGCAGATACAGCAGCAATTAGCAGCGGTAAGCAGATGAGTACAAATCATGAAATTTCAATTAAAAAGTTAGGCGAAATCTTATATTTTATTTCAAAGTATAAATACAAATATTCAATAGATGATAATGTTTTAATTTTAGATGATGATGGGCTTTACTTTAAAACAATTTATGATGGCACAGCAGTTAATGAAAGTATAGATGCAGGAAAGATGTATAGTTTTCAGCTGCTTGACAGTAGTAAGTTTGCAGGTATCGAAAAATTGGAGGTGAAATGATATGGGTGTATACAGTGCAAACATAATTTCTCCAAAAGGAAGCAGCGGCATGACTTCAGTAAGTTCCCATAATGATGATACTACAGTTAAGTTTCCAGACATAGGTTTTGATTTTTTCTATAATGGGATAAATTGCAGAACTACCATTAATAGTAACGGTAATTCGTGGGTTGGGTTTACTGGTTCAAGTGAACAGCTTAAAATAAATAGAAGGGATGCAGGAGCAGATAATATTTACTATGCTAAAGAAACAGTAAATGATAAACCTACGTTTAGAATAAGGTGGGAAGGTCATCAAAGCTACAGTACCTGGGGGACTCTTAATTTGGTATGGGAGCTTATACTATTTAATGATAACGCCATGGTACTTGTTATTGAAAAGATACCTAATACAGGCACAAATTCTTTTGAAAATCCTGCATTAGGAACTACTGCTTTAACTCTTGAAAGCAATAAATCCTATGTTTTTATTCCACATCAGGATCAAGGAAAAGCATATGACATCAAAGAAGGTTCCTATATTCAGACTGATATAAAGTATCTTATAGTAGATGGAAATGATATTAAGCACTGGGATGCTGCATCTTCAAGTTATGTTAAGGTTTCAGAAGTACCACTAACATCAGATAAGTTTAAGACTTATGGTGATGATATATATCACAAGGAAAGAACAGGAATAATAGCTGCTTCACCAATCTTAAAAATATGGTCACCTTCAGCTGAATTGCCTGAACCAAAGGTAACTCAAACAATTAAGCCTAAGCCAATAGTAGTAAATATGAAGGATGATATTTCATTTAGTGAAGCATATATAAAAGATATTATGAATACAGTAGTAACTTTAGATAATACAGGTAATGGAATTATAGTTTTTATAGTAAGTACAGATAGTGGAGTTACATGGAAAGCATGGAATGGAAATTCATGGACTTTAGTAGATATAACAAATATTGAAGATGTAAAAAGTAAAGGGATGTCTGCTGCAGTTCTTAAAGAAATTACTGAAGCGCAATGGACATCCCTTGGACTTTCAAATAAAAAGATAAGATTTGCTTGGTATATGGAAATTACAGCAAGCACAGATGTTTTAAAGTTAAAGGAGATAAGAGTTAATTATATATAAGATAAAAGATTTTATGTGTAGCTTTTATTATTATATAAAAAATTATTAGTAATTAAATATAATGTAGAAAAATATGTTATAATTGACTATATAAGAGAAATATATCTAACAATCTATAAATGAGCAAAAATGATAATATAATTTTACAAATAGCTAAGTATAAATAGGAATTGAAAGGAGAGTATTATGACAGCTATAGGTATTAGAGTAACTCCTTCAGAAGTATATTATTCAATATTAACAGAAGAAGATGAAGGATTTTCTATAGTAACAGTCTCCAAGGTAATTATACCAAAGGCATTAGAAGATCCAGATAAATTAACTTTTATAAGAACAACATTTATTTCTATTATAGATGAGTATAATATAAAAAATGCAGGAATTAAATTGATAGAGTATGGAGTAAGAAATCCATCATTTTTTAGAATAAATGTAGAGGGTATAATTCAGGAATTGTTTGCAAATAGCTCTATTCAAAAATACTTTTATGGTGCTATACCGAAGATAGCATCACTTATTAAGGAAGATAAGTCAAATTTAAAAAGATATTTTAAGGGTGAATTAGAATTCTCTGAAATAGAAAATTGGGCAAGCTATAAAATAGAAGAGAGAGAGTCTATAATAACTTCTTTTGCGGCTTTAAATCTATAAATATGGGGGGTAGCATATTGGTAATTACTGATACAAGTTTAAAATTTGAAAAAATTAGGGATATTGGCGGAGAAGGAAGAAATTCAAAGGTATATTTAGCACATGATTTACAGCTAGATACAGATATAGTGGTTAAAGAAATTCCTAAAAGTCAATTTTCTGATGAAAATGAGTATTTTTCAGAGGCTAGAAAACTTTATCAAAATCAACATCCTAATATAGTAGAGATTCAATATGCTTGTGAGAAAGATGGCAATGTATATTTGTCTATGCCATGTTATAGTAAGGGATCAATTAATAAACTTATAAGCAAAAAATTTCTTACTGTAAGAGAAATTATTAAATATTCTTTGGATTTTTTGTGCGGTATACATTATATGCACACAAAAGGTTTAATACACTTTGATATTAAACCAACTAATATACTAATTAATGATTCTAATAAAGCTGTTATAACTGATTTTGGACTTGCTAAATATATAGATTCTAGTGGACTTGCGGAACAATTATACTTTTATAATACACATAGACCTCCTGAAGCATTTAAACAAACAAAGCTTACAATTGAATCTGATATATATCAAATTGGAGTTACATTATATAGAATGTGTAATGGTAATTTAATTTTCAAAAATCAGTTTAAAGCATTACATTTAGAGAAATGTAGCACTGATGCTGAAAAGTGGAATAAACTAGCTGATAACATACAAAAACAGAAGTTTCCTGATAGAAAACAATATTTACCGCACATACCTAATAAGTTAAGAAAAATTATAAATAAGGCCATGTCTGCTGATATTAATAAGAGGTACTCTAATGTTTTACAAGTTATGAATGATTTATCATGCATTGATAAATCATTAGATTGGCATTATAATATAAATAAGAACATAGGTTCTGAATCTTGGAAACTTGATCAAGAAAATCATACTAAAATAATAAGTTTGAACCAAATTGGAAACACTTTTAATATTGTTGGACAAAAAATAATGAAAGAAACTGGTAATAGTACTAAAATAAATAAATGGTGTAAGAAAAACATTCAGAATAAAGAAGAAGCTTTAAAAGAAGTAAATTATTTTATAGAACATGCATAAAATAATAAAAACGAGTTAAAATGTATGAAAGGAGAGTGATTTTTTGGTTAAAAAAGTATGTTGTAAAAACTATAGTTTGACTAGAGAAAAGCTGGCTAATCCATTCTCCAAAGGTACATTAAAAGATAGGCTTATTAAAAGTAATACGATTGATTTACAAGATAATATTATATTTAAAGATTTTGGAGATGGTTATGGCAAAGCAGCACCTATAGATAAATCTAAGATTATGAAGTAGTGGATAAGTTCAGTTAACTGGACTTATTTTTTTTATAAATTAATATATTTGCCATATTTTTAATTATATTTGATTTATTCATATACTATCTAAAGAAGTTAAGAGCTTGTTTATTTTAAACTATAAAAAATATATTTTAGATATATCAATAGGTAGGAGGAAAGTGCTATGGTTTTAAAAAATAGTTTGGCTTACAGCAAAGATTTAATAAAAGGTACTAAAATAGAAGTATTAAAGAAAAAACCAATAATGCCCTATACAGGAATTGCAACAGTTAAGCTCTATGATTCACTTACAGGAAAACAGACTTATGAAGCTAAAAGTGAAAACAGGATATCTGCTGTATTTGGAAATATGGCTTATCTTGATGGCTTTTACTATCCTATGCTGGACAATATGCAGGAAAAAGTATTAAATGATGTGTATGTAACTTATCCATTTAGAATAATGGTTCTAACTACGGGAGATATAGCAGAAGATCCTTATGATTACTGGACCTGGGGAAGTATTGTAGGATATGCAGACAGCTTGTACCCTTATAGTGGCAGTGATAATTTAAGGGGCAGCGTAAATAGTTCTGAAACAACAAGATCTACTAGCACAAGGCATTATGTAATGGACTTTCCAACCAATGCCGCCAATGGAACTTTTAAAAGTATATATTGGACAGGTGGTAATGAAACTGATAGCGATGCACAAAGTCCTAGAATAAATTCAATGTATACTAAAAAAATATTAGAAGCAGGTGGCAGTGGAAACTATTTATCTAATTATAATTTATGTACTGATGGAACTAATCTTTATGTATTAAAAATTAATTCAACAACCTTATATGTATATGATAAGGTTACTTATGCTAAAAAGAGTAATGTGACACTGCCAGCATCAGCAAGAGCTATAGCCTATGATGGCACAAACTTCTGGATACTTATAAGTGATGGCTCTTTTAAAAAGCTGGATAAAAATTTTGCTGTAGTAGAATCTTATTCAAAAAGTGCTGCTGTTCCGGGAGATCTTGTTTATGATGTGAGTTATTATGATATAGTAGCAAATGAAACTTATGTTTATATAACTTATAATGGATGTACTGATTCATCCGGTTCAAATTCCAAGTATAAGAGTTGTATTGCAAAGTATAATAAAGATGGTACTTTTGCTGATAAAAGTCAGATATATTCAGGGAGTTCTGGTGGTATTACTTTGACTAAAATACCAGGTAATAAATTGTGGGCGATAATAAATTATGGAACTTGTCTCCAATTAAATAAGGATGCAGGAGTTTATGGTACATCAGATTTTAGCTCTACAGATTATGACAGTATTGTTTGGGATGAGGATACTTCTACTATGTTCACATACAGTGATAGAAGTTATGGAGAATTAAAACAGCAGTATATTGTTCCGGCTTCAGCACATACTCTTCTACCTGAAGCAATAACTAAAACACCTACGAATACTATGAAAATTCAATATGATTTTACCTGTGATTATGTATGTCCACTGGATATGCCAGTTCACTAGGAGTATTAGATATCTTTAATATAGGATGTCTTTTTTTATTTTTTGGAGGAAAGAGGGTGAAAAATTGGAGGATAAGAACTGCAAAGATTGTGTGCAGATTGAAAATTTAAAAAATAAGATGGGAGATTTAGAAAAAGATTTAAAGGAATCGGAGAAAAAGGTTTATGATATTACTTTAAAACTTCAGGATAGGGTGGGAGCTTTAGAAAGGCAGGGTGACAAAAATGAAGAAAGGGTATCTATGATATTTAATATTTTAAATGAAATAAAACACAGCGTAAAAGTAATAGCAGATAAAATAGATAGTTTTGAAAGGCATCCGCCGGGCAATGCACTTATAGAAGCCCTGAAAATTGATATGAAAGAGCTGTCTGCGAGAATAAAAGTAGTAGAAGATAAACCGGCTAAGAAATGGGATGATACCACAAAAACAATAATGTTAGTTGTAGTTACCCAGATAGCAATATTTATAATATCAAAAATTTTAAAATAGGGAGGTAAAAGATTATGTAGAAATAGGCAATTGGTAGAGCATATATTTTGGTGACCATGGTGGTTTTGTATGTGCAGATTATATTAAATAGAGGGGAAGGATTAGAGTGGAAAATAACAATCAAACACAGAATGATAATAAAACTGTAAATGACAGCAGTCAAAAACAAAATAGATTCAAAAGTAAAGCAGCATGGGTAGCTGTAGCAGCCCTACTGCTTTTTATTTTGAAAACATATGGACTACTAGCACCTATAGGACTTACAGAAGAAAGTTATAAGGAATTGACGACACTTATATTTGCAGTACTTACTGCATTTGGAATTTTTAATGATCCTACTAATAAAGAAAGTCTTTAAGAGGTGGTGTGAATGCTTACTGTTGAAAATAATTCAGTAGAATATCTAGTCAGTAAATCAATACTAAAGGAACTTTTAAAAGAAAAACTTATAACAGAAGATGAGTTTATAAATATAGATATAGAAAATAGAAGGTCATTTAACAAATAAAAACAGGGCTTGGACTATAGCAGTTCAAGCTCTTAATTTTTAACTTTTATTATATGTTTGCACAATTTAAATTACTTGCTTTGAGGCGGGAGTAGAGCTAACATATAGCACTGATGAAAGAAGGCTTTATATTGAAAAAGATAATTTCAATTGCAGCTAGGAATGTATCATTTTCTGATAATGGACAATTTTTGAGAAAGACAAGAGTATGTGCATACTGCAGGGTAAGTACCGGAAGTTTAAAACAATCGGAGTCGCTAAAAACACAAGTTTCTTATTATGGAAGATACATAAAGAATAAAGCAGAATGGGAGTATGCTGGGGTTTTTGCAGACGAAGGAATTTCAGGTACAGGAATGCTTAAAAGGACAGAATTTAATAAAATGATTAGAGCTTGTGAATTAGGAAAGATTGATTTGATAATGACAAAGAGTATATCAAGGTTTGCAAGAAATTCAGCAGATTGTCTTGATGTAGTAAGGCACCTTAAAAATATTGGAGTAGGTGTGTATTTTGAAAGAGAAAATATAAATACGTTAGGTGCAGATAGTGAACTTGTTTTAAGTATTTTGAGTTCTATTGCGCAAGATGAATCAAGAAATATTTCGGAAAATGTAAAATGGGGTGTTCAGAAAAGATTTAGAGAGGGGAAGGTTTACATTGCAACTAAAAGATTTCTGGGGTATGACTTAAATAATGAAAAGCAGCTTACTGTAAATAGTAATGAAGCCCAAATAGTAAAAAGAATTTACAGTGAATATTTAAATGGTAGAAGTTTAAAAGAAATAAAATCCGGACTTGAAAAAGATAATATAAAAACTGTAACAGGAAATAGA
Organism: Clostridium lapidicellarium; assembly: GCF_041224415.1. Lineage (NCBI taxonomy): Bacteria > Bacillati > Bacillota > Clostridia > Eubacteriales > Clostridiaceae > Clostridium > Clostridium lapidicellarium. The sequence continues at coordinate 34,305 of NZ_JBGFFE010000002.1, read as the reverse complement.
GTGTGGAATAAAAGCACAATAGAATATATTCTACAAAATGAGAAATACTGTGGGGATGCAGTACTTCAAAAGACTATAACTGTTGATTATTTAACTGGAAAGAGAAAGAAAAATAAAGGTGAAGCTCCAAAATATGAAGTTAAGGCACATCATGAATCAATAATATCAAAAGAAGATTTCTTAAAGGCTCAGAATATAAGAAAAAGAAAAGCTCTAAAATATGGGAATCTACCTGAAGACAGAGATAAGTATCAGAATAGATATGTTTTTAGCGGAAAAATAATATGCGGAAATTGTGGAGCATCTTTTAATAGAAGAACCTGGAATAGTAAAACAAAGGTAAAGCAGATAGTATGGCAGTGCAGGACATATATTAATGAAGGGAAAAGTTCTTGCAGTATGAAAGCAGTTGATGATATTACTTTAAAAGCTGTATTTGTTAGAGTATTTAATAGAATTTATGAAGCTAAAGAAGATTTCTTTAAAAGGTTTGCTAACAATATAGAAAAAGCTTTAAAGCAAAGTGAAAAATGTGAAGATGTATTAAAAGTAGATAGAGAGATTGAGAACATTAGCGGAAAAATTAAAGAACTTGTAAGAAAGCAGATAAAAGGTGAATTAGAAGAAAGTACATTTGATAGAAAATATAACGATTTAAAAGATACACTTCAGGAATTCAAAAATAGAAGAAATTTATTAAGTTATGATGATGAAAAGTACAAAGAGCTTTTAGAAAGAAATAAAAAAATTAAAAAGTTTCTAGAAGGTAGAGAGGGTACTGTTACAGAATTTGATGATGATATATTTGAAAACCTAATAGAAAATATTGTGGTTATAACACCCACACATCTAGAATTTCACTTTAAGAATGGAATGGTGGTTGAAGAAGAATTTATAAAAAAAAGAGGTATTAAAGGATTGCAGTAAAGGGGGAAAATTTTATGCCAAAGGTTTCTGTGATACCTGCAAAACAGGTACAGGTAATAAATGGTATTGAAGATAAAAAGAAGAAAAGAGTATGTGCTTACTGCAGGGTAAGTACGGATACTGATGAGCAGCTCACAAGTTATGAAGCTCAGGTAACTTACTATGAAAGCTATATTAGAAGCAAGCCGGAATATGAGTTTGCAGGAATTTTTGCTGATGAAGGTATAACTGGTACAAATACAAAACATAGGACAGAATTTAAAAGAATGATTGATGAGGCACTTGCAGGTAAGTTTGATATGATCATTACAAAATCAATTTCAAGATTTGCCCGTAATACACTGGATTGTCTTAAATATGTAAGGCTTTTAAGAGACAAAGGAATAGGTGTGTATTTTGAAAAAGAAAATATTGATACACTGGATTCAAAAGGAGAAGTTTTGCTTACCATTCTATCTTCCCTTGCGCAAGATGAGTCAAGGAATATTTCGGAAAACAGCAGGTGGGGTATAGTTAGAAGATTTCAGCAGGGAAAAGTAAGAGTCAACCATAAAAGATTTTTGGGCTATGATAAAGATGAAAATGGCGAGCTTATTATAAATGAGGAACAGGCTAAAATAGTCAGGCGTATATATAAAGAATATCTTGAAGGAAAAGGTATAAGGGCTATAGGAAAAGACCTTGAAAAAGATAATATTTTGACAGGTGCAGGAGGAAGAAAGTGGCATGATTCAACGATTCAGAAGATATTAAGAAATGAGAAGTATTCTGGAGATGCGCTTCTTCAAAAAACTATAACTACAGATTTTTTAACACATAAAAGGGTGAAGAATAAAGGTGAAGTTCAGCAGTATTATGTTGAAGACAGCCATCCGGCAATAATACCAAAAGAAATGTTTCAAATGGTTCAGGAAGAAATAAAAAGAAGGGCATCACTTGTTGGATATTCAGAGAAAACTAAAAGCAGATATACCAATAAATATGCCTTTTCAGGAAGGATAATATGCGGCAACTGCGGCAGTAAATTCAGAAGAAAAATGTGGGGACCAGGTGAAAAATATAAAAAATATGTATGGCTTTGTGCCAATCATATTGATAATGGGTTAAAAGCGTGCAGTATGAAGGCAGTATCGGAAGAAAAACTAAAAGCTGCATTTGTAAGATCTATAAATAAAATCATTGAGAATAAGGAAGCTTTTGTTAAAACTATGATGGAAAATATAAATAGGGTATCAGAAAGTAAAGAAGATAGAAGTGAGCTTAAAACAATAAATGAAAGGCTGGAAGAATTGAAGGAGCAGATGATGAATCTGGTAAGACTAAATGTAAGAAGTAGTTTGGATAATCAGATTTATGATGAGGAATATGAAAGGCTTGAAGAAGAAATAAAACAGTTGAAAGAAAAGAAGGTAAGGTTTGATAATATAGACTTAATAAAGAAAAAGGGTATTCAGAAAGTAAAAGAAATTGAAAGGATTTTAAGAGGTAGACAAGGTATTATTAAGGATTTTGATAGAGAGCTTTTCACACAGATTGTTGATAAGATAAAAGTAATAAGTTTGGTCGAAGTTGAATTTATTTACAAAAGTGGTGTTGTTGTAAAAGAAATATTGTAGGAAAATCAGCATAGATCACAAGTACTTTAATGAATTTTTTCATTTTTGCTGTGGTTACTAAAATGTTAGATAGTTATAATTAAAGGTATAAAAATAAAAATTTACATGTATTAGCTGTTTACGAGGTGTTAGTATGATTACTATTGAAGAATATATTGCAAGAAGAAAAAAAGAGGATAAAATTAATGAATTTGATATTAATGTACGTATTGAAAATATAAGAACCTGTGTTAATTATGTTTTTGAATACTTTAACAATTATTTAAATATCTCAGAGGCAGAGGAAAAGACAGCTTTGAAGGATGAAAAATTAGATAAGTATCGCCGGCAGTTAAAGGATTATGATCAAGAGGTGAGAGAATGGTTAGTAGGTATATATGCTGAATATGGAAAGGTTATGAATAGAAACATTGGTAATATGCTGAAGCAGGATACATTCTTTTTCCTATATAATTCAGATAAAGAATTTAGAAGTTTATCATATGATTGCTATTCAAAATTAATAAAGAGATTTCCTTTTCTTAAGGATCAAACAGAAATGCTATTTTTATTTATAAAAGAGTATCATAGGGTGATGAGTGAACCAGATGAAGAATTTGAAAATTTATTTATTTCAGAGGAAATAGACGATTGGATTAAGCAAACTTGGTTAAAACATCAGGTTAATGTTTTAGTATTTACTTATAATTGGGCTTATTATTTTTATGAAAATGAAGATTTGTGGCCGTCAACTCATAGAAGAAAAAGTCAATATAATTTTAGAAAATATGATTATGATATAAAGCAAAAAAGTAACCTATTCAATCTTGATTCACTTTATAGGAAAATGCCAAAGAAGTCATTTACTAGAGGAAGAAAACAAGAATTTGAAATTTTGATGATGTATCATTGGCTTCATAGTTTGGAAGGAGATGATGAGGGATATTGGCAGGAATATTTAGAAAAGACATTGCCGAGTTTAAATAAAGGATAATTGAAGTTAAAGAGCAAAAATAACGTAAACAAAAAATAGATTTAATATATGATAGTAAGTTTAGAAGAAAAAATAGATTGGCAGGTTAACTTGATAAGTTTGATTGAGTTATAGATATTATAATAAATATATAAATAAAGAGTAGGTAAAATTAAACTATAAAGCAGTATGAAATTTGTTAGAGTTTGATGAGAAAATATTTAAATTCAAAGTAATATTAATAAATAATGTTAAAAAATTTAACAAAAAATATATTTAAAAGTGTAATAGAAAATGTTACAAATGTGTTATATAATTTTATCAAAGGTAGTTTTAAAAACTTATTTAATAATGCGGAGATAGACTATTATGACAAGTATGTGGCAAAAAGTGAGGATAAAATTAAAAAGTGGAATAAGGAAAAATTTTAAAAAAATAAGAAAGATAATGGGTTATAAGAATGAAGAAAGTCTTTCTAGAATTTTAGGTATTACACGTCAAACATTATCAAGATTTGGGGAGATCGATGGAATAACTGATAATACTAGCAATACTTTGCTAATGTCGATTTTAACATTAATGGAGCAATTTTTATATACTAATAGATATGATTACGATAATTTAAAGGATTATATACAAAAATTTGATCAATATTTTCTTGGTGATTTGTGGAATGATGAAAACTTAAGAAAGCGCACTCAATTAATGGATCCATTCTTTTTTGAAATGGATTTACAGAAAACAGAATTTAGGTATATAGATATTTGGTTAAAGACATTTCAATATGAGATATCGGAAAATGAGAAAGAGAAAGATGAATTAATTGATTATAATAAATTAACAATAAGAAAAATAATAGATAAGTATCATATATATGTTACTTCAGATTTTCTGCTACATGATAATGCAGAAGAATTTTTTATTCAATTAGTAGAAATTATTTTAAAGAAAAATAGAAAAATTAAAATTTCTAATTTTACAATTGATATTATTCAAAACACAAGGATCTCAAAAGAATATAGGCTGTATCAAAATGGATTAAAGGCATTAGAAATTGTTAATTACTTAAATGATGCTAATTGTTTATCTAGAATGAAAAGTAATTACAATTGTAAAGATGAAATAGAGCTTATTATTAATGAGATCTTAAAAAATAATATAAATAATGTAATTGTATTTTCTCAAGAAAACTCATATAGAATATTATCAGCAATTAATAACATTCATGATTTGATAACAAAAATTATTACAAAAGAGTGTACATCATTAAGCTTAAGCTTAACAGGACGAGAGGTCAATTTAAATAATGGTGGGGGCTATAAAATATGTAGTCTAATGGACTTTTTGAAAAATAATTAATATATAAGGAAGTGAATTTTTATGGAATTTAAAATGCCAACAGTAAAACAATGGAATTCAATGATCGAAAGAACAGCTTTGGATAGGTTCGCTGCATTAGATGTATATGTAAATCAAACTATTGAATTAGAAGGAAAGTTTATCCGATTAGGTCGCGATAAAAAAACAGGAATAGATAATATACATGTTTTAATGGAGAACGTTTATTTTGAGGATGGTAGTGGAGAAAGCTATACATTTAGTCATATATGGTTAAATAAGGCTGGTATCTATTTTTGGAGTGGAACGTGGTACTATAATCCAATATGGTTTCAGATTAAACAAAACGATTTTATAAAAATAAGAGGAATGGTGAAAAGATATTATGATAATAAAAATAAGGCTTTGAAAAATACTCTTGTTAATGTAGTAGTTTTATCAGTTAATGATATTCGTATTGCATTATAAAAATTGTAAATAAAAGGAGAGCTGCATATGGATTTTAATTTATGTGAAGAATGTGAAAAATATAAGGCTAAATATAAAGTGTACTTAAGTGGTGTTGAAACTATTGACCTTTGTGGAAGATGTATTAGAAAGAAAAAGTATGCTGAATATGAATGCATTCCCATAGATGAACTTGATATGGATGATGAAGAACAAGAAGGCTGGGAAGATATTGCAGAATATTATAATGACTGACTTTAAGTAGTTGATAAGCTAAAATTAGTTATTATATGATGCATGATTAATTTTAGAATAAAAATAGACTGTTTCCTTTTTACCTTATATAACAGCTTCATGCATGTGGAGACTATAGTTTCGCTACAAAGGAAAGATATGTAGAAATCCTTGATTTTAAGCACTTTCTCAAACATATCGTGTTTATAGAAAATAGTGATAAAAGCCGAAATAAAGAGATAAAAAATTATATTAATGTTTCAGTAGTAGTTGATATAGAGTGTGGGGATACAATAAAATAAGGTTTATAAGGGATGGGATATTAAATAAAAATGGTTTTCTTCTTCTTTATTTTTAGACGTTCAGAAATGAACGTCTATTTTTATATCCAAATTAAAAAGGAAGTGGTAATGGTGCCTATATTGTTGTATTTAAATTACAAAAAGAAATCATGTTCTCCACCATTTAAAATTATGAAATAGTTAGTATAATGTTGTCTTATTCTGCTTATCTGCTATTTACCTTTTTGACCGGGCTTTGTCAAAGGTGTGAAGCATGTAAGCTTGCCCTTGATAAAGAACGGGCAGGAAGGTATGCTTCATCTAGCAGAATAAGTAGACAATTACAATTTAACTATTATAAATAAAAATGAAAAGAGGTTAAAGTATATGGTAAAATATGTTATTCAGAGCATGGAAAAGACATTTGGAAATCTGGAGTATGCAGGAGAAGAAAAGATTGAATAGCGTAGGTTAAAATAGTTGTATGTCTATCTTTTCTCGCAGCTATGATCTTTATTCTGATATTCAGAGATCAAATGATATTGTAGTGATATTTGGTGAAAATCACTTTGAAGTTGAAGAAAAAGTGGAAGCAATAAAGGATACATTGAGATATAGACAAAGATAATATTGATATTCTATTAGTCCATAATTATAGAGCTAAATATAGCATACAAAGCGACATTTACAATTCCATGTGGTAAAATTAAATAAAGTTGTAATTTTATGAGCACAGGTGGTAAATATGGGAGATAATCGAAGGATTTTTTCTGATAATGAAAAGATGCTCTTATTTAATGAGGTGGATGGACGGTGTCCAATTTGCGGAAAAGCTTTAAGTAATAAGAAAAATGGACAAATTATTAAAATGTTTGAAGTGGCACATATATATCCCGCAAATCCACATCCAAAGGAAGAAAAATTACTGGAAAATGAGGAACGCCTAAGTGAAGATATTAATAGTTTAGACAATGTCATAGCAGTATGTAGAATATGTCATAAAAAATTTGATACACCTCGAACTATAGAAGAATATCGTTCATGGGTAAGGCTTAAAAAGAAGTTGTTGCAGGATGCAAAATTAAAAAATACGTATGCACTTTTTAATATAGAGGAAGAAATAAAGGAGATATTGAAAAATTTAAATGATGAATCTTTGGAGGAAGAATTAGTTCGTTTAAGTTATGAATCTTTAAGGATAGAACAAAAAGCTAATAATACATTACCTTTTGCAATAAAGCGTACTATCAAAAATGACGTGGTAGATTATTTTGATTATATCCATAACATATTTGTTGAAATGAATGAAGTAACTCCATATAAATTTGATACCTTAGCAGCTCAAATAAAAAGCTTTTATTGTAAAACCATGCAAATCAATCCTAATCAAGAATTTGTATATTCTTCTTTAGTTGACTGGTTAAACGAAAAAACAGGTTCATATTCAAGGAGAGCCTGCGAAATTGTGGTTGCATATTTTGTACAAGATTGTGAGGTGTTTTCATGATATTGCCTAATAAGTTAATAAGTTTCCAAGATTGCATTCTTGCAAAAACAGTGTATATTTTAGAAAAGATATGTGATACTAACTATTCAGTAAGTGAGTTATATGAAGTTGTAAAAAAGTATTTCAAGGATTTGAATGAATATATGTTAGCTTTAGATGTTTTATATGTTCTTGAGAAGGTAGAATATAATGAGGAGTTACAGGTGATACAGTATGTTAAAAAAAATAATTTGTGATATATTTTTGGAAAAAGAAGTTATATTTCATGAAGGATTAAATGCGATTGTAGGAGATGACGTTGCTTCTAATTCAATAGGAAAATCGACCATGCTTATGATTATTGATTTCATATTTGGTGGCAATGATTATATAAATAAAAACCACGATGTAGTAGAACAGTTAGGACATCATAATTTTAGATTTATTTTTAATTTCGATAACCATAATTATTACTTTATTAGGAGTACAAATGAATATAAGTCTGTTTCAATTTGCAATGAAAAATTTGAAGCTTTAGAAAGTATATCAACAGAAGAATATACTGCATGGTTACAGAAAAATTATAAGTGTCAATTAGAATCGTTATCATTTAGAAATATTGTTGGAAGATATTTTAGAATTTATGGTAAAGAGAACCTAATTGAAAAAAAGCCAATTCAATATTTTGAGAAAGAAAGTGCTCCAAAATCAATATTAGCTTTGCTAAAATTATTTGATAAATATAAATCATTAAAAGCATATGAGGAGCAAATTGAAAAGTTAAAAAAAGATAAATTGACTTTAACAAATGCTGCCAAAAAGAATTTTTTACCTAATGTAAGTACAAAAAGTTTATTTAGTAAAAATGAAAAAAAAATTGCTGAACTAAATATACGATTAGAAAAAATAAAGAAAGAAATCGTAATGACTTCTCTTGATTTAGAGTCAATGGTCTCACAAGAAGTATTAAAGCTTAAACGTGAAAAAAGCTTGCTTACTACTAAAGTAAACACACATCGTAGTAGATTACTCCGAACTCAGAATAATATAAAAAACAAACCAGTTAAAATCAATGCCGAGTTAGAACAATTTGTATATTATTTTCCGAATTTTAATGTAGAGCAAATTAATAAGGTTGAAGAATTTCATAAAAACATAACTAAAATTTTAAAAAGTGAACTTATGACAGTAGAGAAGGAATTAAAATCAAAAATAAAAAAATTTGATAATCAGATAAAAGAAATAGATAAGCAAATAGAACAGAAGCTATCAATTAAAGATGCTCCTAAATTAGCAGTGGATGAAGTGGTTGATTTGGTTGCACAAATCAAACAGCTTAGCGATGAAAATGGTTATTATACGAAGAAGAAGCAGTTGGAAGCATCTATATCTCAAGCTAATCTTGATTTAAGTGAATTAAAAGAAAAAGCATTGGATGAAATATGTAATAAGATAAATGTTAGAATGTATGAATTAAATAAACAAATTTATGTTGATGGGAGAAGATCACCAACGTTAAATATTCATGGAAATAAATATTCGTTTAATACTGCTGGAGATACAGGAACAGGTACAGCTTTTGCCAATTTAATTTCATTTGACCTTGCATTATTGGAATTAACGTGTTTACCAGCCATAGCACATGATTTACCTTTATTAAAGAATATTGAAAATGCAGCTTTAGAAAATATCATATCAATTTATAGTCAAAGTAAAAAACAAATATTCATTGCTATTGACAAATTGAGTTCTTATGATGAAAAAGCAACTCGCATAATAAATAAGCATAAGGTATTACAGCTTTCAAAAGATAAGTTACTTTTTATAAAAAATTGGAAAAGTAATAAGTAAAATTTAATAACAACAGCCTATCGAAAGGCGAATGGTCAATATGTGAGAAAAAATCAACGGAAAGATACTATGTTTAGGCGTTCAGAAATGAACGTCTATTTTTATACCTAAATTTAAAAAGGAAGTGGTAATAGTGTATATATTGTTTTATTCAAATTACAAAAAGAAATCACGTTCTCCACCATTTAAAATTGTAAAGAACAGTTAGTATAATGTTTCCTTATTCTGCTTACCTACTATTTACCTTTTTGACCGAGCTTTGTCAAGGGTGCGAAGCACATAAGCTTGCCCTTGATAAAGAACGGGCAGAAAGGTATGCTTCATGCAGCAGAATAAGGAGACAAGTAGAATTTAAACTATTATAAATGAAAAGAGGTTAAAGTATATGGAACTAAAATATGTTATTCCTAACATGGAAAAGACATTTGGAAATCTGGAGTATGCCGGAGAAGGTAAAGTTGAACAGCGCAGAATGAACGGTCGTATGTCAATTCTTTCCCGTAGTTACAATTTATATTCTGACATTCAGAGAGCAGACGATATTGTAGTAATATTGCCGCCGGAAGCTGGTGAAAAACATTTTGAGGTAGAAGAAAAAGTAAAACTTATCAATCCCCGTATCACTGCTGAAGGATATAAAATTGGAAATCGTGGTTTTACAAATTATATTCTGCATGCAGGTGATATGGTGAAAGAATAAGGAAAGAGAGGTAAAAAAAATGAGATTAGCTGAAGGAATTGTAATTGACAAGGAAAAGACATTTGGAATATTGAAGTTTTCTGCACTTCGCCGTGAGGTGCATATCAACAATGAAGATGGTACGGTCAGTGATGAAATAAAGGAGCGTACCTATGATCTTAAATCCCGTGGACAGGGTTGTATGATACAAGTGAGTATTCCAGCTTCTGTTCCTTTAAAAGAGTTTGCCTACAACGCCGAAGTGGAACTTGTAAATCCAGTAGCAGATACGGTGGCAACTGCCACTTTCAGGGGCGCAGACGTGGACTGGTATATAAAGGCCGATGATATTGTACTGAAAAACAAACAGGCAATCTCCCATGTTAAAAACCAACAGCCGCAGCCTCAAAATAAAGGAAAATAGGACATTTATATTTTCCGGAAAGGATGATTTATGAAACATTTTATCTATAAAGGAAGACGAATTAGAGCAAGTGATAAAAATTTGGTATTCCGGTTTGATGCTATCTCACTTACTGTGATTTTCTTACTGGTGCTATTGTCATTTCATGGAAAACAGCTCATACTAATGGACTGGCAGAAAGTCAGGCTTATGCATGGTGGCTGTTTTCAATTGTCTATTACGCCCTATCTGATATTTAGTGTAGTTATTGCCACAGCAGTAAGCGTGCTTGTAGCTTGTCTGTATTACCATTTTCGGCGTGACCATGTGAAACAGCTGATTCACCGTCAGAAGCTGGCAAGAATGATACTTGAAAATAAATGGTATGAATCTCAGCAGATACAAAGTGATGGACTATTTAAAGACATACCATTTGGCAGATCTAAAGAGAAAATCAGTCATTTTCCGAAGATGTATTATCTCCTGAAAGACGGGTTGATTCATATACATGTGGAAATTACTCTTGGAAAGTATCAAGACCAGCTTCTGCACCTGGAAAAGAAACTGGAAAGTGGCTTGTACTGTGAACTGGTGGACAAAGAGTTAAAGGATTCCTATGTGGAATATACCCTGCTCTATGACATGATTGCAAACCGAATTACTATTGATGAATTAAAGGCAGAACACGGCAGGCTAAAGCTCATGAAAAATATCTGGTGGGAATATGACAAACTCCCTCACATGCTGATAGCCGGAGGCACAGGCGGAGGTAAGACCTACTTCATCTTCTCCATTATTGAAGCATTACTGCATACAAATGCCGTTCTCTATGTTCTTGATCCAAAAAATGCTGACCTTGCCGATCTTTCTTCTGTCATGCCAAATGTATATTACAAACAGCAGGATATGATTGACTGTTTGGATCAGTTCTATGATGATATGATGAAACAAAATGAAGAAATGAAGTTGATGGAGAATTACAAAACAGGTGAAAACTATGCCTATTTAGGACTGCCGGCTCATTTCCTTATCTTTGATGAGTATCCTTCATTTATGGAGATGATAGGTAAAAAAAGTACACAGGTTATGAGCAAGCTAAAACAAATTGTCATGCTGGGGCGCCAAAGTGGTTTTTTCTTGGTTTTAGCTTGTCAGAGGCCAGATGCAAAATATTTAGGAGATGGGATTAGGGATCAGTTCAATTTTCGTGTAGCACTTGGCAGAATGAGTGAGCTTGGTTATGGAATGATCTTTGGTGAGGTGGAAAAAGATTTTTTCCTAAATCAGATAAAAGGCCGTGGTTATGTGGATACGGGTACAAGTGTGATATCAGAGTTTTATACTCCCCTTGTACCAAAAGGACATGATTTTTTAAGAGAAATATCAAGATTAGTGAACAAAGAACAAATAGAAGAAAAAGAGTAATGGCGTTTGCTTTTAAAGTAAATGTCATTTTTTACTTTACAGATTGGAGAACTATAATGAAATACAATATTATTTATGCTGATCCTCCTTGGCAGTATAAAAGAAAAAAAGGACAAGGAGTGGCAGAAAACCATTATCCAACAATGTCTATAGAGGATCTATGTAATTTACAAGTAGATAAAATAGCCGAAAAACACTGCATACTATTTTTATGGGTTACATTTCCCCAATTAGAAAATGGCTTACACTTAATTAAGGCATGGGGATTTGTGTATAAAACAGTAGCTTTTGTATGGGTAAAATTAAACCGGAAAAGCAAGACACCATTTTGGGGTCTTGGGAACTGGACAAGATCAAACTCGGAAATATGCCTTCTTGGAACAAAAGGACATCCTAAAAGAATATCTAAAAGGGTTCATCAGCTTATCTGTACTCCTATACAAGAGCATAGTAAGAAGCCAGAACAGGCAAGGGAAAAAATTATAGAACTTATGGGAAATTTGCCAAGAATAGAGTTATTTGCAAGAGAAAAAGAAGATGGATGGGATGTTTGGGGAAATGAAATTAAAAATAGCATAGAGTTGCCTGAAATAGCAGAATCAATAAATAAAAGCAGGCAGGACGGACAGGCGGCGTGCGAAGCGAAAGCCGCAGGGACGGACTGACCTGCTTTTGGTGTGGCGATAGCCACACCAGTGATTAGCCCCCCGTATCTAACAGGGGGGCACAAATACAATAAAAAACAGTTTTAAAATCCTGCAAATACCTTATTATATAAAGGTTTGTGGGATTTTTTAAGTATGTCAACTACAACCCTTTCAGTTGACATACTTTTTTGATTGGAGGGATATAGTTGAGTGAAAATGGATTATGGGTACAGGTACTAAAAGAAAAGAGAACTTACTATGGTATCTCGCAAAACCGCCTTGCAGTTGCAGCTGGAATCACAAGACAGTATCTAAGTGACATTGAAAATGGCAGAGCTTCACCATCGGAAGACATCAAAGAGACTATTTTAAAATCACTGGAACGTTTTAATCCTGACTCGCCTCTTGAAATGCTGTTTGACTATGTGAGGATACGTTTCCCCACTGTAAATGTAAAACATGTTATTGAAGATATACTGCTTCTTAAAATGAAATACATGCTTCATGAGGACTATGGTTTTTATTCCTATGCAGAGCATTATGCTTTGGGAGATATTTTTGTAATGGTATCTCCTGATGAAAAGAAAGGAGTACTGCTAGAGCTTAAAGGACGGGGCTGCAGGCAATTTGAAGGATTTCTTCTGGCACAGCACAGAAGCTGGTATGATTTTTTCATGTGTGCAATAGGTGAAGGCGGCGTATTCAAACGATTGGATTTAGCTATAAATGACAAGGCAGGTATACTTGATATTCCAAAGCTCACTGAAAAATGCCGAAATGAAGAATGCATTTCAGTATTTCGAAGTTTCAAGAGCTATCGAAGTGGTGAGCTTATACACCGTGAGGAAAAAGAAGCCATGGGAAATACACTCTATATCGGTTCCCTGAAAAGTGAAATTTACTTTTGCATATATGAAAAGGACTATGAACAGTACGTGAAAAACGGCGTTCCCATAGAAGAAGCAGAGGTCAAAAACCGTTTTGAAATTAGGCTGAAAAATGATAGAGCCTATCATGCAATTATTGACCTTCTGTCATATAGAGATGCAGAACGTACAGCTTTTTCCATTATAAACCGTTACCTTCGATTTGTTGACAAGATAGAGAATAAGAGGCGCAGTGAATGGAAGATAAATGAAAGTTGGGCCTGGTTTATAGGCAAGGACCGTGAAAAGCTCAAACTTACCACCAAACCGGAGCCCTATTCCTTTGTACGTACCTTAAACTGGCTAGGGCGTCAGGTTGCCCCAACATTAAAGGTGGCACTTTTAATCGATCAGATACGTGGCACAAACATCATCTATGATATTATACAAAATGCCAAACTAACAAAAAGGCATGAGAAAATACTACAGCAGCAGGTGGATAATACAGAACAGATGGTAACTAACTGCAACTGATAAATAGAATTTTATTTGATTATATAATGAAAGATTATGGAAGGAGAAATGTGTAATGAATTTCGGACAGAATCTATACAACTGGTTTTTAAGCAATGCCCAGTCACTTGTGCTCATGGCAATTGTAGTAATCGGGCTTTATCTTGGTTTCAAGAGGGAGTTTTCCAAGCTCATTGGTTTTCTTATAATTGCACTTATTGCCGTAGGTCTGGTTTTCAATGCTTCTGGCGTCAAGGATGTACTTTTGAACCTGTTTAACAGAGTTGTTGGTGCATAAGGAGGTGAAGGAAGATATGGAAATGCAAGTCTATATCGCTAATATTGGTAAATACAACGAGGGCGAATCAGTAGGTGCGTGGTTTACTCCACCTATAGACATGGAAGATGTCAAGGAGCGCATTGGCTTAAATGGTGAGTATGAAGAATATGCCATTCATGATTATGAGCTGCCCTTTGATATTGACGAGTACACATCCATTGATGAAATAAATCGTCTGTGTTCTATGGCAGAAGAATTGGAGGGAACTCCAATTGAGGACGAAATGAGAGAAATTCAGAGAACTTTCTTTGGCAGCTTTGAAGAGATGGTGGAGCACAAGGATGATATTATCTGTTATCCTGATTGTGACGACATGGAGGATGTCGCCTACTATCTACTTGAGGAATCCGGAAGGCTTGGTGAGATCCCCTCCGATTTACAAAACTATATTGACTATAAAGCCTATGGGCGAGATCTTGAGATTGAAGGAAATTTCCTTGTCACTCCCCATGGGGTTTTTGAATATGCAGGTTAGTTAAAAAATTTCCAGAAAAGGTGCCAGTGCTATAATTATCCCCTGTTAATTTATGTACTGGTCACCTTTCTTATTTGAAAATTCAAAACAGAAAGGATTGTTACATGTGAAGAAGATTAAAAGCTATACAAGCATCTGGAATGTGGAAAAGGTCATATATGCAATCAATGATTTCCAGCTGCCTTTTCCGGTTACATTCACGCAGATGGCATGGTTTGTTTGCTCCCTACTTCTGGTAGTTATGTTTGCAAATGTTTCACCACTTTCAATGATCCATGGTGCACTGCTTAAATATGTGGGAATCCCTGCTGCGCTTACATGGTTCATGTCACAAAAGACTTTCGATGGGAAAAAGCCCTTCGGCTTTTTAAAATCCGTGTTTTCATACATCGTTAGAGCAAAAGTTACTTATGCAGGAAAACCAGTGAGACTTAAAAAAGAAATTGTGGACGAAGCTATTACCGCAGTTAGGAGTGAAATTTATGACTTATCCCATTAAATATATAGAAAATAATCTTGTATTTAACCATGATGGAGAATGTTTTGCTTATTATGAGATGATACCCTACAATTACTCATTTCTCAGTCCGGAAGAAAAATATCAGGTGCACGACAGTTTTCGTCAGCTTATAGCCCAGAGCCGTGATGGAAAAATACATGCCTTGCAGATTGCAACAGAATCCAGTATCAGGATAACACAGGAGAACAGCAAGAGAGAAGTCACTGGAAAATTAAAGGAAGTTGCCTATCAAAAAATCGACCAGCAGACCGAAGCGTTAGTCAGCATGATTGGTGAAAACCAGATTGACTATCGCTTTTTTATTGGCTTCAAGCTCCTTTTAAACGAGCAGGAAGTGAGCATTAAAACTATAGGTGAGTCCATAGCTATGACTTTTTCTGATTTTCTACATGAGGTAAATCACAAGCTCATGGGTGATTTTGTAAGCATGAGCAATAAAGAAATTGACAGGTTTATGAAAATGGAGCGTTTGCTTCAAAGCAAGATTTCCCGCAGATTTAAATTTCGCAGGCTAAACAAGAATGATTTTGGCTACTTAATTGAACATCTCTATGGAAAGACAGGTACACCTTATGAGGAATATGAATACCATTTGCCTGTAGAAAAGCTAAAGCAGGAAACTCTAGTAAAAAGATATGACATTATAAAACCTACTCGCTGCCTGGTGGAAGAAAAGCAGAGATACTTGAGAATTGAACATGAAGACCAAACGACCTATGTTTCCTATTTCACTATAAATTCCATTGTGAGAGAGCTTGATTTTCCATCCTCGGAAATTTTCTACTATCAGCAGCAGCAATTTACTTTCCCCATAGACACCTCTATGAATGTAGAAATTGTCGCCAACAAGAAAGCCTTGACTACTGTTAGAAACAAGAAAAAAGAGCTTAAAGACTTGGACAATCATGCTTGGGAGTCCAACAATGATACAGGTAATGATGTTTTAGAAGCGCTTGATAATGTAAATGAACTGGAAACCAATCTGGATAAGACAAAGGAAGCTATGTACAAGTTGAGCTATGTTATATGTGTATCAGCTTCAAGCCTTGATGAACTGAAACGCCGTTGTAATGAAGTTATGGACTTCTATGACGATTTAAGCATTAAGCTGGTACGCCCTTTTGGAGATATGCTGGGACTTCATGGTGAATTTCTACCTGCCAGCAAGCGCTACATGAATGACTATATCCAGTATGTTACCAGTGATTTTTTAGCTGGTTTAGGCTTTGGTGCCACACAGATGCTTGGAGAAAAAGAAGGAATATACATTGGATACAATCTTGACACAGGGCGAAATGTGTACTTAAAGCCTAGCCTTGCAGCCCAGGGCGTGAAAGGTTCTGTTACCAATGCTCTTGCAGCAGCTTTCCTTGGTTCACTTGGTGGTGGAAAATCATTTTCAAACAACCTGCTTGTTTATTATGCTGTTCTCTATGGAGGACAGGCGGTAATTGTTGATCCAAAGTCCGAGCGCGGCAGGTGGAAAGAAACACTGCCGGAAATTGCCCATGAAATCAACATTATAAACCTTACGAGAGAGGAAAGTGACAAGGGATTGCTTGACCCTTACGTGATTATGAAAAAAACAAAGGATGCGGAAAGCCTTGCAATTGACATTCTTACCTTTTTAACTGGAATTTCAAGTCGTGATGGAGAGAAATTCCCGGTTCTTCGTAAAGCCATTCGCAGAGTAACACAAAGTGAAAATAAAGGACTTTTGCGTGTCATTGATGAGCTGCATAAGGAAAATACAACTGTTGCCAACAGTATTGCCGATCATATTGACAGTATTAAGGACAGTAATCTTGGTCAACTGTTATTTTCAGGCGGTACTACTATTCAGTCTATCAGCCTTGACAGACAGCTGAACGTCATACAAGTGGCTGACTTGGTACTGCCGGATGCAGAAACAAATTTTAAGGAATATACCACCGTAGAACTTCTAAGCGTAGCCATTTTAATTGTTATAAGCACCTTTGCTCTTGACTTCATTCATTCCGAACGCAGTGTATTTAAAATTGTGGACTTGGATGAAGCATGGAGTTTTTTGCAGGTGTCACAGGGTAAGACGCTTTCCAACAAGCTTGTAAGGGCCGGTCGTGCCATGAATGCAGGTGTTTATTTCGTGACGCAGAATGCGGATGATCTGCTTGATGAAAAGATGAAGAACAATATAGGACTTAAATTTGCATTTCGTTCCACGGATATCAATGAAATAAAGAAGACACTGGAGTTTTTTGGAGTAGATAAGGAAGACGAGAATAACCAGAAGCGATTGCGTGAACTTGAAAATGGTCAATGCCTAATCTCTGATCTTTATGGCCGTGTAGGTGTCATTCAGATTCATCCGGTATTTGAAGAACTTCTCCATGCCTTTGACACCCGACCACCGGTTAAGAAAGAGGTGACCTAAATGAGCTTGAAGAAAGTACAGATGAAAAAGATACGAAAAATCTTTATAACTATCTTGCTGGTCACCGTAATATCCTTTCTTTTTTTAGTCATTGTTGGAACTGTAGTACATGCATCAGGTCTTGTAGATGATACAGTAAGTTCCAAGAATACTTACTCCAAATATCCTCTTGGCAATTATCAGCTGGATTTTTACGTGGATAATTCCTGGGGCTGGCTGCCCTGGAACTGGACAGATGGAATAGGCAAACAGGTCATGTATGGGCTATATGCCATCACCAATTTTATATGGACAATTTCACTCTACCTGTCCAATGCCACAGGATATCTGGTGCAGGAAGCCTACTCACTTGATTTTATCTCCAAGACTTCAGATGCCATCGGGAAGAACATGCAGACTTTGGCAGGCATTTCGCCAAATGGCTTTCAAAGTTCCGGTTTTTATGTGGGATTTCTTCTGATTTTCATCTTGATAGTTGGTATATATGTTGCCTATGTAGGGCTTATCAAGAAAGAAACTACTAAAGCTGTTCATGCAGTAATTAATCTAGTTGTAGTCTTTATTCTTTCTGCTTCCTTTATTGCCTATGCTCCAGATTATATTGGTAAAATCAATGATTTTTCATCTGATGTCAGCAATGCCAGCTTATCCATTGGTGGAAAAATTGTCATGTCAAATTCAAAAACCAAGGGTAAAGACAGTGTAGATATGATAAGGAACAACCTGTTTTCCATACAGGTACAGCAGCCCTGGCTTCTACTACAGTATGGCAATTCCGACATGGATAAAATTGGACAAAAAAGGGTTGAAAAGCTGATTTCTGCTGATCCTGATAAGAATAATGGAAAGGATAGAGAAACAGTTGTAAAAGAGGAAATTGAGGACAAGAACAACATGAATCTTACCATTACCAAAACCATTACACGCCTTGGTATGGTATTTTTTCTGTTTATTTTCAATATAGGGATTTCCATATTCGTGTTTTTGCTGACAGGTATTATGATATTCTCACAAATACTTTTCATAATCTATGCCATGTTTTTGCCTATGAGTTTTCTACTGTCCATGATACCTGGTTTTGATAACATGGCAAAGCATGCCATAATGAAGCTTTTTAATGTGATTATGACAAGAGCAGGTATTACACTTATTGTCACTGTTGCCTTTTCAATCTCTACAATGATTTATACCCTATCGGAAGGATTCCCCTTTTTCCTAATTGCATTTTTGCAGATAGTGACATTTGCCGGTATTTATATGAAGCTTGGAGATCTGATGGGCATGTTCAACTTGCAGGCAAATGACTCCAAGCAGATGGGACACAGAATTTTTCAAAAACCTTACAAGCTGTTAAACCGTGGGACACGAAGACTAAAAAGGAAAATCGGACGTATCCTTGTTGCCGGAACAACTGGTGCGGCAGCTGGAGCCATGGCAGGTGCCGCAGCTTCAAAAAAGTCTGGAAAATCTCAAAGAGCACAGCCTAATCATAAACGTCCAGCCAGCAGCTCTGATGTATCATCCGAAAATAAGCCAAGTTTTGGAGAGAGTGTCGGTGAGAAAGTTGGAGCAGTTATGGATACTAAAGATCGCATTGCAGATAAAGCAGGACAAATAAAAGAGCAGGCAAAGGATCTGCCAGTCAATGCACGTTATGCCCTATACCATGGGAAAAAGCAAGTATCAGACAAGGTAGTAAAAAATGTGGATGGCTTCAAAAGTGGTATGGTACAAACACTAGAGTGTAAAAAGCAGGAACGAGCAAAAAACGGAAATCTACGCCGAGAGACAATTGCAAAGCGTCGAATGGAGCTGGACAAAGCACGTCAGCAGAGTACAACGAAGCAGCCTGTAACAGAGCAGCTAAATATACAAAAAACATCATCTCCCAGTCCGGTACGTACTAGACCTGTAACATCTAGTGATATTCCCAAAACAAACAGGGCCAACATGAGTCAAACAAATTCATTTACTGATGGGATGACAACAAACAGTTCTGAAAATCTTAATATGAACTCTCCTATAGCAAGTACACCAAAATTTACAGAAAATCATGTTTCTAGCAAATATTATTCTTATGAAAAAGGGAAAGGATCGGAGAATATTTATCAAAAGCCAGTTGTAAAGTCTTCCACTTTAAGATCTACCACACAGCAGCGCCAAAAAGTAAAAGAGCAAGTAGGCAAAAGGCAGAAAGGACGAAGAAAATGAAGCTTAAACATTTGATTGTCCTCGGTGTTGTGTTTGCTGTACTGCTTTTTCTTCTTATTTTTGTTGCTGTCTTTATTTCAGATGAAGACAGTGGAAATGACAGCGATATTGATCTTGCAGGTTCCAATTTGTCACAGGAAGTGCTGGCACACAAGCCTATGGTTGAGAAGTATGCCAGGGAATATGGAATTGAAGAATATGTAAGCTATTTGCTTGCCATCATGCAGGTGGAAAGTGGCGGACGAGGAACAGATGTCATGCAATCTATTGAATCTGCAGGAGTGTCCGCAGGTTCCTTTTCTGTAGAGGAATCCATAAAGCAAGGCTGTAAATATTTTGTAACCTTGCTTGAGTATTCCAAGAAAAAAGGCTGTGATATAAATACTGTTGTACAGTCTTATAACTATGGAGAAGGTTTCATAGATTATGTCGCCAGTCATGGCAAGAAGTACACATTTGAACTTGCAGAGAGCTTTGCAAGAGAAAAATCCGGTGGAAATAAAGTCACTTATACAAATCCAATTGCTGTAAGAAAAAACGGCGGTTGGATGTATGGCTATGGAAACATGTTTTATGTGCCGTTGGTATTACAATATCTGAGCACTCCTCGTTTTGATAATACCACAGTCCAGACAATTATGACAGAAGCCCTTAAATATGAAGGCTGGAAATATATGTTTGGTGGCAGCAACCCAAACATTTCATTTGATTGCAGTGGGCTGACACAGTGGTGTTTTGGGAAGGCCGGAATTAAACTTCCCAGGACAGCCCAGGAGCAATATGATATGACGCAGCACATTTCCCTATCAGAAGCAAAGCCAGGTGATCTGGTGTTTTTTCATGGTACCTATAATGCAGGAACCTATATCACGCATGTGGGCATTTATATTGGAAACAATCGTATGTATCATGCGGGCAATCCTATAGGATACGCCGACCTCACTACTTCATACTGGCATGAGCATTTGGTAAGCGCAGGTAGAATTAAAAATAAATAGAAAGGAAAATTTAAGATATGAAGATATGGAAAAAAGAAAAGAAGCTTAGGGCGAAAAAGGTACATGTTATGAAAGTTGGTACCCATAGGAAATCCATCATTTTTCTGTGGGTACTGCTTGTTGGCAGTATTATTTTTGGAATTTATAAGAATTTTACTGCCATAGATATAAAAACTGTTCATGAAACAAAGGTCATTGAAAAACAAGTGGTGGATACCAATCAGATAGAAAATTTCGTGAAGAACTTTGCCAATATCTACTACTCATGGCAAAACAACCAGAAGTCTATAGATGCGCGAACAGAAAACCTCAAAGGGTATCTGACTAAGGAATTGCAGGATTTGAATACTGATACTATTCGAAGAGATATACCAACGTCTTCTACAGTTAATGACGTGGAAATCTGGAAAGTAAAAAAGGTAGATAACAATAAATATGAAGTTATTTTTTCTGTTGATCAATTGATAACGGAAGGTACTACAAAAAAGGTTGTTGATTCCTCTTATGAAGTGACAGTCTATGTTGATAAATCCGAAAACATGGCCATTATAAAAAATCCAACCATTTGTGGAATACCTGCCAAGTCAGTTTATGAACCAAAGATACCAGAAAGTGATGGTAGAGTGGGTGAGGCTACTACAGAGGAAATCAACGAATTCTTAAAGACATTCTTTAAACTCTACCCTACTGCAAGTAAAAAGGAGTTGTCCTACTATGTAAAAGACGATGTACTGAAACCAGTTAGTAAGGATTATGTATTTTCAGAGCTTATCAATCCCGTGTATCGAAAAATTGATAATAAAGTGCAGGTATCGGTATCTGTGAAGTACCTTGATCAACAGACAAAGGCGATACAAATTTCACAGTTTGATTTGACTCTGGATAAGGATAGAAATTGGATGATTGTTAAATAAAAATAGCAACAAATGTTATATTATCAAGAATAGAAATTACCATGCTTTATCATTTATTAACGATTTATATTAATTACTAAATAAAAAGAATATTTTTATTCCTTTCCAAGCAGCCATAATATATTTACACCTAAAGCATCAGCTATGGCAACAAGTTCCTTGTCTGTAACCGGTCTTGTTTTGGATTCAATTTTGGATATTGCTGTTTTTTCAAGAGTTATTCCTCTTACTGCAAGTCTAGCGAGTAAATCGTTTTGAGTTATTTTGGGCTTATTTCTAAGCCTTGCATATTTGACCTTATCACCAATTAAATTTTTGTTTTTATTTTTAGTGTATGCCATTAAGCTAATCCTCCAAAATAATCCTTTGTCTATATTGATTATATGTGAGAAATAATGTTATAATTTGCTTGTGAAGCAAGTTTACTAATTATATGGAGGATTTTATGGATAAGAAAATGAGAATAAGGCATGAAATAGAAGAAACTAGGCATATTTTAAATAATAAATTATCACAGAATATCTTAAATAAAGATATGATAGATGTGGATATATTAAGTGTAAGCTGGGAATTAGACAAGTTAATTCTTGATTACATAAAAGAGGAAAGTTTGCATAGATAGAAACTATATTGTTTATACTTATTTTTTATTATATTCGTTAGTAAATATAGTAATATATTAAAATTGTAACAAAACAAGCATTAATTGCAATAGCATGCAGTATGCTCATTGATATATATTATATTTTAAAAGAAGTTACATCGTTTAAAGATTTAGAAAGCAGTCATTTTGTCTCTATTAACAAGGACTTATATAAAATATATGGAATTGATTATAAACAAATTGATAGATATAAAGGATTGATGATTTAAATAGAACTTTTTATAAAAAATTTATAGTTAAGTTTTTTAATGCTAATTTTTTAGAAACGAGATCTAATATAGTTTCTGCAAATATTAATTTTGTAGAGGAAATATTACATCTAGGTAAGGAAAATATTGAAGATGATGAGTTCGTACCTTTGGGTGGAACGGTTAATATTATTTGCAGGAATGGTTTAAAGATGGTAATGCATACGTGGAGAGATAAAGAGTATAAACACCTTGATATTTTGGAAAATGAAATAAGTACCTATTTAAGGTTTGAATATAAAATAAATGATAAAAAAGAATGGTTACATGTAATTGAAAAAGGTGAAGAATGGTATTAATATAATAAAAATTTCAGAAAATAAAATGGCCTTTATATTTAAAATAATGCTATTACTTATGGTATGTATTGAAAGTAATGCATTATTAATTTTAAGTTAAATTATAAATAATTAGTTGTAAAATACAACGGTTGTATGATACAATTCATTTGAGGTGGTTATATGGAAGAAACCGAAAGTAATTATTTAAGAGAGCTGATTAGGATATTAGTAAGAAATCTAGGAATATTGGAGAAAGGAGATTCAGTTTGTTGTGGTGTAACTATTTCGCAATGTCATGCTATTGTAGAGATTGGGAGAGCACAAAAAATTTCTTTGAATAGGCTTGCTGAAATACTGACTTTGGATAAAAGTACAATGAGCAGAACAATAAATAATCTTGTTGAAAATGATTTTGTAATTAGAGAACTGCATCCAGATGATAGACGATACGTAACAATAAAACTTACAGATAAGGGAGTAGGAGCATTTAAAAATATTGAAGGAAGTATGGAAGAATATTATGAAAGAATTTTTAAATCTATACCTGAACATAAAAGGGAACAAGTAATTGAAAGTTTAAAATTGCTTGTTAAGGCTGTAAATCAAAATAAATGTTGTTAAGGAGGAATATATTATGAAAAATTCAATTAAAGGTCAAGTTAAAGAGTATTATGGCAATATAGCTAGAAAGGTAAGCGATAAAACCAATGTTAATTGTGGATGCGGTACATCATCATGCTGTGGAGATACTACCAAAAATCAAAATTTGTATACTAAAGATTTTATAGAAGGGTTGCCGGATGAAGCTGTAAATGCATCACTTGGATGTGCAAACCCTGTTGTACTTGCTAATCCTAAATTGGGTGAAACAGTTCTGGATCTGGGAAGTGGTGGCGGAATAGATGTCTTTATTTCATCTAAATATGTTGGTGAAGATGGGAAAGTGTATGGCCTTGACATGACAGATGAAATGCTGGAATTAGCAAACAAAAATAAAGAAAAAATGGGAGTTAAAAATGTAGAATTTATAAAGGGATATATTGAAGATATACCTTTAAAAGATGAAACAATAGATGTTATTACATCAAATTGTGTAATAAATCTATGTGAAAGTAAAGAAAAAGCCTTGTCAGAAGCTTATAGGGTATTAAAAAAGGGTGGAAGGTTAGCAATTGCGGATATTGTTGTTCTTAAAGATGTACCGGAAAATATAAGGCATAGTGTTGAAATGTGGGTAGGGTGTATTGCAGGTGCTTTACCAATCAAAGAATATGAGGAAATACTTGAAAAGGTCGGATTTAAAGATATTGAAATAACGCCGATAAATATATATACCAAGGATGTTATAGAAGATATTGCAAAGCAAAAAAAATTAGATGATGTATATAGTAAAATAGATACGGATATTGTTGATGGAGCTTTCGCAGGAGCGCATGTAAAGGCATATAAATTTTAGGATAAAGATTGTATATAAGTGGGAGATGTGGAGAAAGGTGAATTTTAATATTGAAGAAATAACTGAAAAACACTGGGAAGAAGTATCAAAAATTTATTTGGAAGGTATAAATACAGGTAAAGCCACATTTCAGACAGAAGTACCTACATGGCAGGATTGGAATAACAGCCACATTAAATCATGTAGATTAATAGTATGTTCATCTACTAAAGTATTGGGATGGGCAGCTTTAAGCCCAATTTCAAGTAGATGTGTATATGCAGGTGTTGCAGAAGTAAGCATATATATAAAAAAGGAATACAGAGAGAAGGGCATAGGAACCGCCCTTCTAACAAACTTAATAAAATTTTCAGAAGAAAATGGATTCTGGACTTTGCAATCTGTAATTATAAAGGAGAATATTAAAAGCATAGATCTTCATAAAAAATGTGGTTTTAGAAAAGTAGGTATAAGAGAAAGATTGGGAAAAATGAGTAATGGTGTATGGCATGATGTGGTTTTGATGGAACACAGAAGTAAATCAGTTGGAATAAATTAGATGCATATAGTAGAAATTAATTAGATATTTATACAAATTGAGAATAAATAAAATCTTATTACATAGACTATTATACATATAATAGTCTATAATTTTAATTAATTTTAGTAATGTTGTTGACAATACATAGATAATAATCTATATTTATAAATATAGATTATTATCTATGTGAAAAATGATTTTGTGAATTTATATTTAAAAGTTAAACATAAAGATTTTAAAAATAAAAATAAAAAGCTTTTTGAATTAATATGAATTTTACGAAATTATAATTGATAAATCATAGGATTAAGTTTTTTAGTTTCATTCTCCCTAACTGATGAAATTATTTAGTTAATCCTATGAAATTTCAAGATAGTTGTTTAATGCTATTTATATAAAATGTTAAATGTATGCTAAATAATTATTATAATTATTGATAACTAATATGATCTACCATATGATTATGAATAAGTAATTACATAAAAGAATTAGGGAGTGATATTATGCAAAAGAAAGTATTATTTTTATGTACTCAAAATTCTGCAAGAAGCCAAATGGCAGAGGCCATACTAAATGATAAAGGTAAGGGCAAATTTATTGCCTTTAGTGCGGGAAATCAGCCAGCTGATGATATTAATATTTATGCAAAAATTGTTATGAAAGAAATGGGTATAGATATTAGTAATTACAAACCTAAGTCAATACAACAATTTTTAAATGAGGAGTTTGATTTTGTTATTACATTATGTGATAAGGCTAAAAATGAATGTCCTACTTTACCAAATGATGCAATTTATGTGCATTGGGGGATAACTGATCCGAGAGATTTTAAGGGAAATGAGGAAGAGACAGTTAATCACTTTAAAAAAATTAGAAATGAGTTGGCTAAAAGAATTAATTTATTTATTGCTCTACCAATAGATAAATTGGACAAGGTGACATTGAGAAAAAGATTAGATGAAATAATTTTAAAATAATATTTTATTTTTAATATATGGCTATAGTGAAAGATTAAAAGGTATAAAAATAATGTTTTATTGATTATAAATTAATCATTATAAGTAACAAATAAATGTTCATTACATAGGTTATTATATATATAATAACCTATTATTTTTATTTATTACAATAATCATATTGACAACACATAGATAATAGTCTATATTATACATATAGATAATCATCTATATAAGGAGGTGACTTTATGAATTTGGATTACGAACTAAACGCAAAAATATTCAAGGCACTGTCAGATCAAAACAGATTAAAGATCATTGATATACTTTCCTGTGGTGAAAAATGTGCTTGTGATTTACTGGAACATTTTGATTTTACACAGCCTACTCTATCTCACCATATGAAAGTTCTGATGGATTGTAAGCTTATTAAATGCAGAAAAGAAGGGGTATGGAGTCACTATTCATTAGATAATACTAATACGAATAAGCTGATGTTGTTTTTAATGAATATTATGACGGATACAGAGGAATGTATCTGTAAAGGCAAGAGTATTGGTTTATGTAAAACTGACAATGAAAAATAAATTTATATAATAAGGAGAGATTTATATGAAAAAAATGATAATTTTTGAACCGGCAATGTGCTGTTCTACAGGTGTATGCGGACCTTCCATAGATCCAGAATTGTTAAGGATCTCCACTGCTATTAATACACTTCAAAAGAAAGGAATATTGGTTGAAAGGTATAATTTGACCAGTAATCCCCAAATATTTGTAGACAATAAAACAATTAATGAGGTATTGAATAAAGAAGGTACAGAAATACTTCCAGTAACTATGGTAGATGGTGTAATAGTAAAAACAAAGGCATATCCGACAAATAAGGAATTTTGTGAATTACTAGGTATATCAGAAGATTATTTAAAAACTGGACTTAAGATAAAGTCTAAAGGCTGTGATTGCGGAGGAGGATGTTGTTAATGTTTAAAAAATTTAACCCTGACAGTATACATTTAACTAAATATTTGTTTTTTACAGGTAAAGGCGGTGTAGGCAAGACTTCCACTGCTTGTGCCACTGCTGTTACCCTTGCAGATCAAGGGAAAAAAATCATGCTCATTAGTACAGATCCAGCTTCCAACTTACAGGACGTGTTTGGTACAGATCTCGATAATAAAGGAGTTGAAATTAAAGAGGTACCAAATTTGACAGTAGCAAACCTCAATCCTGAAAAGGCTGCGGAAGAGTACAGGGAAAGTGTAATAGCTCCATATCGAGGTAAGCTTCCGAAAGCAGCCGTTAAGAATATGGAAGAACAGCTTTCAGGTTCTTGTACTGTGGAAATAGCAGCTTTTAATGAATTTTCAACTTTTATTACTGATGAAAAAATTGAAGAAAAATTTGATCATATAATTTTTGATACAGCACCTACAGGGCATACTTTGAGGATGCTTCAACTTCCTTCGGCTTGGAGTAATTTTATAGGAGAAAGTACTCATGGAGCTTCATGTTTAGGGCAGTTATCAGGACTTGAAGATAAGAGATCATTATATAAAAATGCGGTTGAAACTTTATCGGATGGAACAACGACTACTCTTGTTCTTGTTTCAAGGCCTGAAATTACACCTCTTAAAGAAGCAGAAAGAGCATCTAAAGAATTAAGAGATATAGGTATAAATAATCAGTCAATGATTGTAAATGGTGTACTTGAAATTCATAATGACAATATTTCAAACGCAATTTATTTAAAGCAGAAAAATGCTTTAGAGAATATGCCTAAAAGCTTAAAAGATCTTGAAATTTATGAAATACCACTTAGGCCATATAATGTAACAGGAATTAAAAATATAAGAGCATTTTTAAAAAAAGATAACGTTGAATATAAAGTTGCAGAATTAAATGTAAATAAAATAAATAAGCTGAAAGATATAGTTGATGATCTATACAATAATGATAAAAAGGTGATATTTACTATGGGAAAAGGCGGAGTAGGTAAGACGACAGTTGCGGCTGCCATTGCCCTGGGACTTTCAAAAAGAGGTAAAAAGGTTCATTTGACTACTACTGATCCAGCAGCACATTTAAAATTTGTTTTAAACAAAAATTATGGTATTACAATAAGCCATATTGATGAAAAAGAGGAACTTGAAAAATATAAAACAGAAGTATTAAATAATGCCAGAAAAACTATGGATGAAAGCGACATAGCATATATTGAAGAGGATTTAAGATCTCCGTGCACACAGGAAATAGCTGTATTCAGAGCTTTTGCAGATATAGTTGAGAAATCAAAGGATGAAGTTGTGGTAATAGATACAGCACCTACAGGTCATACATTATTACTATTAGATTCCACAGAAAGCTATAATAGAGAAATACAGCGTTCAGAAGGCAATATACCTCAATCTGTCAAAGATCTTTTACCTGAACTCAAAAATGCCAATGATACAGAAGTCATTATTGTAACTTTGGCCGAGGATACTCCAGTTTACGAATCCATGCGTCTCGAAGCAGATCTAGAACGTGCGGGAATTGCAAGTAAGTGGTGGGTTATAAATTCTAGTATGTATATGGCTGATACTACAAATAGTGTACTCAAGGCTAAAGCAAGCAATGAAATACCATGGATAAACAAAGTCAATGAAATTTCCAATGGAAATTTTGCATTAATAGAATGGAAAGCAGAAGAAATTAAAGATGAAAAATTATTTGAGTTATTAGGTTAAAGAAAACAGGAGGAATGTATATGAAAAGTAAATCATCTAGATTGTCATTGCTTGATCGTTATTTGACGCTTTGGATATTTCTTGCTATGTTTGCAGGAATTTTGCTTGGGTGGGGTGTACCGGGTATATCAAGAGGACTATCCAGTCTGTCCGTTGGAACTACATCCATTCCAATTGCAATAGGGCTTATTGTAATGATGTATCCGCCACTCGCCAAAGTAAACTATAAAGAACTTGGAAAAGTATTTAGAAATCCTAAGGTATTATCTTTATCACTTATTCAGAACTGGATAATAGGACCTATACTGATGTTTGCACTTGCAGTAATATTTTTACATGCTTATCCTGCATATATGACAGGTCTTATCCTCATTGGAATTGCCAGATGTATTGCCATGGTTATTATATGGAACAGTCTGGCAGATGGTGACACGGAATATGCAGCTGCACTTGTAGCTTTTAACTCTATATTCCAGGTTATATTTTATTCTATATATGCTTATATATTCATAACTGTACTTCCAACTTGGTTTGGACTTACCGGCTATAGTGTAGATATTTCTATGGGGAAAATTGCCTCATCTGTTGCAGTTTATCTTGGCGTGCCTTTTGCACTTGGAATACTGAGCAGGTTGTTGTTGGAGCCTAAAATGGGTACTGAATGGTATACAAAAAAATTTATCCCTAAAATAAGCCCTTTGGCTTTGATTGCATTATTGTTCACTATTGTTGTAATGTTTACCTTTAAAGGAAAGTATATTATAGAATTACCTTTAGATGTAATCAGAATTGCCATACCACTTGTAATCTATTTTGTAGTTATGTTTTCAATTTCGTTTTTTATAAGTTATAAATCAGGTATAGATTATAAGAAGACAGCTACACTTTCATTTACTGCTGCAAGTAATAATTTTGAGCTTGCTATAGCTGTGGCAGTTGCTGTATTTGGTATAGAGTCCAAGGAAGCTTTTACGGCAGTAATAGGGCCGTTGATTGAAGTGCCTGTAATGATAGGACTTGTGAATGTAGCATTGCACTGGGGAAAAAAGTATTTTGCATTAAATAGATAGGAATTTTTAAGGGGGTATTGTTAATATGGAATGGGAATATAAAGTATTTACGGTTGACCATTTTTTAAGTTCACAAGAAAATTTAAGTATAGAAGAATTACTAAATAAATATGGAAAAGAGGGATGGGAGTTAGTAGGAATTTTACAAAATCTTTATAAAACATTGGGTAAATCGTCTAAATTAGATAGTGATTTAATAGTGTTTAAAAAATCGGAATATAAATCATAATATTAAAATTTAACACAGGAGGAGAATAAGATGAAGCCAAAAGTAGCTTTTATATGTGTCCATAATTCATGCAGATCACAGATGGCTGAAGCAATAGGAAGATTATATGGAAGTGAGGTATTTGATTCATATTCAGCTGGAACGGAGATTAAATCCGGAATAAATAAAGATGCAATTAGAGTAATTAAAAAATTATATAGTATTAACATAAGTGAAACTCAACATGTCAAATTGATTGATGATTTACCCCAAATTGATGTAGTAGTAAAAATGGGATGTAATGTCACATGTCCATTCTTGCCATCCAAATATGAAGAAGATTGGGGACTTGAAGATCCTACAGGAAAAAACGACGAGGAATTCATTAAAACAGCTAAAATAATTGAGGAGAAAGTAAAGAATCTAATAAAAAAAATAGAAAATAAAGAAATTAAATTATAACAAATAATAAAAAACGAGGATCGATGTACTGAATAATTTTAAATTTTTAATAATAAAAAAGAGTGAAAATCACCCTTTTTTATTATACCATTTTTTTGAAATAACAAAATTTTTTACTCTTTTCAAAAAGCTTATTAATAAGCTCTAAATCTAAATCTCCTAAAAAGACTCCATAATAGATTATTTATTCCAAGCTACTAAAACAAATTTTCCAATTACTATGAAGCTTTAACTTTTATATTAAGTTCTCTACAGTTTTCTTCACTTCCAATACATTGATGGATAAGTTTACTTCGCTAGATTATTGATATAACTAAAAATATATCATGTATAGAATTAAGACGATTTTCTACATACAATCAGATTATCACTGTAATGATTATAGAGTGTTACTAGATTATATCATTCTTTATAAACAACCAAAGTAAAGCAATATGATAAATGGTTTTATTATATATCAATGATATTTTCGCACATTTCTTTCATTTTACAAAAGTTTGCTCAATACTCTCAAAAGAATCTATTGTTATAACAGAAATTCCAGAAAATGTTGAAAGATAATGTCTTTTAGCATTAAAAACCGCTATTAGGCGGAAATTACGTTTTTATATCATATCTAAACTAATTTGTCTAACAGCGGCTTTTCTACCTGCTAAAGCTGCTGCCTTTTTTATTATGGACAAGCATCTCTTCATCATAGTAAGCAATATTAACTATTGGACAGTAGCAAAATAAGGAGGTCTCCGTTATGAGATTAAAATATGAATCTCGCCCTTGTGAACAGAGTGATTTTCTAAAAAAAGCTCATTTTTATTTTGGGATAGCTATGGTCTATCTTATGTAGAATTATATCATATAATAGAAAATAATGTCATATTAAAAGCTCGTTCGGATAACAATATCCGTTCGGGCTTTTTTCAGTTCTTAAAATATTTTTCTCAAATAAAAAGAATTTTCTGCAACAAGTATCGACCTCCCGGTGAGAGTCAGTGTGAAAGAGGAAAAAAGAAACGAAGTCTTCTCATTCCTCACTGGCTTGGAAAGGGGGTGATATCTTATGAAGCCATCTTCTTTCAATAAATTACTACTTAAGAAGTTTAATCACAAAATACAGGACGATTTTCAGACAACCATTCAATTTCAGTTTGACCATATGGCAAGAAAAGTGATGATACGTACCAGAAGTAATTGCTATCGTTCTATTAATAGGCAGAGTAAGCGTGAATGTCTGTTTTCAGAAATGTCGGAATTGGAATTGAGCAAGTTACAAACCTTTGATACCTATCATCTTGATAGTCGAATTTATGAGATATTGTCACTGAATGTGGAAGTTATTGATTATCAGATTGCAGAGGCACTGGATATTTTACCAAAACGCAAGCGTGACATCATTCTGATGTCTTACTATCTGGAAATGTCGGATGCAGAAATTGCGGATGAATTAGGTGTAAACCGCAGTACAGTATACCGCAACCGCACTAGTGCATTAGAGATTATAAAAGAACTATTGGAGGAGGATTTATGAAAGAAACAAAGAAATTAATTCCCTTTCCTATTATAAAGGCAGCAAGTGAGGGCTACACTTTGGCAATTGAATGTATATTGAAGCATTATGAAGGCTATATTGCCAAACTTTCTACAAGGATTCTTGCTGACGAATACGGCAATGGGTATTATTTTGTGGACAAGGATATTCAAGAACAGCTTACTACTGCTTTACTGAAAATGATCTTCAATTTTAAAATCTAAACATATAAGGGCGTAGGGATACACCCATACGCCCTGACTTTAAGGTTGTCATTCTATCAAATCATATTTCTATTCAGTATGCTTTGATAGGCTGACAAGGCCTTATGATCTTTGAGAAAGAAAACACCTTTTGAAGGTGTAGTATAACGCAATCAGATACATTCAATATGCAGAGAGCCGGCGAACTGGAACGCCATGACCATTGAAAGGAGGAATAAAAAGTGAGCGATTATTCCAGTGCTTCGCAAGTGACCTGTGGCAAGGTTGCTGTCATGACCTGCATATTGGGATAATGATACTCCTGCCTTGAACGTCTGCACGGCATTGGGTGGTATACCCATAAGTATGGGATAAGGTGAAAATCCTGTGGAGCTTTGCCAGAGTCATCTGATTTGTTGATTCCCTATATATTTAAAAGCGAGGAGGTTTTTGATGGATAAAAAATTGATTCGATACAGTATGCAAATTGCTATGTTAAAGCAACTGCTTTCCTGTAAGTTAATTTCAAAGAAGGAATATAATCTTGTTAAAAGCCGACTTATGAAAGACTATAAAATATTTTCTGATATAACAGCTTGAAAATGTATCATTTTATATGATATTATAACACTATAAAGGAGATACAAAAGGAGGCTGTTATATGCAGAAAGTTGAAGTTATAAAAGCAAGAGATGTATTGCCAAAACGAGTACGTGGAAAAACTATAGAACGCCTACGTGTTGCTGCTTATTGTCGTGTCAGTACAGATAGTGAAGACCAGTTGAATAGTTACAAGTCACAAGTCAGCTATTATACTGATTTGATTAATAAGAATAAAGAGTGGGTATTAGTAGATATTTATGCAGATGAGGCAATTACAGGTACGCAGGTTACAAAGCGTGAGGATTTCCAGCGTATGATTAATGATTGTATGAATGGTAATATTGATATGATTATTACAAAATCTATTTCAAGGTTTGCCAGAAATACTTTGGATACGCTGAAATATGTTCGTATGTTGAAAGAAAAAGATATTGCCATCTATTTTGAAGATGAAAAGATAAACACACTTACGATGGATGGAGAATTACTGCTTGTTGTACTTAGCTCTGTAGCACAACAGGAAGTTGAAAACATTTCTGCCAATGTTAAAAAAGGATTAAAAATGAAAATGAAGCGCGGAGAATTAGTTGGATTTCAAGGTTGCCTTGGATATGATTATCATGCAGAAGACAAGACTATTACTATAAATGAAGAAGAAGCGGAAATTGTTCAATATATCTTTAAGAGATATATTGAAGGTGTTGGTGCTTATGTAATAGGCCATGAATTAGAGAATCTTGGATACAAGACGAAATATGGAAATACTACATGGGCACCGTCTACAGTTATTGGAATTATTAAGAACGAGAAATATAAAGGTGATTTATTGTTGGGTAAGACTTTTACTGTTGACCCTATTTCAAAGAGACGTCTCGAAAATATGGGAGAAGAAGACAAGTTTTACATACGTGATCATCATGAACCTATTATTAGTGGGGAGGTCTTTGAAAAAGCACAGGAAATCCTTAATAGAAGAAGTAAAAATAGAACAACAGTAGGTGTTGGAAAAAGAGAAAAATACAGCAGAAAATATGCCTTTAGCTGTATGCTTGAATGTGGATTCTGTGGTAGTAACCTGTCAAGACGTGTCTGGCATAGCAGTTCCAAGTATAGCAAGATTGTCTGGGAGTGTGTAACAGCTACCAAAAAAGGTAAAAAGTTTTGCCCAGACAGTAAAGGTATACCCGAAAAAGCAATTGAGGATGCTTTTGTTGAAAGCTATCGTTTGCTATGTAGTGATAACAAAGATGTACTGAATGAATTTCTTCAGAGAATGGACGATACATTAAGTAGCAGTACTATAAATAAGCAACTTGCTAAAGTAGAAAAAAATATAGACATAATAGAAAACAAAAAAAATAAACTAGTAGATATGCTTCTGGAAGAAGCTATAGATAAGGATATGTATGAAATGAAGTATTCTGCATTGATAGAAAAGCAGGAACAGCTTTTAAATGAACGTGAGAAACTACAAAAATCAGCAGGCAATGAAAAAAATATTAAACATCGTTTGAAGGAATTCAAAAAGACATTAGAGAAAAATGAAGTTTTAGATAAATTTGATAGGCACGTTTTTGAAAGTGTTGTAGAAAAAGTGATTGTCGGTGGAATTGACGAGGATGGAAATAAAGATCCAGCACAATTAACATTTGTATATAAAACAGGTATGAAAAACAATGTGAATGGAAATAAATTTAAACCACAGAGAAGAAATAATAAAGATAAAAATAAGACTAGCAAATTGTACTCCCATGATAATAACGAGGTCAATAAATTGTCTTCTCATAGTAGCGTTGATACAAAATAACTGGGAAAATCTATCTACATATTTTGACTTTTCTCAA